>NZ_VLNR01000070.1 GCF_007489275.1 Aquimarina algiphila
TCCTTTTAAAACCTTGAGTATTTTATCGTAATTTGCTTGAAAGTTGTGCATATGAATTATAGTGTCGTAACTACAATTTACTGCCTTTTAGCAGTTTGCGCAACTTTTTCTAAATGCACAACGGGTTATAGTAGTGCTTTTTCATAATCTGAAATCGCTGAATATAAATATCCTAAATTAATAAAAGATTTAGCTATATCAATATGGTCTTTTTTAAATATGGCTTTCCTGAAAGACAGAGATTTTTCATAATAAATTAAAGCTTTTTCATAATTGCGAGTTTTTTCATAATAAAAGCCAATATTATCATATGCATTAGCTTCTTCTTTATTATTTGAAAGATAACTAGTACAAATTTCAAGTGCTTTTTTTGAATTTTGCATTAATTTTTCCAATTTCCTAGCCCCTCTAAGGCTTTGTGAAATTTTGTTATAACAACTAGCAATTTTTTCCCAAGTTTCATTTTTATTATAAATGGATAGTGCTTTTTCAAAATATACAACAGAGCTATCTCTTTTTTCTTCTATCAATAATGAATCTGCTTTTCTATAGTATTGAGATGCTAAAAGGGTATCTTTTTCTATTTGAGCATTAGTTATTGAAGATAACATTATAAAAAAAGTGATACATATAAAATGCTTAAAGAAGGTTGGGTTTATTTTTTTTCATAAGTAATATGATTCTATAAGTTAATCCTAAGAAAGTAAAAATGTTGCCACAAATAATATTTTACTTTCCTACAACTGGCGGTACTCTTCCAAAATAGCATTCCATACTACTTTTCGCTCATAGCGACTGGTAATGGATGTTCTCGCATTAGCAGCCAAAGTAGTTCTTAAGGTGTCATCATTTACTAACATCTTCATGTTCTCATACAACTGCTCTGCATCTTTTACAGGAATTATTTTACCATTATTGTTACTATCGGTAATAATTTCATTACATCCATTAATATTGGTTACAATACTTGCCAATCCCATAGAAGCAGCTTGCATCACCACATTAGGAAACCCTTCTCGATAACTAGGAAAAGCCAATATATCAGAAATGGCAAAATAAGGTCGTACATCATCCTGCCAACCCACCATAATAATATTAGGATTGGTATTGATTTCTTCTTCAGTTTCTGGAGATAATGGATCCAGATCTTTTTCATAGGTACCTACCAATAGTAGTTTGGCAGTAGTAGACTCTGTATTCAGTTTCTTAAAAGCATCTATAAGTTCATGTATTCCTTTATCTCTTACCAATCTACCCACATATACAATCACAGTATCTGATGAATTAATCCCTAGACTTTGCGATAGTTTTAAATTATCTTCATCAGAATATAAACCCGGATCAAAAAAAGAAGTATCAATCCCATTAGAACTTCCGTTAGCTATTACTTTTAGCTTTTTTGGTGAAGTAAATTTATGTTTGATGATAATATCATTAAGCCCAGTAGAATTAGGATAAATTTTGGTAGCGCAAGCATAGGTTAGTTTTTCTACTGTATTTAAGAGCGTTCTTTTAGCACCCGTAGCTTCTAACAGTGGTAATCCTGCTATCGTATGTAAGCGATGAGGTACGCCAGCCAATTTTGCAGCCAACATTGATAATGTTCCTGCCTTAGGGGTATGGCTATGAACAATGTCTGGTTTTTCTTTTTTAAACAATCTATACAAGGCAAAAACCGCCTTTAAATCCTGAACCGGAGTAATCTTGCGAGTCATTTCAATCGGAATAACCCGAACTCCTTCTTGTTTTGATACCTTTTCTAATGTATCACCTCCTTTACCCGACACTCCTATAACATCATAATGTTGAGACATAAATTGTAATTGTCCCTGTAATAATTTCCCCAGTGATATCGGTACTGTAGTAACCCTAATTATTTTTTGTATGTTCCCCAAAACTCAACAATATAATTATCAAATATTTTCAGAGGCAAATATAAGTATATGCCCTTGTTTGAAAACTTAATCCTCGGTTTTCTTTTATTTTTCATAAATTACTCAAAAAAACAAGTAAAAATCATTACCCTTGTACGGCATTTCATCAATCTTTGTAAGGGTTCTATGACAAAATCGACATATTTGTTATTTTTACACAAACTTTAACATTTTTAAATAAAATATGTACAATTAATTGGGCGTTACCCCGTTCATAGAGAAATAATTAAACCAAAAAAATTAATTCCCCCCGAATGAAAAATTTAATTTATTACCTACTGATTTTGACGATCACTATTGTTACGTCCTGTAGCAAAGAAAGTGTTGATGAACTTACTCCCCCAGATACTACTGGAGAAGAACCTATTGTAGCTGTACCAGATACGCCACCCAATGTAATCACAACACCTTGTGATTTTGATTTATCTAGCGTAGCAGCAAATTCTACCATTGTTCTAAATTGTGTTTTAGACCTTAAAGGAGAAACTATTAATTTACCAGAAAATGTAAACTTCGAATTTGAAGGAGGAGACATTATCGGAAAAGGTAAATTAGTCTTTCAAGGTGGTACTATCGATGGAAGATTATTGAGTTCTAAATTAGAGCTTGAAGGAGATGTACAATTAAAAGATCCTACATTTCAATTTTTTGCTTCTCGATGGGAAGGCATTGTAGAAGGAACGACTACTTCTGATATTGCTCAAGAAAATAATTTTGAGTTAGAACGATTAATGGAATACACAAAAAGCTATGGAGCCAAGACGTTTCAAATTGGTAAATTTGATGCTTTTTTCCAGATACACTATCCAACACGTGAGTTTAGTATAGTTCATCACCCCGCTATAGAAGCAGTTAATGTACCTTCTAACTTCACTCTTTTGATGTCTGAAGATACCAACCTACGTGTTTTTCCGGGTGTAGCAGAAAATGAAAGAGGAGCACTGTTAGCTGTTCGTGATGCAGAAAATGTAATTATAAAAGGAGGTAATGTATATGGAGACAGAGATCAACGAGCCTACCCCCCTGGAGATTTAGCAGGCCAGTATGGTTCACATACGTTGTTAATCCGTTCCGGAAGAAATGTTACCGTAGATGGTGTTCGATTTGTTGATGGATCCAGTGGTTCGCTTAATATTAACTCTATTGGTTTTTCTTTTAATCCAGATACCTATAATCCTACAACTAACGTAACAGTGAAGAACTGTATCTTCGAAAATAGTAGAAGAATGAGTATCGCATTGACAGAAGGAAGAGATATTAAAATATTGAACAATACGTTTACCAATACTGGTAATGCCTCTACAAATTCTGATGGAGGTGAAGTTGGATATGCTATTAATATTGAAGCCACAAGAAGAAGAGATCCTGATACAGGAGAGCTTAGAGAATTCGAAAGAGTTTTTGATGTCCTTATCAAAGGAAATACAGAAACTGGCAGTAGAGGTGGATGTGTTTCTATTACTATTGGTCAGACCGTTACTGTAGAAGAAAATAATTTTGAAACACAATTGGTGTTTACACATACCAATGGAACCAGAATCATCAATAATACGTTTAAAGCATTATCTCCAGAAGCAAAAGATCGTTTTGCCATATTTGCAGCAGACGGTGGCGAAACTGCTTTCAACAATATAATTTCTGGTAATACTATATCTGGATATGATCTGGCTATTGCTACCAACGCTGATGACACTGATATCCTTAATAATACGATAACAGATTGTGCTATAGGATTACAATTTGGTAAGTCTAAAAATTCAGAATTTAATGACAATACCATTACTACATCGGGTAATGCTATAAGTGCTACGAATTCTTTTGTGGAAAATGTTTCTCTAAAGCGTAATACTGTTAATGGAGGTCGTTTTCATGTATATTTTGCACAGCTTAATGATAAACCAGAGCATAGCGCTTTTCGTGTAACTTTAGAAGAAAATACCTTTATTACAGCTAAAGCTGTAAACTTTACAAAAACAAATGGTATTATCTTTAGAAATAATACTGTTGATGGTGGTTTACAAATTGGAGATGCTTCTAATATAGAGGTTTCTGGAAATACTAAAATTAAGCCTACAGATAGTGACGGAATTCGATTATTTGGAGATAATTCAGCAGTAACTCTAGCTAATAATACCATCTTTGAGCCCACTGGTGCTTCTAGATTAGTATGTATTAATAATAATTCTACTAATCCAAGTGCAGTAACCGATACAGGTAACACATGTAACTAATTAGTTTTAAAATATGATATAAGAACCCCCTGAGTCAAACTACTCAGGGGTTTTTATTTTATAGTCAATATATCATTATTATTTAAGCGCTTTAATCTGATCTGCTAAGTTTTTGGTGAATAGCTTCGCTCCATCATCATTTAAATGTGATGAATCATGAAATAACATCGGTTTACCAGTGAATTGTTGATCATTAAAAAAATCTAAAAAAGGAATATTTTCTTTTTCAGCTATAGCTTTAATTCTAATAAAAGATGCATTCGTTGTATGATCTACGATAAGATAAGTTGGAGAAGTTGCAAAAACTAAGTCTATATTATTATCCTTAGCTGTTGCAATAAAGGTATGAAGGGCAGTAACAAAATTTTGATCTATATCCTCTACTCCTTTTTCTATTTTGGATTGAGTTTCTTCTTTTATACTTTTAGAAGGCTTAACTTTTCCAAATAAAGGTCGATATCCTTTATAATCTAACTGAGGAGATGCGTAATAACGAATAACATGCATAATTGTAGAGTTAGCCTGATATCCATTAAAAAACAATTTAAAATCCACCAACTTAGACTGCAATCCTAATATAGGTTCTAAATCATCTCTATACTCTGAATAATATGGATGTAAATCACTAAGCCTATCGTATGCTTCTTTTGAATGATATAAAAAGTCTTCATCAATATTCAAGATGATCAGCTCTGGTTTGATTCGCTTAACAATCATTTTTTGAAGCGCCACATGATATAGTAATTGCTGTCCTTCTGCTCCGGCATTATAACAAGATGTTTGCAATTCTTTTTCTATAACTTCAGGAACATAATGTCGATGCGCATGAGAACTCCCGAATATCAATACTTTTGCATCTGTTTCTTGTATGGCATATGTAGATCTGGCATATTTTCCCGTTTCCTGACTAAAAAAAAGTTGCTTAGAGATTATTCCTAAAGCAAAATCTGCAATAAGAAAAATCACAAGAAATTTTCCAAGTTTGATTAATGATGTCTTATATTCTTTTTTAATCATCTTTTAAAACTGAAAATAAATAAATTGACTTTTACCAAAAACTCCAAAATACATAATCATATAAATCAAAACCGCATACCCTGTTAATCTTACAAATTCATACTTATGATTAGAAATCGAAAACAGGGTATTGAAATATTCTTTTTTCAATTCTACCAAGACCAAAATAGCAATTGCCAATGTTGCATATAATGAAGCCGTTATATCATCTCCACTACCAATATACAATCTACCCGGCACAGTGCAGATTCTCTTTATAATATAAAAAGCATCTTCAATACTATTTGCTCTAAAGAATACCCATGCAAAATTGATTAAAGCAAACGTCAATACTACATTAAACACTCCTTTTCTTCTTTTTTTGAATAGAAGAACCTCTACAATTAAATACAGTCCGTTTAAAGCTCCCCAAACCACAAAAGTCCAATTTGCACCATGCCACAGTCCGCTAATTAAGAACGTAATAAAAAGATTAAACAACCACCTTGGTTTTGCAACTCGATTTCCTCCTAACGGTATGTACAGGTAATCTCTAAACCATGTGGATAATGAAATATGCCATCTGGTCCAAAATTCGCTTACCGAAGCCGAAAAATACGGTCTCCTAAAGTTGGTCATCAAATCAAAACCAAAAAGCTTAGAAGTACCAATAGCAATTAACGAATATCCAGCAAAATCTCCATAAATCTGAAAAGCAAACAGTACTGTTGCGGCTATAAAACTTAAACCATCATGATTTTCTGTATTATTATACACCGCATTTACATAAATGGCTGCCCTGTCTGCAACTACTAACTTTAGGAAGAACCCCCAAATCATTAACTTTATTCCATAAGAAAAAGTTTTATATGTAAATGTTCTCTTCTTTAAAAACTGTGGCACCAGATTGGTGGCTCTTTCTATAGGTCCTGCCACTAACTGTGGAAAAAAAGATACAAATGCTGCGAAAGCAATAAAATCTTTAGTGGGTTGTAACTTTTCTTTATAAATATCTATTGAGTATGACAACGTCTGAAAGGTATAAAACGAAATACCAACAGGTAGAATAATTTGTAAAGTCCATGTACTCTGAAGTTCATACCCCATAGCAGCAAAAAGATCAATCCAGGAATCTATAAAAAAGTTATAGTATTTAAAAAACCCTAACATTCCCAAATTAAAGATAATACTTACCCAGAGCCATCTTTTTTTTATCGATTTTTCTTCGGATTCGTATATTCTAAATCCTGCTGTATAATCGATAATTGTACTTAATGCTATCAAAGACAAAAAACGCCAGTCCCACCAACCATAAAATACATAACTGGCTACAAGTAATAGAATATTTTGTAATCTTAGATTTTTATATACAACAAACCAATAGCCAATAAAAACTAAAGAAAGGAATATGAAAAAATCTACAGAATTAAAAAGCATATACTTGTTCTTGGTTTTAGTATAAGAATTAACTGTTTATTTGTTGAAGATAAAACTCTTCAATTCGTTTTGTGTTAGATATGATATCATAACCTCCATTAACGATTTGAGATGTATTATCTATCCTGTCATAGGATATCATTTTGACAATTTTATTTGCCCAAAAATCAGGAGTTTCTGTAATCGACAAAAATTCTATATCATTGGTCAAACTCACTTCATTTGTAATCGTATCAGAAGCAAAAATTTTAAGTCCGGCCGCCTGTGCTTCTATAAGAGTTACCGGTAACCCTTCATAAAACGAAGGAAACACAAAAGAATCAAACGCTTGCAATAGTTCTGGAATATCTGATCGTACGCCTAAAACCATAACATTATCCTCTACTCCTAGACGTTTTGCTTCAGCTATAATTTTATCTCTCAAAGGGCCTTCTCCCACAAGCATCAACTTTGCATTAGAGTGTTTTTCTATAATACTGGCAAATACCTGTATTAAGAATACATGATTTTTTTGAGTATCTAATCTTCCAACATGACCAATAACAAATTGATCTTCAACCTCCATTTTTTTTCTGTATTCTTTTCTTATTATTGGATCAAAAACAAATTTCTCGGTATCGATAGCATTATTCATCGTCAAAAATTCAGTGTTTTTACCAAAAAGCCATTGACCTGCTTTATCTCCACACGAAAAATAATGAGTAGCATCCTTACGATTTTTATTCTTCAATCGGAATTTTATAAGCTTTTTAACCGTATCTATAATATTTTCTTTACTAGGAATCAGGTCAGAAAATTTAATTTTTTCAATTGCTATATGCGCATGAACAATCCTAATAGGAATATTAAATTCTTTGGCAATTTTTATAGGAAAACAACTAAATGTATTTAAATGAGAGTGAATAATAGTGTATTCTGTATGGGTTTTAAAAAATGCTCGTAATTCTTCATAGTATTTACCAGGAAATATTGGATTTATTGATGATAGCCTATAAATTCTTCCTCCAAGGCTTTCAATTTCATCATCAAAATCACACTTCTCTTTTCTATGTACCAGAAAATCAAACTGAATTTTTTCTCTATCTATCTTCCTATAATAGTTCATAATCATAGATTCTGAACCTCCCCTATCCATCATCGTAAAAACCTGTAAAACTTTGATCATTTTATAAAATAATTATTTGTTATACAACACCCCTAATTCTTAATACTCTCAAATCAGACATTAATTTCTTCTTTGATGTTATTTTTTATTAATCTATACTTTCCACTTTTTTCTACCGGTATTTCTGCAACATGTTTTACTTCAATTGTAATACTAGATCCAACACGATCTCGTAAGTTTTTTAAAAATACCTTTTCATACTCGGGTGAGTATATTTGATCATCTTTTTCTATTAAAACCAAAAGACTATCAATTACGTCTTGCTGAATTTGAAATTTAACAATCCCCTTAACTCCTTTTAAACAGTTAGATATATTCCCAAGGTTTATTTTACCAATTTCTTCAGAATAAATATAATCTGAGATACGTCCCAAAACTTCTTTAACCAATGGATTATTATTTCCACAGTCACAAGTATCATTATCATCTGCTAATTCAATTTGATCTCCTATATCATATCGTATTAACGGAGTACCATGCGTAGTAAAAGAAGTGACTACAAGTCTTCCTTTTTTACTGGGTTCATTATTTTCATTCAAAACTTCAAAAACTCCACTTTTTAAATCCATGTGTAGCTTTTTATTCTTGCATTCAAAGATAAATGGTGCTCCTTCAGAAGATGCATATTGATTGTATAGATTTGTCTTAAAATATCCTTCAAGAACATCTCTAATATCATCTGTGATGGTTTCTGCTGTTGGGAATATTGCTTTTATAATATTTGCAGGAAAATCTATATCATGAGCCATTCCATATTTTGCGATCTCATACATCGTAGAAGGAAAACCAACCATATATTCTGGTTGATATGTGATCAAATTTTCAATATAATATTTTAAGTATTTTCCGTGAATATGAAAAGTAGAATAATACCTTACTTTATGAATATGATCTGTTTTCCAAAATCTATTTTTTTTCAGATCCGTCTTACCTAAAAGATTTTTACCACTAAACCATGCGGTTTTCTTCCCTAACTTATATCCAAATTCATTTCTAAAATTATCAAGTAATGCAAATCGTTCCTGTACATCATCAGGGCTATACAATACTTCTAGAGATTTCCCAGTTGTACCTCCTGTTTTAGAAAGTATACCTTCGCTTTTTTTAACTGTATAAATACCTGAAAGATTGTTTCTTAAGGTTTCTTTATCAATGATTGGCAGTTGTTTTATATTAGCCAGATCTTCTGGAGATTCTATTTTAGAGAAAATATTTCTATAATACTCAGAATGATTTTTTGCATGATTAATAAGTTCTTTATACTTCTGTATTTGCAGTTCTTTCAGTTCATCCAATGACAAACTTCTTTTTTGTAAATAATCTTCTAGAAAATATTTATATTTTCCTGAATATCTTTTTTTATATGCTAAAAGATTATAAATAGAAACAATCCAATTTTGTACAAAATGCGGAGATTTTTCATAAATCTTGTCCTGCATATTTCCCATAACTATTTATTATTTAGATAAAAGCTTTGTATTTTTTCTGTATTAGATACAATATCATAACCTGCTTCTGAAATTTTATCACTGTTATCCTGTTTTTTGTATGATAAAGCATTAAATATCTTGTTTACCCAAAAACTAGTTGGTTTTTGAATTGAAACAAACTCAATATCATCGGTTAGTTTTACTTCTTGAGTAATTGTATCTGATGCAAGAATTTTAAGTCCTGCAGCCTGTGCTTCTATTAAAGTAACAGGAAGTCCTTCATAAAATGATGGAAAAACAAAAACATCCATCATCTGAAGTAATTCTGGTATATCTGATCTAACCCCTAACATCTTAACTCGATCCTGAATTCCTAAATCATCAATTTCTTGCTCTATCGCTTGTTGTAACTCTCCATTACCCACAAGTACTAAAACACAATCTGGCCTTTCTTCTATAATGTTCGCAAATATTCTAAGTAGATACGAATGATTTTTTGCGTTATTAAGACGTCCTACATGTCCGATTATTACTTTATCTTCTAGATTTAACTCCTTTCTATACTTTTTATCTGTTTCGGGATTATGGATAAACTTTTTGGTATCAATAGCATTATTCATGGTGTAAAAATCATTGTTTTCACCAAAAAGCCATTGCCCAGCTTTATCTCCACATGAAAAACGATGTGTAGCATAGGTGCTTACTTTTTTCTTTAATCTAAATTTTATAAGTTTTTTTACCGTCTCTGTTAGGTTTTCTTTATTTGGAATAAAATTTCTAAGTTTTATATTCTCAAATGCTGTATGCGCATGTGCAATTCTACAAGGGATTTTAAATTCTCTCGCTATTTTTAAAGGAAAAGAGCTGAATGTATTAAGATGAGAATGTACTATGGCATATTCTGTATGTTCTTTAAAAAAGGTCCTTAACCTATTATAATACTCTCCAGGAAAAAAAGGGTTAATAGGATCAATTCTATAAATCTTACCTCCTAAACTTTCTATTTCATCATCAAAAGCTGCTTTCTCTTTTCTATGTACTAAAAAATCAAACTGAATTTTATCTCTATCAATATTACGATAATAATTCATGATCATAGATTCTGCTCCTCCACGATTCATAATGGTAAAAACTTGTAAAACCTTGATAATAGCCATTAAAAATCATTTTTAGTTTTGAATCTAATATATAAGTGTAGCAATACTCCTAGCGGAATTGCGAAGAAGGTGATTAGTTTTTTTGGCGATTCTTTTAAAAATGCACCATTCTTAATAAACAATGAACTTGACACATAATGAATTGCATTTTTAAATTTATCTTTAAAACCTGTTGCCAATTGCATCCTGCTTTTCCTTGAAAATGCAAAGCCTCTGGGATGTCTCCTATATTGTTTTAACATATTCATACTAGAGCCATCTTCCATATATTCTACTACACAAAAAACTTCATTAATTGGTAAAAGCTTATAATCTTGGTCGATCAATTGATATAAATAGCCCAGTGGTACAAAACGTTCTCCTTCAAAAATTGGGTATGGAGGATATTTCTTAACTACTTCGGTGCGATACACTAATTTTTTATCTCCTAATACTTTATGAGTATTATATAACTCATACATTGTAGTTTCCTTAATCCCCTCTGGAATTTTAGTTCCAATAATAGCTCCGCTTTCATCTGCATCCAATCCTACTAACCCTGCGTATTCTGATTTATCCTTAATGGATTCCCAAGCATCTAGTATTTTTTGAATTGCCTCTTCTCCCATAAAATCATCACTATCAATACACACATTAAGTGTTGTCTCGATAAGTCGATAGGCCGCATTATGTCCTCCATGCATTCCCAAATTTTTCTGATAATGATATTGTATATCTATCTTGTCTTCCTTAATCCAGGATGCTACTAATTCTTTTGTATTATCTGAAGAACCATCATCGATGATAAGCCACTTAAAATCCTGGCTTGACTGTTTCACCAAACTCTCATAACACTTATGCAAGCAATAAGCACGGTTATATGTCGGAGTAAATACTGTTATTGTTTTCATATTATTTCTGTTGGTTAGTTTGTTATCCAGAATATACATAATACATAGCGTAGGTGAACATAAAATAAACAAGTGTTATTTTACCTATCATAAAATGGTGATCCTTAAAAAATCGTTGTTTAAGAAATGGATAAATGGTTACTAATCCCATCATAAACCATGATAAGTAAGCAAATCTATTAGAGTAGTTTGCTTTTATCACTAAAATCCAAAACCCATTACAAATCAAATACGTATTTAAAAGTCTAAAATAAAAGGGGTCTTTAAAATCTTTTTTATAAATAGCATACCATCCGGCAAAAACAGCAAATGAACTATGAAACAAGAAATCCCAACGAAAACCAGTACTTGCAAAAGTACCTTCTTCTGCTTGCGCAGTTAAATAATCAGAAAGTCTATCGTCAAATCCCAAGCTACTAAAAATGGATACCCAAAAACCACCCATAGCTAATGAAAGAGGAATGCAAGCTAACCATCCTTTTAAAAACACTTTAGGATCATTATAAAACCTCGTTATGGTAAAAGCCATTATGGGTAGTGACATGGTTTTATGAAAAGAAACCGATAACAAAAAGCACAATATCATAGCTATTGTGTTTTTTCTAAAACTTACCCCTAATAAAAACAAAGATGTAGCAGCGCCATTTCTAATACCATTCACTCCATACGTATAAAAAGAGAAAGACACTGCAAACATTAAAAAAGCATAATACCAATACTCTTTAAAAAGTTCCTTAGAGATTCTATATAAGGGTAGTACATATATTGCCGCTGTAACAGTAAAAAACGTTCGAGAAGAAGCTACATAGGATAAACTTTTCATATATAAATGAAAAAGCACATCGGTATCTGATGTTACTTCTCCTCCTAACCTATAGTAATTGAAATACCTGGTATACGTTCTCATATCTCCAAAAAACTTACCACTTAATGGTCTCTGTCCCATATATAATATGATGTATGTCATTAATA
Source organism: Aquimarina algiphila (assembly GCF_007489275.1). Taxonomy (GTDB): domain Bacteria; phylum Bacteroidota; class Bacteroidia; order Flavobacteriales; family Flavobacteriaceae; genus Aquimarina; species Aquimarina algiphila. The sequence goes on from NZ_VLNR01000070.1 coordinate 12,213, forward strand.
TAAAACCAGCTATATTAGTGAACGCAATATTTTTATGATCATCTATTTTTAATACGCGAGTATGCAAAAGGGTAAACAAAACCAGAAACAGGAATAAATTTATATATACCGGAAAATATTGCTCTACGGGAATAAAATCAAACATACTCTCCTATTTAATCGTTTGTTTCATAACGCTTACTTTTTATTAAGTATTCTAGCGGGATTACCAACCGCCGTACAATTATCTGGAATACTCTTGGTAACCACACTACCTGCTCCGATAATGCAATTATCCCCAATAGTAATATCTCCTATTACAATAGCTCCAGTATAAATAGATACATTATTACCTATCGTAGGTCTTTTTCCTTTTTCTTCTCCAATGGTTACCAAATGATTTACATAGAAGTTATCCCCTATAGCATCAGCGTTTAAGATTGTACAATACGGATGCCCGGTTATAACTCCTCCACCCAGTTTGGTAGTAATATCAATAATAAAATTTTTCTGTTTTCTGCAATATAGATTAAGAATATGGGATACCAGGCTTCTTGTTCTAAAATAAAATATAGTTCTAAAATCTGGTGAATTTGCCAAAAAATCAAGAAGTAGCGCATTTTTACCCATATTCATCCCTTTTACAGATGCCCATCGTTCTATATCCATATCAATTTTATTTCTATTCCTACTCAATTTGTATACAAATATGTGTGGAATAAGAAATATTTTGTAAATGGCTACAAGTATTGATTTCATATACTATTTATCTTATTTTTATGTGTTTCTCTGTTTGTTACAATTCTCATTTCAATTTACTTACACTTCTTATTATCGAATCGCAAAGTATACCAGTAAACTCTAACCCACCATGCTTATCCAGGTGATGACCGTCATATGTTTTAAAATTTGTATGTGTACTTGATACATTAAAGTTAAAATAATCGATTTGATTAGATGTTGCTACAGTATTCATATCCTTATCAAAATTTTGATAGAATGAATTCTCGACAGCAACAAAATCAAGGTCAATAGGCATTCTCACCATGTAAACACTTCCATGCTTCTTCAGCTTTTTAATTAAATCGTCAAGGCTATTTAACCTCAATGAAGATACCTTATAATTCCTTATCATTTTATCAAACAATCTACCTTGTCTCTTTTTCCATTCATCAAAAACTTTTGGATTTGTTGGTAAATTATTTTCTTCAAGCCATCCATCTTTATGCATGGTCGATGTCTTTCTAAAAAGTGCTTTAAAATGAAAATAAGTTAAGTTTTTAAAAAGGTATTCATAATTAGGGTTTACATTGACAAAGCTCATATTATGAGGAGGCCTACCAGCTTCTCTAAATTCACCTTTACTATGATCATTATTCTTATCAGATCCAAACATCCACGGGGTAACAGAAATTATAAAAACTCCATTCTTCGAAGTTTCATCTAATTTCTTCTCAATGCTTTTATTATATAAAGGGCCAATAGGAGTTTCTGCAATAGTTAAGCTATAATTAAAAATTGGTAACTCATATTCTAATTCTTTTAGCCGTTCATTTATTACTCTGGGTTGTATACCTTGCATACTTCTAGAATCTCCTATCACCATTGATACAGCTTTAGGTGTCGTGAATTTTTGATAAAAATAATCAACATTCCCTCCATATTGCACTAACACAAAAGTGGTTATTGCCAAACAGCAAATAAAAAAAAGACACAACTTTAAAAGTAATTGTTTCATAATTCTTTAAAATTGAAAGTATATAAATGTTTCAGCACTTTTTCCAAAAATTAATATCAAAACAAAAATGAATATATAAGAAATCCATCTAAGATAAATATTATAATTTCCTATTTCAAAATCATGTTTCTTTTCTCTGTTCACCCATTCTACTAAAATAAAAAAGCCTATTAATGCACTAGTAATTAATGTAGTAGAAGAAAACAATACAGAAGGCAAATCAATAATACTTAACGAAAAAATTCTTTTAAGGTATTCAAACCCAACAGAAACGCTTTCTACTCTAAAAAAAACATCAGTAAGCATAATTAAGACAAACAAAAGAATCATCTTAAAAACTTCCTTTAGAGAAGGAAGTAATTTTCCTTTTGCCACAATTTCTGATGTATTCATTTTTCCAGAAAATACTAATGGTATAAAATAAATACCATGAAGCAGTCCATAAACTACGAATGTCCAATTAGCTCCGTGCCAGAACCCAACTAAAACAAAAGTGGTAATAATGGAGATAATTAATCCTTTTTTTTGATGTCTTCTCAATGTAAATGACAATGGAGTAAATACATAATCCATCATCCATGTTGTTAACGACATATGCCATTTTCTCCAAAAATCACTAATGTTTGTTGAAAAAAATGGAGTAGAAAAATTACGCATCAACTGTATTCCAAATAGTTTAGAAACCCCAATAGCCATATTAGAGTATCCAGAAAAATCTGCATACAATTGTATCGCATAGAAAAAAGTTCCTAAAAGTAATGTACTACCTGATTCATTCTCATAATTATTAAAAATCGGATTGGCGATTAATGCACAATTTTCTGCAACAACAATTTTGGCAAATAATCCCCATAATATTTGACGTAATCCATCTACTGAAACTTCATACGATATAACTCTTTTTTCTTTAATCTGAGGTAGTAAGCTTGATGCTCTTTCTATAGGACCCGAAAGAATTTTAGGGAAAAATGTTACAAACACAGAAAAATCTAAAAGATTTTCACTTGGCTCTATTTCTTCATTATAGACATCTATTAAATATCCTAGAGTCTGAAATGTAAAGAAACTAATTCCCAAAGGCAGTAATATCACCAATGAATTATACGTTGACGTACTTCCAAAAACATTTAGAATCTCATAAAAACCTTCATAGAAAAAATTGAAATATTTAAAATATAGCAAAAGGCCAACATTAAATACTAAACCAATATATAAGAAAATGCTTTTTTTACGATCTTCTGGAGTACGGTAAATTTTTAATCCTAAATAATAATTAATAAGGGTGCTACCTAACAGCAAAATCAAAAATCTCCAATCTGCCCAAGCATAAAAGAATATACTGACTGCTAATAAAAAAAGGTTTTGATATATGTTAGATTTACTAAAAACCAGCCAATACAATAAAAACACTGGAATAATAAAAACAACAAAATCTAATGAATTAAAAACCACTACTTACAAATTAAATTTTAGTTTGAATTACCGAAACCAGTGACCCCATATTTTTTAGTTTATTAAGATCTCTTAACTTAAAACGAATACTAAATTCTTCTTCGATTTTGGTTATAATCATCATATGCGATAGAGAATCCCAACCATCTACATCTTTTGCGGTTAATTCATCATGCATCTCAAAGTTATCATGCTCTAGTATAGATACTAATGCATCACTTATTTTACTCTTTATAACATCTACTTCCATAATAATATAATTAGCTCTCTAATATGTTAGCTGAATAGTTTATTTAATTTTTTTCTATCTGTCTTTCCATTTGTATTTAAAGGAAAACTATCTACAAATTTGATTTGAGTCGGTATCATATACTGCGGAAGTATTTTTTTTAAATCTTCCAATAATTGTTTTGTTTCAAATTCTTTGGATTCTAATACCAATCCTATTTCTGTATTTTGAATAGTATTTGTAAAAGCAATGGCTACAACATTTAATTTATCTAAAGCTGCTTTAGCATGAAATTCAATTTCTGATAATTCTACTCTAAATCCCTGAATTTTAGCCTGAAAATCAACTCTTCCCAAATATAGTATATCTCCTTCATTGTCTACAGTACACAAATCTCCTGTTCTATAAAACCTTGTCTCTTCTCCTTGATATTCTTTAGTAAAAAAAACTTCTTTATTCTTTTCTTCATTTTTCCAATACCCTGGAGTAAGTTGTATACCACTTAAACATAACTCTCCATTTCCTCCCTCTTGCACTTCGTTATTATCATCGTCCACAATAATAGTTTTGGTATTCTTCATATCCTTACCGATAGTCAAAACTCCATTATGTGTTTTGTTATCCCCATTTCTTTTATAGGTATAATCGGTACAAAATATAGTACATTCTGTAGGGCCGTATACATTAGCGATGGTAGCATTTGGAATACATTTACTCCATTCTTCGGTAACATCTAAAGGCAAAGCTTCTCCACAAAAAAGGCTATATTTCATTGCCGGACAATCAATTTCCTCAAAATAAGGACGTAAATAATGAAGTATTGAAGGAACCATTAACGCAAAAGTTAATTCATGATCTTCCATTAACTCAAATATATAACTATACTTAATCTCATCTTTTGGTATTGTATAAATACAAGCTCCCTTAAGTAAAGGAGCCAAATATGATACTACAGATAGATCAAATGTCAACTCAAACATTTGCAAACACCTATCGGTATCAGTAATAGTATACTCTAGTTCCCAAAACGCATCCATAAAACCAGATAGATTACCAAAAGTAATGGGAACTCCTTTTGGCGTACCTGTAGTTCCCGAAGTGAAAAATATATACCCTAAATCATCTTTGGTTACTCGCGCTGGTAATAAATCAATTTGTGTAGTATTACTATCTTTTGTTAAGATGGTATGATATTCAGAAAACACTTTATCATCAGAAGAATCTAAAATCGTAATAATATCTGCTTGTTTTATTACTGTAGTATTTCTATCAAGAGGAAAATCAGGATGTAGAGGAACATATGCCTTACCTTCCATCCACAATGCAATTATCGAAGCATAGGTATAAATGTCGTCATTAGTAATTAAACCTATATTAATCTCATCCCTTTTTACATGAGTTTGGATCTCTATTCGTATTGCTGATATGACCTCTGCAAAATCTTTATACGTATAATAAGTATTACTAAAACAAAAAGCATTGTTATTATAATTCTTCTCAATAGATCTTTGTATGTCTGAAATTAAGTTCATTTGATTGATTATTTTGGTTAATAACAATTTATGATTATTCTGAAATTTTTCTATTTCAAATACTCACTAGCCACTTTTTCCAGGTTAAATTTTGTTAATAATTCTTCTCTTTTTTCTTCTAAATTTTCTTTGTAAACTGAAGATTTTAAAACTTTTTCAATAGCCTCTGCCAACACATATTCTTCATCGATAAAATCACTTGTATCAGGAATACCTAATCTATCTTTATACAGGTTAGGAGTAATTATTCCTGCTTCTACCTCTATCATTTTGTCTTCTACTGTTTGTGCTTTTAGACTCATCAGCTCAACAATACCATAAGTACAACATGATGATACAACAGGAGTTGCCAGGCACATTGCTTCGACAATTACGTTTGGTGTACCTTCATAATGAGAAGCTAGAGCCAACATTTTGGTATTCACCAGATACTTATACGGATTCTTTTTTCTTCCCAAAAAATGTATTTGCTCCTTAACCCCCAAATCTTCGATTAGATCTTCGAGATGTTTCAATACTCCTGCATCACCATCACCTATAAAAATAAGTTTTGCATCAGGTACATTTTTTAATACCAAAGAAAATGCCTTGATTAAGTGCCATGGAGATTTTTGTGTGGATAGCCTTCCTACAAAAAGTACAGAATTAGATGCTAATAAGGCTACTTCTTCTTTTTCGGTAATCTCTTCTAATGATCGTTTTTGTATTTCATCAACATCATGAGGATTATAAATCACCTTTAGTTTATTAGCAAATTTAAAGTTACATTTCTCTATCAAATCCTCTTTGATAGCATTGCTAATGCAAACTACTTTGTCCAGATTTTTGTACGTATACTTATATCCAAATCTTGTCATTTTACTTAGTAAAGAATTGTTACTAAGCTCAACACTTTTTAGCGCATGTATACTTGCTATTTTATAATCTTTTGTATACGTCAAAGAACTATATACATTTGGCATTGCTCCAAATGAAATAGAATGTGTGATTTTATGTTTTTTAATTACTTTTCTTAGTTGAAATGGAATAGAAACATAAAATTTTAATCGTTCTATTTTTGACATTTCACTAAAATCCCGATCAGAAAAAAACAACTCATCTTCTCCGAAATTAATGATATCATTCTTCATTTTTATAAACTTCACAGCTTTAATGAAGTGACCTTCTTTTTTATAAAAATTATAAAAAGAAAAGGCTAATCTTTCCATTCCACCGACACCCCCGTACGGTATAATTAGTAAAATATTTTTCATTAATTGCTATGTGTTAAATTAACAAATAATTGATTCCATTCTTTTATGATCTCCTCTGGCAGGTATCGTTTGACAGCTTTTCTTGCCTTGTTTCCCATTATTTTTCTAGTTTCATCATCTTCTATCAAAAACATAATCCCTTCTGCAAAAGCAGTGATATCATTATTTTCTATCAAAATACCATCTGTTTTATCAGAAATAATATCTGATGGACCATGAGGACAATCAAATGAAACACATGGAACACCGTAGGCCATTGCTTCTGTCAAAACCATCCCAAAACCTTCATATCTAGAAGACATCACATATACTGAAGCTTCTTGATACTTATCTGCTATATTTCTTACTGGTTCATGAAAATTTACTTGTTCTGTTATTTTTAAATCACCAGCCATTTTGTCTAATCCCTCTTTTGCATTGATGGTTCCATAAATATCTAATGTCCAATCAGGGTATTTCTGTGTCACTAATTTCCAACTTTGCAATAATCTATCATATCCTTTTTGGTAACTCTGTTTACCTACAGCTAATACTCTTTTATTATTCAATGTACTTTGCCCTTCTGGATAGAACGATAATGGATTAGGAATTACTTTAAGATTTTTAAAATTCCATTCTTTCAAATTCCCATTGGTTAATACTACAAAATGATCATATCTTTTCCCTCCAAAATTCATAAGTCTGAATTTTAAGTTTGTAAATACTCTACTTTTAAAAGATGGTTTTACACTTTTTATTTCAATGTTCTTAGACACATGTCTTTCATAAATCATTGGACAAGGCTTACCTATTAATATAGGCACTACAAATCCTTTTAACCCATCATCACATACAGAGATTACATCAGGATTAATCTCTTTTACAATTTTTCTAAGCCCCTTAATATAGCTTCGTAAAAATCGAATTGGATTACTACTTGTGACAATATCATGATGAATAATGTTAGAACTAAAGTCATAAAACATTTCTTCATTTTCCTGATCCAATGTTACTATATGAACTTCATAATCTAAATGATCAGCCAGATAACTCGCTTTAATAGACAATACCCGTTCTAAACCTCCTGGGCCAAATGTTTTATTAGTTATGTAGAGTAGTTTAATCATTTATCTACTTCCGGTTAAAAGTGAATACACTTTTGGGGTTGTCTTTTGAAGCAATTTAGCGCATGCCACACAGGCTAGTGTTGCTAATATAGAGCTTACAAAAAATAATAGTAACAACACAATATCGTTCTCTCCAATATATTTTACATATATTTTGGTAAAATATGTTAATGCTACACCATGGGCTGCATATATAAAAAAACGATACCCATAAAGTGGCTTATTGGTAAATTCATATTTTCTATTGATAAAGTCATACATTGTCCAAACTGTAAAAAACCCAATAAACATCGTTATTCTTTTACAGAGTATAGAGATAATATGAGTTTCTTCATATGCATCACGAACATAAAAATTTAAAAAGATACCTATTCCCCAAATCACAATTGATGCTAAATATACAGGAGGTTTAAAATTAGATATAATGTTAAGTTTTTTAATTGAAGTGTAGGCTCCACATGTAAATGAAAATAATCCTAGAAACTGCAATAGATACACGTTATTTACATAAAACAAACTGGGTTGTTGCAAAAAGAGTAAAGCACATAGAAATATTAAAAAATAAAATTTTAAGTATTTAATAGCGAGGTAAATAAGAGGTGTTAACCATACATAAAAGATGAGTTCTCTAATAAACCAAAATGTATAATTTATGGGGTCTACAAATGCTAACCATGCTTGTTTCCATAATGGCATTTCATGCAATGGCTCTTCAAAAAAATGAGATAGCATAGGAATAAACTGAACACCATATACAATTAAAAACCATAATCCACACCAAAGAAAATAAGGGATTACCAGTGTTTTAAACCTATTCTTGATCTTTCTTTTAAAAGTAAACACTGATAAGTCGTGATTTTTAAAAAATAGAAAACCAGAGATAAAAAAGAACATGGGTATGAAGATATTGGATAACTCCAATGCAAATATATACTCAATATAGTACACTACATCCCTATTGGTTTCAATATCCAGATTTGTCAAATTATACGCATGACAAACTACTACCATAAAAATAGAGTAGAATGAAAGAATACGTATCTTATTACTAACACTTTTGTCCATAATCCCCCCGGAAAATTAATTAGTTTAGTTTAATTTACTTTTCACTTTTTCTTTTAAAGCATTGGCCAAATCATGATGTTTTTCTAAGTTTTTGACCATGGTGTTTTTATCTATTTTTCCTTCTAGCGGAAAATTAGCAGTAAACTTCCCTGTTTTACTATCGATATCTATACGATTGAATAATTCTAAAATACCGTCGAATCGACAAGAATCTACAAAACTATCAAAACCATTGATGAAAATCACTGGAGTTCCCATAGCCAAACAAGGCAGAGCACAATGAATTCTTGAAGTAATCACTAATTTAGCTTTTGCATATTTATGCAAAAGTTTTTCTGCCATTTCGAACTTTTCTTCATCTGTGTATTCATTTGATGGCGGTTCCTGATTAATGAATTCTGCTGTCTTTAATACCTCTTCACTAATAAAGTTTTTAAGGTGTTTATTCTTTTTACCTAGCTTAAAAGCTGTGCCATTAAGAATATTTTTGATTGTCAACTTTGTGTTATAAAACACTTTTTCTGGTCTTGGGTAACTGTATAAAGGATCTACAATATAGATGTCCTCTCCTCTTTCAGCATCATCAACCTTATAAGAGTCTAAAGTCAATGTAAGACAACCTGTAAAATAAGCATCTATCCCTTTAGCTTTTAATGTATCTGCTGTAAATTGGTCTCTACATCCTATAGGTTCGTGTTTTTTCAAGTAAGCAATACCTTTTTCGCTAAGCATTGCTGGTGCCGCCGTATTATTCATGTGGAAAGAAACAAATACAGGATCTATATCATCAGATGGCACCCAATTATGAGTATTATGGGTAAACCAACCATTCATTATAAGTTTTACCGGATCTCCATGATACTCTCCTAATTTTTCTCGATTTAAAAACGTATCGACCTTTGGCAAAAACTGTTTTGCAGCTAAACTCTGAATATTGTCACCAACATTGAAAAACCGCTTATTCTCAACATATGTAAGTAATCCGTATTTCATCTCAATATATTTTCTTTGATTCTATTAGTATCTTATTTTTCTATATAACTTTTGTAACCAGGGAAATTTATTTCTGATAATAAATCTCATCCTTTGTTTTGTATGTTGTTTGGTATTCATCTTGTCTTCTAAAAGTTGATGAATTTCTCCTTCTCTAATTCTATTTATTTGTTTTACTTCTGCTTCTTTATTACCAAAAACGAAAAAGTCATCAACAGTTTTGGCTTTTTCCATGAGTTCCCACCAAAAGTATTGCACCCCTTTACTTGCTGCTCCAATATTTAATACTTCATAAAATTGATCATATACATTCCCATCAACATTAAACCCATAATCATTAGGGTTTTTTCCATTTAGAATTAACCCTAAAATTGTTCTAAAACATTTCTCACAATTACTACAATTAAACTCTGTTCTTAATTCAGAATAACAAACTCTAAGTTTAAATTTATTATCAGTATATGTAGCAAATTGTGCTATCAAATCTACTTTATCTTGCCTTTTTAATTCATATCCATCATGAAAAACCTGTACTCCATCAGCCCATTTAATTTTTTCATCCAATTCTGGAGTAGATCCCCAATCAATATCAATATGATCAGTATACGATGATGCAATATAAATCGAGGTATAATTATATATAAAAGACAAAGGTGCTAATGCTCCGATTAAAGCTAATCCATGTTGAACCTTACCCCACCATCCAATATCTTTAAGAAGTAATTCTACTTGATACGTATAAAACTCTCTTAGATTCGTTTCTATATATTCCTGATTATTTTTTTCTAGAAGTTTCTCTGTTTCTATAAAATCGGTAAAATCTTTCCATTGAGAATGGTCATCTATCTCTATATCTGCTCCAAGAATTGTAACCAAATCCGGTGTTTTCTCAAAAACTCTTATATAAGTAGCATAGGCATCTACACCTCCACTAAATAGCATTGAAGATCTATCTCCTTTAATTTGATTTTTAACTAGTTTTTTTGCGACTAATCCACCTTCTGTATTTTGCAAAGAATCTCGTTTTTGAAATTCCTTTTCCACAAGTTTAAGAGCATTAAAAAAATCTTCATCTACTTCTTCAACTTCGACTATAAATCCAGCATACCATGCAATAGGCATCATGTTAGATAAAAATGGTATCACAGCAATACTATCGGGAGTACTACTCACATCAACCCCATATTTAGAATAGAAAGGTTTCTCCCTATTGAAGTATTTCTGAATCTGAGTATTGGCAGAATAATTATAAACAATTTTCTTGCCTTCCTCTACATATGATATTGTATGAAGTATTAGTTTTTCCATTGCAATCTATTTTCGCCTCAATATTGAAGCAATTGGTTTTGAAAACAATTCTTTCTCATAGTCAAGCATCCCCAGAAAATACATAAGTAAAACAAAAACAGTTGTGTATGCACTTCCTTTAAAAATAAAATTCAACCACCCGTCACCTGGTATATAATTAATGAAATAGCCAATAACCACAACACTAATTACAACAGGGAAAGATTTATAAAGTAATTCTTTAAAAAATCGAATGATATTGAGTCCTATCTTTTTATGATAGTAAAAATTCATAGTATTTTGAACGATCAACCATCCTATAATCAATCCCGAGATCATTCCAACTGCTCCATATTGGATTGCTAAAACACCTCCTACAATTGCTCCCAGTACCATAAATACCAAATACAAGATCGCTTTGAATGACAATTTATTTTTTGCTTCTAAAATAGAATTCCCAAAGGCTTGTAGCAAAGGAATCGTGTATGCTACCATAATCATTAATGCAATAATATAAATCTCCCTACACTCCTGAATTGTATACCTAACATCGTCTTCTGAAACTCCTCCTCCAACCCATAGGTTCACAAATTGTTCTCCATACAACGTAAATGCTCCCAATACATACATTAAAATAATGAACGATAATCTCCCCAGTTTAATCATCATATTAGTCAATTCTTCGCCACTTGCATTATTCACTGACATTTGTGTTGCTCTGGGTAAAAAAACACTTGATATTGCAGTCGAGAAAGTACCATAATATGTCCCCAATGCGATTCCTATTCCGTAAATTCCTAGAACTTTTGGTACACTCATAGAACCCAATATCCAACTTCCCGATTTCCATTGTAACATTCCAACAAGAGAGAATACAAAGATCCAAGTAGAATACTTAAAGATCTGAATAATGTATTTTTTAGATAACTTATGAAGTTTAAATCTGACCTTAAGCTTTACAAGAACATAATATGCTGATACCGAAATAGTAAAAATATTAAATATAGTATCGACAATAACAAGAGATATTGCTCTACCTCCTAATAAAAGTACAGCAACAATTGTCGCTGACCTTAATAAATATCTAATAATACCAACAGATTCTGGAAACACAAATGCTTCATAACCTTTACAGATTCCTGTAAAAATCATACCTGGTAATTGAATCGCTAAATTAAAGATCAAAATGGCAAACATGATTTTTGCGATCTCAAGTTCTTTTGCACTAAATTTGGTAAAATAAGAGTCTATAAAAAAATAAAAAATAACTCCTAACAATACTACAAGTACAGAGATAACCAGATATAATAATCTAATCGTAGCTAAAAAATTTTCTTCTCCTTCTCTATCTTTTTCTGCTCTATATTTTGCTACAAAACGAACTACAGTATTTGTAAGACCAAAATCCAGGAGTGCTATTGTTCCTATTAATGCACCAATGGCATTAAATATACCGTATTCATCCTTCCCTATATTACTAACGATAAATGGAGTCATCATTATTCCAATAATATTGGTAAGTATAATTTTTAAATACGTAAGTAACGCACCTTTTTTTAGTTGGCTCAAACTAGTTGGTTTATTAGTTGTTTAAATACTGTAACTAAAAATATCTTAATTATAATCTCCCGTGCACCTCTTCTTTTAGAATTCCTTTTACATCATAAAGAATTCCATTCGGTGCAAGTAAAGATTTCAAATTAATATCCAAAAATTCTTTATGTGCTACGGTTAATACAACAGCATCATAAGTATTATTAGGCAAATCAGTCGTTGTTTTTAGATTATATTCATGCATTACTTCATCGGGATTTGCCCAAGGATCATATACTGTGATATTTGTACCAAAATCACTTAATTGTTGAATAACATCTACAGCTCTTGTATTACGAACATCAGGGCAATTTTCTTTAAAAGTCACCCCTAGTACTAGTACATTAGCTCCCTTGATATGGATATCATGTTTTACCATAAGTTTGATAACTTCTGATGCTACATACTGTCCCATACTATCATTTAATCTACGTCCGGCAAGAATAATTTCTGGATGATATCCAAATTCCTGAGCTCGTTGTGCCAAATAGTAAGGATCCACACCTATACAATGTCCACCAACCAAACCTGGTTTGAAAGGAAGGAAATTCCATTTTGTCCCAGCAGCTTCCAATACATCATTAGTATCAATATCCATTAGATTAAAAATCTTAGCTAACTCATTGACAAAAGCAATATTGATATCTCTTTGCGAATTCTCAATAACTTTAGCTGCTTCTGCAACCTTGATTGTTGGAGCAAGGTGAGTTCCCGCGGCAATTATAGAACCATATAAAGCATCTACTTTTTTGCCGATTTCTGGAGTAGATCCCGCTGTTACCTTAAGGATTTTCTCTACGGTATGTTTTTTATCTCCTGGATTGATTCGCTCTGGAGAATATCCTGCAAAAAAATCTTCATTAAATTTTAATCCGCTTATTTTTTCTAATACAGGAACGCATTCTTCCTCTGTAACCCCAGGATACACTGTAGACTCATACACCACAACATCTCCTTTCTTAAGCACATTTGCTACGGTTTCACTTGATTTATATAAGGGAGTAAGATCAGGTCTATTATTTTTATCTACCGGAGTTGGAACTGTAATTATATAATAATTACACTCCTTAATATCTTCTAGATTAGATGAACAATAAAGCCCATTCTCTTTTAAATCCGCATTACTTTTCAATACTGATTGTAACAAATCATCTTCTACTTCTAAAGTAGAATCTGTTCCAGAAGACAGCTCTTCGATTCTTTTTTGATTAATATCAAAACCTATTACTGGGTATTTAGTAGCAAATAACCTTGCTAAAGGTAATCCTACATATCCTAATCCAATGACGGCAATCTTAATATCCTGCATATTGATTCTTTATTTACTGGAAATTTGGAATTATTTTAAATTTTCCCAATACCATTTTACTGCTTCTTTTAATCCTGTTTTTATATCAAAATTAGGGTTATATTCTAGAAATTTCTTTGCTTTATCAACCGATGCCAAAGAATGTGGTATATCTCCTTTTCGTTCTGGTCCGTACTGTACATCTACATTTGCTATAGCATTATCATATGCTGACAAATAATCTTTTAAAAGTGTCGTTAACTCATTTAATGTCGTTCTTTCCCCAAAAGCTGTATTATACACATTATTTAAAGCTTCAGTATTTTCAGATACTATGGATAACAAATTCATCTGAATTACATTATCTATATAGGTAAAATCTCTTGAAAACTCGCCGTCTCCGTTAATTACCGGAGATTCATATTTCATGAACTGCATTACAAATTTTGGAATTACAGCAGCGTAAGCTCCATTAGGATCCTGTTTACGTCCAAAAACATTAAAATAGCGCAAACCTATTGTATCTAAATCATACGTTCTTTTAAAATTATCCGCATATAATTCATTAACATATTTTGTAATAGCGTATGGAGATAAAGGTTTTCCGATTTTTTCTTCTATTTTGGGCAATGCTTTAGAATCTCCATAAGTGGAAGAACTTGCCGCATAAACAAAACGTTTTACACCCGTATCACGAGAAGCAACTAACATATTAAGAAATCCACCGACATTTACATCATTAGTTGTAATAGGATCATTAATTGATCGTGGAACAGAACCTAATGCTGCCTGATGTAATACAAAATCCACACCATCACATGCTTTATTACAATCTTCTAGGTTTCTAATATCTCCTTCAATAAAAGTAAAATTAGAATTTTCTATAAACGCTGAAAGGTTTTTTTTATGTCCTGTAGCAAAATTATCCAGCCCTATTACAGTACTCCCAATATCCAAAAGTGCTTCACAAAGATTAGACCCGATAAAACCGGCTGCACCAGTCACAAGTATTTTTGAGGAACGAAGGTGTTCCAGCTGTTTAGTGTTCATTTATTCTGTTTTAATTCCCTGTTTTTAAGTCCCAAAGACTATACATTAATATAGCCAGCGCGAAATTAACATTTACTTACACAACAAACAACATATGTTAAAGGGGATTTTACCCCTATTTAGAATTCGTTACCCATAATTGATTAAAAAAAGATAAGCTATGCAAAAAAATAAAACACAAGAATCTAAAAATCAATAACTTATCAATAATCATATTTTTTATGAACTATAACGTTTTCTTAATTTACAACTAGAATTTGTGTGAATTAGCAAATCTTATTTATTCACTGTAAACCGGGTAGCATCCGCATAGTGTATTATATATTTTTGTTATGGTTAATTATCCAACATAAAGTAATCAAAATATGAAAAACAGAAAACAGAAAAGTTGTCTTGAAAAATATACAAATAAAAAAGCTGACTATTTTTCCAAAATTGAAGGATTTGATGATTCAGAACTAATGGCGGTTAATGACAAAATTAAAAAACATTTATATCAAACATTAAATTTGATTGACGCTATGAAAGTAGATTCGGGCGCGACTGATACACTAAGCGCTTTTTTTACCCAATTAAAGGAGCTATTAATTGGCAAAAAACCTATTCAAGCACTTGTATTCTACTTTAATAGAGACGGCGGTGAATTATTTTTAAGCGCATACGGTGCCTTAAAACCAGATTCTTTTATGGATAAAGAACTATCACTTTCAAATCGATTAGATAATGAAGTAGTAGGTGAAATAGGACCTATTAAAATATTTAATTATAACGAGATAAAAGAAGATGCTTTGTATTATGATGAAATTGATGACTGCGATCTGGAGTATGAAAATGACTATATTAATGAATTAATCATATTAAAAGCTCATGCTATTTTCGAAGAAATACTCCTCAAACTAGACTTAAAAAATCTACTTTCTGATATACAGATTATATCTCCCTTTTACAGCTACATACAAGAACATGATGGAGGTGAATCTAATTTACTAACTATTTTTGAGAAGTAATCATTACAAGGTGTAAGAAAACATAACGCTTTTAAGCTTAATAGAAAGGTTTATGCTTATTTGCAAAGTAACCAAATCTAAAACTTGACATTTAGCTTAATAATCTGAAACGTATTACTCATCACTGATACTACTAAGTTTCTTACACAAGACGATAAAGAGAGAATATGAAATTGAATCCAATAAAAATTGTAATACATTTTTTTATAAGCCTGTGCCTATCTTCGCTTACTACAGTCTCTGCTCAGGGTTCTGAACTAAACGATCAACTATACGATGTATTATCTAAAACCAAGTATAGAAAAGCTAAAAAACTGATCAAACAAGGTGCTGATGTAAATGCGATATTTAATGATAATGGAAAAAGAGAAACACTTCTAATTCGCGCAGCAGCAAAAGGAAACATAGAACAACTTAAATTTTTATTAGAATATGGCGCAGATGTAAATAAAAAATTAAGTAAAAATAACCTTATCGCATATAATGATAAGGCCATTACTTATGCATTAAAAAACAAACATTCTGAAGCTGTTAAAATATTATACAATGCAGGAGTTCTTATCCCTTGGGAATATACTGTGGATCATATAGGAATCGAGGCATTACAAACTTTAGCCGATGTTTCTGTCGATTTTAACGCACCAGGATACGATGGCAGATATGCTTTAGAATTTGGTAATCATCAAAGTAAAAATATAAATGATGATTCGACAAATACTATCTGGAAATATTTGGTTGATCATGGTGCTAATCCAAACCTGGTTTGTTTGCTATGCACTCAGACAAAATATAATGACACAATAGCAATTAAACAATTAATTGCTCTAGGAGCAGATATCAATCAAACAGATAACAAAGGAAATAATGCATATTATTATTCAAAAAACAACAGTAGCACACGTAAACTGTTAATCAAACAAGGTATTTCTTTTGACATTAAAACGCTTAGTTTTTCATTTGTAAAACAGAATTTGGATGATATACAATTTATACACTTACTCAATTCTAAAGGTTATATTTTTTCAGAAAAACTCCTACTTGAAGCTATTAAAATGAAAGACATTACACTTGTTAAACTAATGCTCGACGGTAATGAATCTGATCATTTAAAAAAAGAGAGCTCCATAGTTTTGCATACTGCAATGAGATATAGAAAAAATGATAATATCAAGATTTTATTATCATATGGAGCAAATCCAAATGCTGTTGATAACAATAAGCAAACAAGCCTACATATTGCTGCTCAATTCAATGATTTTGAAATGATTAAACTTCTTATTAAATATGGTGCGGACCTCAATAAAATAAACAAACGAGGGGAAACTGTCTTGAGTTTATTGTCATCAGGAAAAAACAGCAACACTCTAAGAAATGTAAAATACATCATCAATAAAGGCGGAAAAGACCCTAACAACAAGGCTCTTTTGAATGCTACACAAAAGGGAAACATACAACTTATTGATTTGTTACTAGAAAACGGTTATGAAATTAATCCTAAGATCGGAGCTTCTCCTTTATATGAAACAACGAATCTCAAAGTATTTAAACATTTGATTTCTAAAGGAGCAGATATTACTAGGTACAAATCGTATGATCAGTATTCTATTTTAGAAAACATCATAGAATCACAAAACCTTGATTTATTAAAATATACATTATCTGTTGGTGCTGATCCAAATGTAAAAGGTGAATTTGGAACCCCTATTTTATTTACAACTAGAAACTATGAACAAATAGCTCTTTTATTACAATATGGTGCCAAAGTCGATGCACGAAACACTACTCAACCATTTCATAATTACACCACTGTACCTGATAAAATGCTTTTACATATTGCCGCAAAACAAGACAACCTTAAACTAGTTAACTTATTATTGTCTTATGGAGCGAGTAGAAAATCTATTGATTATTTTGGAAAAATGCCTCATGAATATGCAGGGTCAAAAACGAAAAAAATATTACAATTTTAATATTTCATGAGCATCACAAATCTAATATCCAGACAAATTAAGTATCATTTTATTATTGTTATATTTTTAGTCCCCGTTTTACTTACTGCACAAAACAGTAAACTCCAAAAACAATTATATGAAGCAATATCAAAAAGTGAATATTTAGAAGTTAAAAAACTCATCAAACAAGGAGCTAATCCAAATATTCCAGATAGAAATCGCGAAACTGCATTAAGTTTATTAGTAAAAAAACCTATTGACGAAGCGCTTCCTAATATAGATTTCATTTTAAAAAATGGAGGCACCGATATAAACAACAAAGCTCTACATAAAGCTGTACAACTAGGAAAAATCCCCCTTATTGATTTTTTACTAGAAAATGGATCAGAGATTAACCCTAAAAAAGATAGTCATCATCCATTACTTTCTGCAACAAAAGATTTACAAGTTTTTAAACACTTAGTGTCAAAAGGAGCGAATATACATAAATGCCCCATTTATTCATTATTTCATATCATACAAGGAGATATTAGTCTATTAAAATATGCCTTATCTATAGGTCTTAATACTAATGGAGCAGAAGATGATTATGGTAGACCGATAGTACATATAGTTAGTTTTGAAAAATTAGAGATTTTATTACAATATGGTGCTAAAGTCGATATCCCCCTAAAGTCACAATACAATAGAACCTTACTTCATCGAGCCGCATTCGAAGATAATCCTAAACGGGTACGGTTATTACTTAAGTATGGAGCCAACAAAAATGCTAAAGACAGTTTTGGATACATTCCTTTTCAATATGCCGGAGAAGAAACAAAAAAATTACTACAACTTTGATCTAAAATATTCTAATAAACTATATAAAACTAATATGCTAACAATGCTAATAATTCTTCTTCAAATCTATTTTTTGATAGATATTGATTTTCTAAATTAGTATCAAATGGTATTGGTGTTTGTATACTAGCCACTCGCTTAACCGGTGCATCTAAAAATTGAAAACAGTTTTCCATAAGCAAGGCAGAAATATCTGAAGCTATACCACCAAATAAAGTATCTTCTTGCAAAATAATAGCCTTACCAGTCTTTTTAACTGATTTATAAATTGTTTCTATATCCAAAGGCTGTAGCGTTCTTAAATCAATAAGATCTGCTTTAATACTCAAGTGTTTTTCTAGTATCTCTAATGCCCAATGCACAGCAGCTCCATAACTAATAATAGTAACATCTTCTCCAGTTTTTAGTAAGAATGCTTTCCCCAAAGGTAGATTATAATACCCTTCAGGAACTTCTTGACGAATGCTCCTATATAAAGCTTTATGTTCAAAAAACAAGACTGGATTAGGGTCCTCTATTGCCGTTACTAACAATCCTTTTGCGTCTACAGGAAATGCTGGATATACAACCTTAAGCCCAGGAGTTTTAGTAAACCATGCTTCATTTGTTTGACTATGGAATGGCCCTGCTCCAACACCCGCTCCACAAGGCATTCTTATTACAACATCAGACGATTGATTCCATCTATAATTTGACTTTGCTAACAAATTTACAATAGGATTAAATCCTGAAGACACAAAATCTGCAAACTGCATCTCAACGACCGCCTTATGCTGATTTACTGACAAACCATACGCTGCAGAAACAATTGCTGATTCACAAATAGGGGTATTTCGAATACGATCTTTGCCAAACATCTCAACAAAACCTTCGGTGATTTTAAAAACACCTCCATATTCTGCTATATCTTGCCCCATAATTACAAGATCATTATATTGTTGCATTGATACTTTCAAACCATCAGAAATTGCATCAACCAACCTTAGTTCTGTAGTTTTTGTGTTTGGTCTTTTTTCTATATAATCAAATTCAGCATAAACAGCATTCAATTCTTTATCTAAATCTATATTAACTTTTTCTTCATTATTGGCCAGATCCCAATGAGTTTCTATTTCTTTTTTTATTTCTGATCGTTTTTCAAGCTCTTCTTCCAGAGAAATAATCCCTTGGTTAACTAAGTATTCTTTATAATTTTCTATCGGGTCTTTTGCTGACCAATATTCCATCAATTCTTGAGGTACATATTTAGTTCCACTTGCTTCTTCATGGCCTCGCATTCTAAAGGTTTTAAATTCAAGTAAAACCGGACGAGGATTTTGTTTCATACTTTTTGCCAATTCATTAACCTTGTGATACACTTCCAACACATTGTTTCCATCAATAACATAAGACTCCATTCCATAACCAGCCCCTCTATCAGCTAGGTTTTTACAATTATACTGCTCACTTGTTGGTGTAGATAGACCATATCCATTATTTTCTATACAAAACAGTACTGGTAAATTCCATATCGAAGCTATATTAAGGGCTTCATGAAAATCTCCTTCACTGGTCCCTCCTTCTCCGGTAAAGACAGCAGTAACTTTATTATTTTTTTTCAAAAGATTACCAAGAGCAATTCCACAAGCAATCCCCATTTGTGGCCCCAGATGTGAAATCATCCCTACAATATTATATTCTTGAGTACCAAAATGAAAAGAACGATCACGACCATTAGTGAATCCATTTGATTTTCCCTGCCATTGACTAAACAATCTAGATAGCGGTATATCTCTTGTTGTAAATACTCCTAAATTACGATGCATCGGTAACACATACTCATCATCATCTAATACTGCTGTGATCCCAACAGATATTGCTTCCTGACCAATCCCACTAAACCATTTGGATATTTTACCTTGCCGTAATAATACCAGCATTTTTTCTTCAATAAGTCTTGGCTTAAGCATTCTAAAATACAATGAAATAAGAATATCATCACTATATGCTTTCTTATCGAAATTCAATTCTTGTTTTTCCTCAGAAATGTGCTCCATAAAAGAAAATTTGTTAGGTAAATGTAATTATTTTTATTTCAGAACCCTCATCAGTATTACAATATTATTAAGTAGTTGTTAATTTATAATACATTTACAAGTAAAGTCAAAAAACTCTTTAAACACCAATAAAACAAGAAAAACAGTCAATTTATAAATTATATATTTAAATTAACTTATATCAAATATACAATAAAAACACGGAAATTATTCATATAATTGCAAGCAAATTGCAAGTATTATGAAAGCTAATATTTTGTTAAATACAACAGATCGGAAAAAATCAAACTTCTTTCCTGTTATCGTTAATGTGAGTCATAAAGGTAAACGTATGCGAAAACAAATAGGTATTTCAATACCAGAGGACTGGGATGATGTTAAAAAGTTTCCTCTACCAACTCATCCTGAGTTTGATGACCTATATGTAAGAATAGCAGAGATAAAAGCAAAATCAATAACATCTAAATTTACGAGTATAAATGATGTTAAGATTGCATTGGCTTATTTATTAAAAGAAGGCGAATCAAAGAATAAAATAGACTTTATAAAATTCTCCAGATACCAAATAAAAAAATTAAGGCAATCTAATCGTAACGGGAGCGCTTTTGTTTACGATAAGATTATTGACGATTTTGAGCATTTTAAACCTACTTGCGATTTTGGAGAGATTACACTTGTGTTAATGGAGAGATATAAGGAATATTGTAAAGATAAAGGTAGTAAAAACAGCTCTATTAAAACTTATATTGCAGGCATTAGAAGAATGTACAATTTATGTTGTAGATTAAATGGAATTCCAAATGAGAGACCATTTGAAGGTATTGGCAGAGACCTATATCACAATAAAAGAAGAGGAAAAAACATTTACATTAGCAAAAGCACGGTCAAAAAATTAGAAAACTTAAAACTTTCCAGTAATTCTCAACAAAGAGCAATAGATTTAATGCTACTACAATTTTATTTAGGCGGACAATATCTAAAGGACATTTATTATCTAAAAGTTAATCAAATTTATAATGGACGTGCATTTATTAAAAGACTAAAACTTGGAGATAAAGCTGAAGAATTCGACGTCAAAATTTTTAAAAAAGCACAAAAAATAATTGATCGATATGCTTTAAAAGACAATGTTTATGTTTTTCCTTGGTCAAAAGGAGATAAAGAATATCATAAATTTAGACAATCTCATTATTACACACTAAGGAGGGTTTTTAAAGAAAATCAAATTGAGACTCTTCCTAAAAACGCTGCAGTAGTTACCAGAACCCCTAGACATACATTTGCTACAATCGGAAAATTCAAAGGAATCGACGTAGATATCATTAGAGAATTAATGGGACACGAGCGTAATGATATGGACACGGTTTACAAAGATAAGTTTCCCCAGAAAGTAAAAGACAAAGCTCATTGGGAAATAATAAAAACGTAGGTTCTCATATCCTATTAGCCATTACCCTAGAGTCTCACTCTCAATACTAACCTCCCATGTATTTTCCTTAACCCTTCGTTTACTGATTTTCTTAACGAGTTGCGTTTTGTTGTATTTGTATCTTCCCAGTTCTGTGGTTAGATTTTCATAAATGTCACAACTAAACTTATCTTTTATCGTCTCTGAAGTAACCCGAAATCTAAGCCAGTTCTTCCATAATCTTTCGTATACATTTTCAATAGAAAAATCAACTTCATTAATTGCACTCACAGTAACAGGCAAACCATTTTTTAAACCATCATACAATAAAATTCTAAAATCAGAACCTTCACGCCTACGGGCTGTAAATAAAGAATTCTTCTTTTCAATTTTCATTACATCTACCCCAGTATCAATGGTATTTACATTTTCGCTTTTGTATTCGGATATGTTACTAACCACTCCATCCTT
>NZ_VLNR01000071.1 GCF_007489275.1 Aquimarina algiphila
TAATCCTTTTAAAACCTTGAGTATTTTATCGTAATTTGCTTGAAAGTTGTGCATATGAATTATAGTGTCGTAACTACAATTTACTGCCTTTTAGCAGTTTGCGCAACTTTTTCTAAATGCACAACGGGTTCTATTAACTATCTGCCTATAGTGTTATGGAGTATATATGGAACGGGCTTCCTGATTTTTGCAATTAGGTTCATTAAAAATATGTATAGTTTGATAAAAAAGGTAAAGCAGAATGAAAACCTCAAAGAAACTTCCCATATTAATGTATTATTAAACAATACCATTGTTCCGCATACATTTTTGAAATACATTTTTGTTCCTAAAAAGGAATTTCGGGAAAAAGCTATCCCTCAAGAAGTATTATTACATGAAAAAACACATGTACGACAAAAACATACATTAGATATTTTATGCATAGAGATTTTTCAAATGGTTTTTTGGTTCAATCCTATATGGTTTTGGATTAAAAAATCTGTACGATTAAATCACGAATTTCTTGCAGATCAAAAAGTATTGAAACAACAATGTTCAATACATCGATATATGGATTTACTTGTTAGCTATCCAAATAGTACTAATCACACTATGTTGACAAGTCCCATTAATTATTCATTAACTAAAAAACGAATTGTTATGATGTCACAAAAATTTTCGAAAACAAGAGCAACAGCTAGAATGCTGTTGCTTTTACCAATCCTTTTTGGATGTGTACTTTTATTTAATAATAAAATAGTAGCACAACAAAAAACGAGTACTACTACTATTGCTCCAACTCATCCAGATAAAAATATCAAAATCAAATTAAGTGGAGAAAAGATAAATGTAAATGGTATTAATACCGATATTTCTGGTTTTGCAAAAGTAATTGATGATGTTACTAAGCAATGGAAAGATAATGAACTTACAGAATTTCATTTTGATGTTAAAATGGAAAATACCACAGATACCTTTCTGAAGAAATTAAATACAGCATATAGAAAAACCAGATTATATAAAGCAAATCCTGATGGGCATGATCTGGTTCCACCAAGTCCTCCTTCACCAGAAGCTATAGGAGTTGGAGCAGTTTCTCTACCACCTGCTCCACCATCAGCTGTAAAACCTCCACCGCCAGCCAAAGCACCAAAAGTATCACAAAGTGTGAAAAACCTAAAACCATTCGAAGTTCCTTTATCTAATGCTGATATAGAAGCCGATTATAGTGTAGTTGAAAATGAAGCAGAAATAGTAGAAGAAGAATTAGAAAAAGCGAGATATGAAGCCGAAATAGCAAGAGAGGAGTCCGAAATAATAGCAGAACAAGAGATTGAAAATGCGATGGAGCATGCCGAAGAAGCAAGAGCTCTTGCAATGAAACATGCAGAAGAAGCAAGAGAAGAAGCAGAGATCTCAAGAGCAATTGCGATGGAAGCTGCTGGAAATGCTATGCATGAAGCGCATAGAGTTAGAAGAGAAGCTATGGAACAAGCGCATGAAGCTAGAGCGATTGCCAGAGAAGAAGTGCGAGTGAAAAGGGAACGATCGCATGAGTTAAGAGAACAAGCATTAAGAAGATCAGAAAGATCGAGATTAAAAGCTGAAGAACGAGCTTTGCATAGATCAAAATTAGCAAGGGAAGAGGTTAAAATGGCAATGAAGCAAGCAGAGAAAGCTAGAGAAATGGCAAGATATAATGCAGAAAAGGTAAGGAAAGAAGCAGAAAAAGCCCGTAAGCAAGTTAGAAAAGAAGCTAATGCAGCTAGGGAAAAAGCGCGTAAGGCTGTAGAGAAAGATAGAAAGGAGAGAGAAAAAATCGACAAAAGAAAAAATTAATGTAATATTCATTTCTCAAACAATTTTAATAGCCAAAACTCCCGCCTGGGAGTTTTTTTGTGCAACATTTGGCTATAAATCAGCGTTATACCTATTATCAATCAAAAACCCTTAGATCATGTTAAAACGTTTTTTTATTTTATGTTCTGGAGCCGATGCAGATATATTGGCCGATAGTTCTGGAGGAGAGCAGAACAAATATGCTGGTATAGGAGCAACAGTATTCTTTACTGCAATCATGGCTTTTATTGCTGCTAGTTATGCCTTATATACTGTATTCGATAACTATTTTTCAGCGGTTTTCTTCGGATTGATTTGGGGGCTCTTGATTTTTAATTTAGATCGTTTTATCGTATCGACTATAAAGAAAAAAGAAAACTTTATAGATGAATTGTTACAAGCAACACCAAGAATTATTTTGGCTATAATTATTGCAATAGTTATTTCGAAACCCTTGGAATTAAAGATTTTTGAGAAAGAAATCGACCGTGTATTACTTGAGCAAAAGAATGATTTTACACTTGCAAATAAAGAACAAATAGCAACGCAGTATACACCCGCTATTGCAGCAATTGAAACTGAAATCGGTTCACTAAAGCAAGAGGTGACAACAAAAGAGACAGAGGTTAATACCCTTTATGAAACGTATATCGCAGAAGCAGAAGGTAGAAAAGGGACAGAAATTATAGGAAAAGGTCCTGTTTATAAAGAAAAACGAGAAAAACACGACGCGGCTCTAGCTGAATTAGCAGCATTAAAAAAAACTAATACAGAGAAAATAGCTGGCTTAGAAATTCAAAAATCACAACTAGCAACAGAATATGAGAGTCAGGTAGTCACTTCACAACCTGTAATTGATAATTTTGATGGTTTGATGGCAAGAGTTACTGCTTTGAATGAGTTACCATGGCTCCCTTCGTTTTTTATCTTTTTACTTTTTCTAGCTATAGAAACCTCTCCTATTTTTGCAAAGTTACTTTCGCCAAAAGGAGAATATGATTTTAAATTGGAAGATCTAGAAAGTGAAGTAAAAACATGGGTAGCCCAAAAAGAAGATCAAAGAAAAGTATCCTTGGAAACAGATCATGCAATTAATGATCGAGTTTATGGTGATCTCACCGAAGAAGAAGAGTTATATGAATATAAAAAGAAAATTGCGAGAGAGATGATGAAAAAACAACAAGATGCTTTTTATAAACGTCAAACAGGGATTTTGTAGCTAAAACCTACGATCAGGATGATAGGCATCAATATTTAACGATGTCTTTTTGTTCGATATAATTTCCGAAACCAATTTTCCAGTTGCTGTTCCCATGGTCCACCCCATCATAGCATGTCCTGTAGCTATAGTTAGATTTTTACAGAGATGGGATTTACCAATATATGGCATCCCATCTGGAGAAACGGGTCTTAAGCCACAAGCTGCATCATCTTTTTCTTGTTGTAAAATTTCGATACCCGGATAATAATTATGAGTTGCCTGGGCAATAGCTTCTACTCTCACTTTGTTAATATTATGATTAATACCCGAAATTTCCATAGTTCCAGCAAATCTTGTAAAGCCTTGCATTGGAGTAACAGCTATTTTTGCTTCTGTTAAGATTGCAGGCATGGAAATACCAAAATCTCTTTTCGAATTAATACGATATCCTTTACCGGCTTCTAATAATAGTTTAAGACCTAGTTTTTTACTCAAGATATTTGACCATGATCCGGCGGCCAGAACAAATTCATCTGCTTTATAAGAAGTATTTGTAGTATGTACAGCGATTATTTTCTCATGTTCGATGGTAATATCCTGTACTTTTTCATTTTTATGAATAACAACACCTGCTGAGGTAAGATAGGCTTTCATTTCTTTCATGAATACCTGCGGAGTAGTATGCCAATCACATTCATATAGTACTGCTCCTTTTGCATTCATTTTTACATTAGGCTCAATATCTTGAAGTTCTTTTAAAGAGAGCTCACGAACGGCTAAACCTTCTTTTTGGGCAATCTTGGCAACTTTAATTTCTTCTTCCAACATTTTTTCTGTCTGGCAGATCATTAGAAGTCCATCTTGAGCAAGTTGAAATGTAAATTTTTCTTCTTCTTTTATTTCAGCATAAAGATCTCGACCCAATATAGCTATATCTTTGATAGCCGAAATACCTCGGTTTACATTTTCTAACGAGCATGATTTGTTAAAGGCCCAGGTCCAACGTAAAAAATCTGCATTGAGACGGGGTTTTATATATAGAGGACTGGAAGAATTAAGCATCCATTTCAATCCTTTTTTCATTACGCCGGGAGCTGCAAGGGGAATAATATGACTTGGCGATAGATATCCTGCATTTACATATGAGGCTCCAAAATCCATAGAAGATTGATCTAGTATAGTTACTTGATGCCCTTCTTTATTTAGATAATATGCAGAACATAATCCGATAATTCCACCGCCAATGATGATACAATTTTTCAATGTTTTAATGTTTTAATGAAACAATGAATACGTGTTAAATGGTAATTTTTAATCAAATGTTTTATTTTTTCTAGCTTTGGAAACTACTTTTAAAATTTCTTTAGTTTCACTTATTAATGGATTAATTATTTTTTCTGATCCTAGTCCAGCATCTTTTAAAACTTCCAACCAAAATAAGGTCTCATCAGCTTCTTCAACTGTTATAGAAATTTTAGAAAAAATTCTTTTTTAGATCTAGAAACACAAGATGCTCTATAATTTGCAGCTGTAGATGTGGAACTTTTAATAATTTGATAACCAATTATTTTAGTGGCTTCGGTTTTTTTTGAGTGTATTGTACATTAGAATAATATCAACAGACAATTTTTTAGTTCGTTTTCTAAACTTTTCAATGAATTCTGATTTCTCCATATATAATTATTCAGTTTTATTAAATCATTTTCTCATTAATAGCATTAAGTCATTTTATTATTTAAATAACCTGAAATCCATATGCATAAGGGTCATCTTCATCATCAATAGAAATAATATTGTCACCATATATTTTTGCCCAACCCTGAATACTGGGAACAATAGCTTTTTTATTGTCTAGTGTTGTTTCTTCCTCTATACGTCCTGTAAATGTGCTTCCGATAAAACTTTCGTGAATGAATTCATCTCCTTTTTTCAACTTTCCTTTGGCATATAATTGTGCCATTCGAGCAGAGGTTCCTGTTCCACATGGAGATCGATCTATAGCCTTATCACCATAAAAGACGGCGTTTCTGCCAGACGAATCAGAATGAATAGGTTCTCCCGTCCAAAGAATATGACTAACATCTCTTATGGTTTCATTTTCTGGATGCATGAACTTATCTGGATATTTATTATTAATACGCTCTCGTATTATCTGGGAGTATTGAATCAATTTTCCTGCAGTATAATTTTGTAATCCGTTAAAATTCTTTTGAGGATCAATAATTGCATAATAATTACCACCATAAGCTACATCAAAAGTTATCTCGCCTAGTTCTGGACAATCAATGCTTAAATCTTCTGCAGCGAGATAAGATTTTACATTTTTTAGTTTTACCCAATCTACTTTTTTCCCTGTTTGTCGGTATTCGATTTCTACCAAACCTGCAGGGGCTTCCATTCTAATTTTGCCTGGTGTTTTTGGTTGTATCAAACCTCTTTCGATTGCAATTGTGATTGTTCCTATGGTGCCATGACCGCACATGGGAAGGCAACCAGAGGTTTCGATAAATAGAATAGCAAAATCATTCTGTAGATCATGTGGATCAAACAAAAAACTACCACTCATCATATCATGCCCTCTTGGTTCGAACATTAATCCAGTTCTAATCCAATCATATTCTCTTAGAAAATGTTGACGTTTTTCGCTCATTGTATTTCCTATAAGATTAGGATGCCCTGTAGTTACTACTCTTACTGGATTTCCACAAGTATGTGCATCAATACATTTAAAAGAAGTACTAGCCATTTTTTGTTCTTTGGATATAAGCAATAATTCTATTTTCTAAAATTGAAAGCGTAACCGTTCCTTGTTCTAGAATAACTTCATGAAATTCTCGTATGTCGAATTCACTACCTAATTCAGTTTCAGCTTTTTTTCTAAGTTCTCTTATTTTTAATTCTCCGATTTTATAAGATAAAGCTTGTCCGGGCCAAGAGATGTATCGATCTGTTTCTGTATGTATTTCGTGTAACGATAATGCAGTATTTGAAGCCATATAGTCTACTACTTGTTCGCGTGTCCAACCTTTTGCGTGAATTCCTGTATCGACTACTAATCGGCAAGCTCTCCACATCTCATAGGTTAATTTACCAAAATGCTCATAAGGAGTGGTGTACATGCCCATTTCTTCTGCCAGAAATTCTGAATATAATCCCCAGCCTTCTCCATATGCAGATAAGTAGAGATCTTTTCTGAATTTTGGGATGCTATCTCCCAGTTCGTTATTTAGACTTCCTTGTAGATGATGCCCTGGAACTGCTTCATGAACAGTAAGAGATGGTAGTGTGTATAGTGTTCTGCTTGGTAAATCGTAGGTGTTTACCCAATAATATCCAGGTTCTGAGCTATCTGCTTTTGTTCCTACATACCTTCCCGTTGTATATTTAGGTGCAATTGCATCGGGTACAGGAGCCACGCCATATGGTTTTCTGGGTAATGTTTTAAAAAACCTGGGTAATTGCTCATCTACTCGCTTTGCCATATCTCTGGCAATCATTAATAATTGTTCTGGAGTCTTAGCATAAAATTGCTCATCGGTACGAAGGAATTTTAAAAAGTCAGCAAAACTACCCTGAAATTCAAGGTCTTTTATAATTTGCTCCATTTGAGTTTTTATACGAGATACTTCTTTTAATCCAATATTATGAATATCATCTGCAGTATACTTGGTACTGGTGGTATAAAAGTTTATTTTATTTTGATAATATTCTTTTCCGTTTGGAGTTTGGGATACGCCAATTGTAGTTCTTGTATTGGGAAGATATTCGGTTTCGAAGAAGGCTTTAATTCTTTTAAATTGAGGGACAACATTATTTTTTATAGCCTCTTTTGCAGAAGTGATTACAGAATCTTTTTGAGTTTGTGATAATGTTTCTGGCAAGTTTTTAAATGGAGAGTAGAAGAAACTATCTTCAATATTATCAATAATATGGTTATTGTAAGTGGATTCATATCCTTCGAATATAATTCTTGGTTGCGAAACTCCTTTTTTGAGACCTTCTCTTAAATTTACAAAATGTTGATCTACAAATACAGGGATCGCATTAAGTTTACTTAGATATTCTTTTACCTGTTCATAGGTGGTTAATGGTTTAACCATATAGTTAAGATTACTATGAAAACCAGAATCTGATAGTAATGGATTTAAGTAATTTTCGAATTCATAATGATCTACTTTATTCTGTAAAACAAATTTTAAAAGATCAAAAGATATTCTATCAGTCTCTTTAAGTTGGTTTCTATCAACGGTAGAGAGTTCTAGTAGTTTTTTTTGTGCAAAATCTGCTTCGGTTTTGAAATATTCTTTGGTGAAGATGCCTAAAGGATATTCTTCTCTATCATAACTTTCTCTTTCGTCAATTTCAGTGATAATAGCATGAAGTTGATCTGATGGGTTTTTTTTGTCTTTCACCTCATTTTTTTCGGCGCACCCAAAATTTAAAAGTAAAATTGTAATGATGATAATTTTGGAAATTTTCATTTGATATTGATGTTAAATGTAGATTTTAAAATCAGATTTTACGTTGACTAGGATTACCGTCAACAAGTCTTGAAATCCCTAAAGGATTTTCGTTTTTAAGTTCATCAGGTAATAAATGATTTGGCCAGCTCTGATAACTAAAAGGTCTTACCCAACGCTTTATAGAGTGAATGCCAACTGCTGTAAACCTACTGTCAGTAGATGCTGGATAAGGTCCTCCATGCAACATAGCAGGACATACTTCTACTCCGGTAGGAACACCATTATAGATGATTCTACCTACTCGGTTTTGTAATGCCTCGATCACAGAGTCGTAGAGTACAGCTTCTTCTTTTTCTGCAAGAATAGTCCCTGTAAGTTGTCCTTCGAGATTCGAAATTATATCTTCTAATTCCTTAGCATCTTTACATTGTACGATCATAGAAAAAGGTCCAAATACTTCTTGATGAAGTTTAGGGTTTTCTAAAAATGTTTTTCCTTCTACTTTGGTTATCGTTTGCCTGGCATGATTGATTAATAAATCACCATCATATTCTGCAGTTATGCTTAGACCATTTTGTTGTAAAACATGGGTTTTATTGTTCTCATAATTACCTATAATATTAGGGTGTAACATACAAGAAGGCTCTATACCAACGATTTCATCAGAAAGTATATTGATAAAATGGTCGAGAGTTTCTCCTTTTATACCCAAAATCAAGCCTGGATTGGTGCAAAACTGACCGGTTCCTAATGTTATGGAATTGGCATAGGTTTTAGCCAAAACTTCTCCCCTGGTTTTTGTTGCTTCGGGAAGTAAAACGACGGGATTGATACTTCCCATTTCTGCAAATACAGGTATGGGTTCTGGTCGTTGCGAAGCAAGATCAAATAATGCTCTACCTGCGCGAATACTTCCTGTAAAGCCAACAGCTTTTACCTTGGGGTGTTTTACCAATTGGACTCCTACCTCAATGCCCGAACTGTTTAAATTAGAGAATATACCGTTTGGCATTCCAGTTTTTTGAGCAGCGTTGTGAATTGCAGAAGCGACCAGTTCTCCTGTTGCGGCATGCATCGGATGTGATTTTACAATCACAGGACATCCCGCAGCAAATGCAGCAGCTGTATCTCCGCCAGCAGTAGAGTAAGCCAGCGGAAAGTTGCTAGCTCCAAAAACGACTATAGGTCCCAATGGCACTAACATTTTTCTAATATCTTGTTTAGGAATCGGAGCTCTATCGGGATCAGCAGTATCTATAGTAGCTTCTACCCAGGAACCCTCGGATACTAATTCTGCAAAAGTTCTTAGTTGCCCAACGGTTCTTCCGCGTTCTCCTTTTGCCCTTCCTTCGGGTAAGCCTGTCTCAGATATATAGGTTTGTATTAAAAGATCACCTAAAGCCAAAATCTCATCTGCAATAGCAGTTATAAATTCGGCCTTTTTTGCTCCAGAAGTTTTTTTATATGTTTTAAATGCTTCAGCAGCTAATAAGACTGCTTTTTCTATCTCTTGATCAGAAGCTTCATAAAATGTATGTTCGTTTTCAAGATTTAGTTTGGGATTATATGTTTTATAGGTTCTATTTCCTTCTGAGGAAAGCTGATTTCCGATATAGTTTTTTCCAGTTATCATATTCAATGAGATAATGAATTAATGTTTTAAGGAGCTAATGTTTTAATATTGAAATTGTACAATACTTTAGTCAAATGAGGTGTTTTTTCTGGCTTTTGAAACTACTTTTACAATTTCTTCTGCTTCTTTTAATAAAGGATCAATTATTTTACGCGAGGCCAATTCTGAATCTCTTAAAATCTCTAACCAAAATACTGTCTCATCTGCTTCTTCCACTGTTATTGAAATTTTAGAATAAAATTCTTTTTTAGATCTCGAAATACAAGATGCTCTATAGTTAGCTGCAGTGGATGTTGCACTTTTTATGATTTGGTATCCGATTACTTTAGTTGCTTCTGTTTTTTTGAGAGTATTATACATTAAAATAATATCCACAGATAATTTTTTAGTTCTGTTTTTAAATTGTTTAATGAACTCTATTTTTTCCATATATAGTATCTATTAATTCAATGTTTTAATACTTTAATGTTGAAATTATACAATACTTTAGTCAAGGGAGGTAATTTTTTTCTAGAACTAGAAACTACTCATAATTTTTTTTCGATGCTGTTTTTTAATACTCCTTTATAAGCTTTTATTGTATCATTAATTCATTTTCACATTAAATCACTGTTTTTATAATCGGGTAATTCTGGTCTTGTTTTTAGCCCATTTTCAATGACTTTCAATACCGTTTTTCGTTCTTCTCCAACAAGTGGTAATCTAGGAGCACGAACATTTTCGGTACCTATTCCTGTAGCTACTTCTGCCAGTTTGATATTCTGTACTAATTTAGGGTTTATGTCTAACTCTAGCAAAGGTAAAAACCAACGATATATTGCTATTGCTTCTTTAATTTTTCCTGCTTTTTGAAGCTCATAAATAGCAACGGTTTCTGCCGGAAAAGCGTCAACCAACCCTGCAACCCAGCCATCTGCACCCATCAATAAACTTTCGAGAGCTAATGTGTCTACCCCAGATAGGATTTTTAAACGATCTCCGAACCTATTTTTAATGCGGGTAACATTAGAAATATCTCGTGTAGATTCTTTTACTGCCTTAATGTTATCAAATGCCAATAATTCTTCAAACATATCCAGAGTCACTTCAATCTTATAATCTACTGGATTGTTGTATATCATAATTGGAAGGTGAGTACTTTTGGCTACTTCTTTAAAATAGATTACAGTTTCACGGTCTCCAGCTTTATATCGCATAGGGGGGAGCATCATTAATCCACTCGCTCCATCTTCTTCTGCCTTTCTTGCAGCTTCAATTGCTCCTTTTGTAGTTTGCTCAGCAATATTTATGATTACCGGAACTTTGTTTTTTACAATATTAACCGTAGTTTTTACAAGGATTCTTTTTTCTTCGTCGCTCAATGTACTGGCTTCTCCTAAAGTTCCACCAAGTATGATACCATGAACACCAGCTTCTATTTGTGCATTAATATTCACCTCAAACATTTGTAAGTCCAGCGTATCTTGATCTGTAAATTTTGTTGTTACGGCGGGCATTACGCCTTTCCATTCTATAGTCATAATGTATTTTTATTCAAAAGTATAATGAAACTAAGAGGAGATATCTTTTGAAATTACCCAATTTTGATACTATATTACCTTATATTTTGTAGTTTTATTAATAAATTGGATATTATTAACTTAATGTGATGCAGGTATTACCTTTTAAAATTCCAAAGACTTCAACAGATACTCTTATCATTCAGGAAGATAGAGGGCTTAAGTTTTATGATACATTACACCAGCATGAGGAGATTCAGGTATCGTTTATTGTGTCAGGAGAAGGAAGTGTGATTGTGGGTGATACGATTACTAATTATCGTATTAATGATATTCTGGTTTTTGGAAGCCAGGTTCCTCATGTATTGAAAAGTATTTCATCTTCTGAAGAATCATATATGATTTCATTATTTTTCACCAAAGAATCTTTTGGGAACGGGTTTTTTGAACTTTCTGAATTTAATGATTTGTTTACTTTTTTTGATAGCTTGTCATATGGGATTAGAGTACTTTCTGAAAAAGAAGAATTAAGAGAACTGTTTTTTACTATTAAAAAGAAGAAACATAGGCTGGATCGTTTTGTGATATTTTTGCAGATATTAAAGTTTTTTAGCCTAGCGAAAACTGAAACTATATCTTCATCGATTACCAGAAAAAACTACACAGATTATGAAGGAAAACGAATGGCTGATGTTTTTCAATTTGTCATGGAGAAATTTTATAGTGATATTAGCTTACAGGAAGTGTCTGATTTAGCAAATATGACACCTAATGCTTTTTGTCGTTATTTTAAACAACGAACGAATAAGACTTTTTTTCAGTTTTTGACCGAAGTGAGAATAACACACTCTTGCAGGATCCTATCAAAAGAACCAGATATATCTATTGCACAGGCATCGTATTCTAGCGGATTTAAAAATGTATCAAATTTCAATAGAAAATTTAAAAGGATTAAAGGGATTACACCTTCTCAATTTCGGAAAAATCTATATGATATTCGTGTTTTGAATGATTGAGATTTATCAATTCAAATTTTGTATCCAGTCATAAAGACGATCATTCCATGTTTGTAAATATCCACGCCCAATAGCTAAAGCAAATCCATGTCCTCCTTTGGGATAGATATGCATTTCTGAGTATACACCAGCATCTTTTAAACCTTGATAAAACAGGAGGCTGTTTTCAACAGGGACTGCTTTGTCATCGGTTGCATGAACAATAAAGGTAGGCGGTGTATTCTGAGTTACATGTAATTCATTTGAATAGAAATCGATTAACTCTTGTTTTGGAGAAGTGCCCAAAAGATTATCTCTAGATCCTTGGTGAGTATAAGGAAGTTTCATGGTGATTACTGGATACAT
The DNA here is from genome assembly GCF_007489275.1 of Aquimarina algiphila. Classification (GTDB taxonomy): domain Bacteria; phylum Bacteroidota; class Bacteroidia; order Flavobacteriales; family Flavobacteriaceae; genus Aquimarina; species Aquimarina algiphila. The sequence goes on from NZ_VLNR01000071.1 coordinate 11,979, forward strand.
TAACACCATAAAATTTGGTCTAGCACTAATTGAATCTATAGCATCTACTTGACTAGTCTTATTGTCAAAGTGAGTTCCCAAAGTCGAAGCAAGATGTCCACCTGCAGAAAACCCCATAATACCAATTTGTTCTGGAGATACATTCCATTTTTTTGCATGATGCCTAACCAATCGAATTGCTCTTTGTGCATCTTGCAGAGGTGCTTCGTTAGCAATGATAATAGATTTGGATTGTGGTAATCGATATTTTAAAACAAATGCAGCAATTCCCTTAGAATTTAACCATTTTGCGATCTCGGTACCTTCCCAATCATATGCCAAAGAGCCATAACCTCCTCCTGGACAAATCACTATACCTTTTCCGGTAGTGTTGTTTTTGGACGGTAAATAAATTTCAAGTGTAGGTTTTTGTACATTTTTAATGCTAACTATGTTTTCATTTTTCCTGATCTCAACTTCATCGGTTTCTTTTTGATTTGGAATTTTTCCTTCCCATAATTCAACAATGTTTTCTTGACCAGAACATATTATTATAGTAGATAAAAAAAGGAGACAGAAGCAAAAACATGTTTTCATAGTTATTATGATTTGTTGTAATTAACTCATTTTTAATTGAAAGATTAAACGATCCCCATTTTATTTAGTAAAAAAGAAGCATTCATATTCTGACAAATTCCATCTTTAAATTTATAATCAAAATAAAGTTCATCGTTGACAATTTGTGCATCAAAAAAGCGATTTTTCACTTGAGGTAATTCTGATGCTATTTCACAAAGGCTTAAATCATGAGTAGCAATAATCCCAGTGGCTTTAGCTTTTACTAATTTTTCTACAAATTTACGAGATCCCGCAGCTTTGTCTTTACTATTAGTGCCTTTTAGGATTTCGTCCAAAATGATAAAATACTCATCAGTTTCTAGGGCATCTACGATTTTTTTTAGTTGAGTAAGTTCTGAGAAGAAATATGAGGCATCATCGCTAAGAGAATCTGATGTACGCATACTACTAATAAGTTTAATAGGGCGATACTCGCAAGATGCTGCACAAATTGGTAAGCCTATATTTGACATCACAAGTTGTAATGCAACAGTACGTAAGAAGGTGCTTTTTCCTGCCATATTGGCTCCAGTGATGATAAAGAATTCTTCTTTATGAATGGTTATATCATTATCTATTCTTTTTTGAGTGTTAAGCATAGGGTGTCCCAAATCCTTGGCATCAAGTATAATATTGTCTGAGGTTATTTTTGGGTAAATATACTCTGGATGGTTAAACGCAAAATTCCCAAGAGAGTTATACCCATCAAAAAACGCAATTACTTCAAACCATTGAGAAACTTTATCATGGTTTTTGGCAATCCATTTTTCGATACGATAACTTTGTAAAATATCCCAAAGTATTAATCCATTAGCCAAGACACCAAACATCATATTGTTACGTTGATCAAAAGCATTAAGGATACTTGCAAATTGTTTTAGTGTATGTGAAGCTTTTTCTGTTTCACTAATGACTAGTTGTTTCTTTTCTTGTAATAGAGAAGCTTGAAAATTTGTGTTTTCAATTTTGTCGACAAGTTTATAATATTGTTCGAATGTGTCTTTTACTTTATTGGCATCACTATAGAGTTTATTGATTTTTTTGATTTGTGTTCCTGTTATTCCGAGTCCGATAAAAAACCATAATAAAAAGATATTAAAGGTGATTACCTCTGTAAATAGTAATATTAACATGATAATTGAAATCCCCGAAACAATAGCAGGAAGCACCCTCATGAGTTTAGGAACAAAAGAAGTATAGTGCTGAAGCCATTTTTGAATCGAAGAAACGGTAACTGTAACGTTCACTAGAGAAGCAATGGCACTGAATTCTTGCCGCCACTCGGGTAACTTAGATAAATTCTCTATAGCTTCCTGTTTTTTTTCAATATAATCTATCGAATTTGCAGTAAGTATCTTTGCCAATTTACTTTTTCCTGCCAAAGTGGTGGTACGATTGGCATATTGAAAGAAAGATTGTTTCCCAAACAAATCGATATCATGGCTATAAGGGTGGGTCGAATCAATAAAAGATGCTCCGTCATCAAGTAGACTTATATCACCTTCAAAAACATCAAGTTCTAGCTGATTAATATCAATCAACTGTTTTATTTTGTTTTTGGTATATGTAAGATTAGTATGTCTATTGACCAAAAATATAAAAGCAGTAATTCCTATAACAATACTAGCAATAATAATTTGAGTGTTGGGATAACCAAAATATACAGCTGCAACGAGAATCAAAAAAACAAACAATCGTATGGTACTGGAAACAGCTAGTTGTTTTTTTATTTTTTTGAGTGATATGGTATGTAGAGCAATTTGTTCTCTATAAAATTTGTGTGGATTATTCATATATTTTGAGGAGAACGTGAATATAATATAAAAGAAAGTATAGTTTCAAATACACTTCTTATTTATAAGCTTTTTGTTCTCTAGTGCTTTTAATTAAAGTTTTTCTAATTCTTGTTTTACCTTTCTAGTCAAGCCGCTTACTACTAAATCATAGGAGTGATCTATCAACTCGAGTATTATATTAGTAGCTAATCCTTCAGAAAAGTTAACAGTATTCCAATGTTTTTTACTCATATGGTACCCAGGAGTGATTTCAGGATGATATTCACGAAGTTCGATGGCACGTTCTGGGTCACATTTTAGATTAACACTAAACGGAATTCTTTCTAATCCGGTCAAAGCAAACATTTTGCCCATTACTTTAAAAACAAGTGTATTTTCATCAAATGGAAATTCTTCTGTAACTCCTTTTTTTGCAAGACAATATTCTCTGAATGCTTCTATATTCATTTTTAATTATTTACAAGTTTTCCCATAAGTTTAGAAGGGTCCTCAATAGCACTAAAACCAAACTTTTTATACAATGAATGTGCATCATGAGTAGCTAACATCCATCGTTTAATATTTTGTAAATCTGGATGATCCATTATGGCTTTCATCATTAGTTTTGCATATCCACTTCCTCTATGCTCTTCTGTAATAAATACATCCATCAAGTATCCAAAAACAGTATAATCGGTTAAGACTCTTGCAAAACCGATCTGTTTTTTATTAAGATAAATGCCAAAATTCAAGCAGTTTTTCATGCTTATACTTACTTCTTCTTTGGTTCTACTTTCGGCCCAATATGAATGGGTTAAAAACTGATGAATAAAATCTATATCTAATTTTTCATTATCAGTAGAAATAACTATGCTCATTGTTCTCTATTCTAACTGTTTTGTATTGGGATTATTGTCATCTAGCTGTAAAGCAGAGTAATCTAATGTCCAGCCAATAGATTCGGCCAGAGTTTCCATAAGTGCAATTGCTGTTAACGCTTCTTTTCTTGCAGACTCCATGAGTCCACTTTGTGGAATTTTATCTTTAATAAATTGTTTAGCTTCTTTATTAAGATCAGTAAGATCAGAAGAGGTAAATGGGTTTAACCATCCTTCTTTTTTATCATAGTATTTAAAATCAGTCTCTATAGTCAATAGTTTTGGTTGTGGGAAATGAGTAAGAATTATCTTTTTGTTCTTGGTGTCGCTTTCTAATGAAACCTTTGACAGATCAAATCCTACATAAGCTTTGGCTTCAATAATAATCAATGCTTTTTTAGTTCCGGACAGGAGTTTAAAAAATTTATCTTTAACACTTTCATAATGGTATATTTCTGCAAAATCTCCTTCTACAGTAACAAGTTTACAAACGCTTTTGATTTTTTCCATAAGAACAGTAGATTGTGTTCGTACAGATGATTTTCTTTGTGCAGCACTAAATCGTGCAAAAATAAAATATGCTAAAATAGCACCTCCCAAAAGTCCAACAAATAATAATTCCATTCTAACTCTTTTTCCCTATTTCACCTAAGTGTGTAAATTTAAATCCTTTTTCATATTTTAAACCATAACCTAAAATTCTATCAAAAGCAGAATGAACAAAAAGAATGATTCCTGATAATTGAAGCGTTTCATTTGGGATAGAAATTCCTATACCATATATAATAATTGCTAGCCCTTTATGATGAAATATATTATAGCTCAAAGCACCAAATTTACTATTTATTACGTAACCTATCATCCCTATGTCGGGAACAAGAAATAAAGCTAAAAATAACCACCAGGAATAAGGAAGCAAACTAAATGCATAAATACCTAATCCAAACATTGCAATTTCTTCAAGCTGTATAGTAGTTTTCATTTGGATTTTAATTTTAAAGTATTTTATAAAGGATAGGTTTACTTGGAGAAGCATCGTTTTCGAACGATGCTGTCTGAAGATTAAGTATATATAATCCATCAGAAATTATATCATTTACATAAATCATTTCTGTGATTGTAGCATGATAACGGGGAGCAGAGGGGTAGTTCCAAAATGCTTTATGCGCAAGTAATTTTCCATCATCCTTTTCTTTATCAACAGAGGGCAAATCAATAAGTAGATGTTCAATATTTAGTTTTGAAATATAAGCAGCTGCTTCTTTGGTGAGATAAGGCCAATTAGTATTCGAATATTGTCTGTTCTGTTTGTCTTTTACGTTGGGGATTGTTCTTATAATTAAGGCTTCAGAGGTGGATGAAGTAATCATATTTTTAATACAATCTTTTGTTATTACGTAATCCTCTTCTTGTTTTTTTGGGGTAACAGAAATAACTTCTGCTATATAAAAAAAGTGTTGTAGAGCCTGATTTATACTATGAAACTCTGTAGTGATATGGCCAACACATTCCGTATGGGTCCCATGGCTATGAGGGTTAAATGTGATCGTATTAAAATTAGTAGAAGCTCCTTTAGATACTTTTCCAATCCAATCACCATTTGTTACAGGTTCAATCTTTGGTTCATCAATATACCAGGCATTTACGTTTTCTTTAGAAGCTCTTAGTGGTATGGATATATCCAGAGGTTTAGAAAGATCAATTGTATAGGATGTTTTGTTGTGTTCAATTGTCGTAATCATATCATAGATTTCAGGCTATTTTGATATTGTACTGGGTTTCAATACTAGTATATTTTTCTTGGATAACCCCCATGGTTATTTATCCTAAATTTAGTAAGAAAAGATCACTTGCGATGCCGTCACTTAAAAACTTTCCTTTTTTAGTAATCAATAAAGTATCATCATCTATAAATAGTAGGTGTTTGTCAATATGTTTTTGAGCTTGTTTCATAAGATACTCTTTATGTTTTTCACCAAACTCATGTTCTATTTTCTGTAATGACACTCCCCAAATGGTTCTCAAACCTGTCATTATGTATTCGTTATACCTATCAGTTTTACTTAAATCTTCAACTTCTCTGGGGATTTGCTGCTGCTGCAGGGCTTTAATATATTTTATATTGTTATTGATATTCCAGCTTCGTTGTTTTCCATTAAAAGAATGTGCAGATGGCCCAATACCTAAGTAGTTTTTCCCTTTCCAGTATGCGGTGTTATTTTTACTGAAGTACCCGGGTTTTCCAAAATTAGAGAGTTCATAATGCACGAATCCTCGATTTTCTAATGTATCTACGAGAATTTCAAAATGTTCTTGTGCAAGCTCATCACTTACAGGTTCTATTTTACCATTTTGAATTAGTTTTTTTAAAGCAGTTCTGGGCTCGACAGTAAGCGCATAACAAGAGATATGAGGTACTTTAAAGTCCATTGCCACTTGAATGTTCTGTTTCCATTGGTCAATCGACATATTAGGGATGCCATAAATCAGATCAATCGAAATATTTTCAAAATACCGACTAACCATTGCGAGGCATTCTTTTGCTTCATTTGCATTATGAGCTCGATTCATGAGCTGTAAATCTTCTTGAAAAAAAGACTGAATACCTATGCTTAAACGGTTTACATCACTACTAGATAGTGATTTTATCTTTTCTTCGGTTAGATCATCCGGGTTTGCTTCTACTGTTATTTCTGGATTTTGGATAACCGAATAATTCTTATAAATGACCTCTATAATGCGTGTGAGTTCTTCTATAGACAATACGGTAGGTGTACCTCCTCCAAAGTAAATAGTTTCGATATTTTCATTAGGATCAATTTCTGATTTCCGCAACCGTATTTCATCACATAGTGCGGTAATCATTTCATCTTTTTTTTTCATAGAAGTAGAAAAATGAAAATCACAATAGTGACAAGCTTGTTTGCAAAAAGGAATATGGATGTAAATACCGCTAATAATGTTGTATTTTTAAATTGATTGGTACGAATTTAAAATTCTCTGAAATCAAAAGTTATGATCTATAATTATTTTTTTACTCTCTTTTCATTTTGCTTCACAAAAGCAGCCCAGCCAGTATAACTTTTTCCCACTATATCTGCTCGCCCCATATTATAGAAATGGCACACAGCAGCAGCTAGTCCGTCAGTAGAATCGAGGTTTTTTGGAAGTGTTTTTAGTTTTAGTAAACTCTGTAGCATTTTAGCTACTTGTTCTTTACTGGCATTTCCATTACCAGTAATAGCCATCTTAATTTTTTTTGGAGAATATTCTGTGATAGGTACTTCTCTGCTAAGCCCAGCTGCCATAGCCACTCCTTGAGCGCGTCCGAGTTTAAGCATAGATTGTACGTTTTTTCCAAAAAAAGGAGCTTCGATAGCAATTTCATCTGGATGATAAGTGTCTATAAGCTCTATTGTACGTTCAAAAATTAGCTTTAGTTTTAAATAATGATCATCATATTTGCCAAGTTGAAGCTCATTAAGCTGTAAAAAAGACATTTTCTTATTTCGTATTTTAATAAGTCCGAAACCCATAATTGTGGTTCCAGGGTCAATGCCTAATATAATTTTTTCGTTTTCCAATGAAATACAGAGTTTTTACAAAACTACGCAATTCAAAATAAGTATACTGCTAATCTATGTGTATTACAATAGGAAGTTTATAACGTGTTGTTACGGGGGTACTTCTCGTGTGTGCGGGTTCAACCTCTGGTAAAGAATCAATGCTTTGTTCTAACCTGTTTTTAAGGTCTGGAATCTGAGCAATTGTAGTATCTGGTAATGTAAAATCCTCAAGTATGATTTTGCCATCTTTGGTAATTAATAAAGGTACCCAAATGGTGTCATTAATTGTTCTTTTTACTGTGATAGGATATTTGGTAAGATAGTCATGTATGTGTTTGGTAATCGTATTTTGAAAACATGAATCTAACTCATCTTCTGCTTTCCCTTTACAAACAGAAAATAGCGGAGGTTGTTCTACTTCATTACGATTTAATTTATCCATTCCCTCTTTTACAATATCTTCTTTGTTCTCTTTTTTGAGAACAAAATTTTTACAAGAAAATAAAGTAAAAACTAATAGAATGATATGCCAATTTCTATTCCTCATTAATCCATAAACTATTTCGGATTGCCAAGCTACATAATTTTTTTTAGAAGGAGAAATGATGGGATTATTAAAGCCGAAGTAAGTAACTTCGGCTTGTAATTTATTACACTTTTGATCTATGTTAAATTCTTTTTTTTAAGTCTTAATTAATAGGGTCATTATCATTAAAATCAAGAGCGATATTGTATGAAGGAACATTATAGCCTTTATCAGTTTTGATTACTGTAAAGTCCAGAGTATACTCACCTATTTCATTTGCTTTTTCATCTTTAAAATATGCTAAGCAAACTCCATCCACTGTTTTTTCAGCATAATTGTCACCATATGTGATATTGAGTTTGTATTTTCCTTCTGGGATATTTCTAATGAAATACATTTTACCTCGTTTTATATAAGCCGTTCTGATAACTTGTTCTGTATCTAGTACAAAAACTTGAACTATAACTTCGGCATTATTACCAGTTGTAATCTTTAGATAATTGTCTATTTTTTTATCGTAAGTAGAATTTTGGTTAGAGCATTTGGGTTCAGACCCTCCACTATTATTGTTATTAACAATGGTATTTGATTCTTCAGAGGACTCATCAGGTAATTCGGATTCTTTTTTTACCATATCAATAGATATATTATATGATGGTATATTTACTCCTTTTTCCGTTTTTAGAACATCGAAATCTAGAATGTTTTCATTTATTTCTGTTGCTACTTCATTTTTAAAATACCCTTTGCAGGTTTCATCTACGGTCTTTTCTGCATAATCTTCACCATATGATATATGTAGTTTGTACTTTCCTTCAGGTATGTTTCGCACAAAAAAGGTTTGATTTCTAAAAAAGTGAATCGTTCTTATTTTTTTTGAAGTTTCTATAGAAATGATATCAAGAATAGCTTCAGAATTTTTACCGTTTCTTACACTTAAATAATTATTAAGATTTTTATTATATACTGAATTTTGATTTGGACATTTTGGTTCATGACTTATCATAAGTGCTGCATAGTCTGGACGGTCATCATTTTTTGAACCCTCAAAGTCATTATCTTTTGATTGATTTAATTCTTCACTACAAGCAGTATATGTCAGAATTCCTAAGACTATAGGGATTAATAGCAGGTATTTAAATTTGGAGATAGTTTTAGATTTGGATTTTTGTAACATAAGTATTCGTTTTTTGATTAGGGATTGATTAAAAAATTGATTTACAAATGTGATTTCTTGAGTTTGAAAAGCAGCATTTAACAATTGCTCTATATAATTTCTTTTGTCTATGGTTGTAATTACTTCGGCGTCAGCTATATACTCGTGTAATACCGTTATTCTTGATTGAAATACATAGACGAGGGGATTCCACCAAAATAGGACTCTTAAAAACTCAAAGAAGATCTGATCGATAGAATGTTTTTCCTCAACATGTACAACCTCATGCAATAGGATTTGTTTTTTTTCTTCAGCATTCAAAGCATCTCCTAGATATATAGTATTCCAAAAAGAAAATGCTTGACTACTATTGGGTAGGACAGCTATTTTTTTATTGTTAAATGTTGCTTTGATTGCGACAGATTTCAAAATTTTAAGCTTATAAAGTTTAAAAAGAAGTAACAATAAACTTATTCCTACACCAATATAATAAGCGAATAACCACTAATTTGTTGGGTTTTGATGGATTTCTGTAGTGCCCAAAGAAGTTAAGCCTTCAGTAGAAATGGTAATTACCCTTTCTACTTGAGAGGCATATATTTGTGATGTTGTTGTTTTAAAGGATTCAATCTTTACAAAGGGTAAGATAAAAGATAATATTGGAGTGATAATTAAGTATAATCTGTTCCAATTAAAAAATGTGTCTTTTTTAAGAAGTAGATCATAAATTACTAAAAACAGCATCTGAAAAATCAGTATTTGGAGAATATAATGCAGCATGAGGATTATTTTTCTTTGTCTAATTCTTTTAAGATCTTCTCAAGATCTTTGACATCCATGTCATTCTTTTTCACAAAAAAAGAAACCATGTTTCTAAAAGATCCATTAAAGTAATTATCCATCAACTTATTGAGTGATTGGTTACTGTATTCCTCCTTTTTAACCCTAGGGAAATAGATATACCCTTTGCCTTCTTTGCGATGGGATACGAATTCTTTATTCTCCAGAATTCTAATAATAGTAGAGATTGTATTGTATGCAGGTTTAGGCTCAGGCATTTTATCTATAATAGAAGCCACGTTGGCCTCTTCTAATTGCCATAGCCATTGCATAACTTCTTCTTCGGCTTTTGTAAGTTGTTTCATTGTCTTTTTAACTAAATATTTAGTTGAATGAAACAAATGTAACTAATTTTTTAGTTATAACTAATTTTTTAGTTGAAAAAAATCAAAAAAAATATTCCCAATAAGAGAAGAGTATATCGAATCAGTCGTTACCCGTTAATCTTTTTTGTGGTAAATCAATTTTGGGTCCTTCAGCATTAAAAGTAATGAGTAAGGTGAAAATGTCTTCAAAAATCTGTTCTTTAGAAACTTCTTTTGGTATTGGGATCAAATTTGGGAACGATTGTAATGTTCTTATAGCTTCTAGTTCTAGTTGCATAGCAGATCCTTTTGCCTGAATGTCTATGATTTTACCTTTCTGGTCTACTTTAAATCGAGTATAAATTCTATTAAGACCAGGTTTAGTGTAAGATAATACGCTAGGGATGTCGTAATTAGTATCTACAAATGCTTTGATTTCATTAGTGATACAATTCTTTATGAGACGTTGATTTGTTTCGCTTTTGCATTTTATAGTAGTAAAATTACTTTGCGAAAAAGAAATAGTGGACATCATTAACGCGATGGATAATACTAAAAAAGATTGCATAATTTAGGGGGTAGTTTTATATCAATTAAATGTTGATTATAATTTTCAGAAACAAAATAATTAAATAAAAATGTATTTAAAGCTATATTAGGTAAATTAAAAGCATGAGTGTAGAGTTAAATCATATTAGCGTAACAAATCAGAAACATTATCGTCATATAAGCAAAAGAATATGGATATAGCATTAATCATAATTGGTCTTTTATTTTGTCTTTTAGGGATAATAGGAAGTTTTCTACCAGTGTTACCAGGGCCATTTACTTCATGGATAGGATTGTTGATTATTCATTTTACTGATGTTATTCCACAAAACTGGACATTTTTAGGAATTACTTTGGCCATATCCCTTGTTGTATGGGTGCTGGATTATATTGTTCCTGCTTTAGGCACAAAAAAGTTTGGAGGTACAAAATATGGGATGATTGGCAGCTCTCTGGGGCTTATTGTCGGAATTATATTTATGGGACCATTTGGCATCATTGTAGGTCCTTTTGCAGGAGCTTTTATAGGAGAATTTATACGAGATAGTAGTGAGTCTTCAAAGGCGCTTAAAGCAGCTTTTGGTTCTTTTATTGGTTTTCTGGCAGGTACTTTTCTTAAGTTTATTGTATCTGTTGGTTTTTTGATATTTTATTTTATTAAAGTATGGGAAAATTGGGGAGCACTATTTTAGAGTATATGTTAATTTTGTAGTGATAGAAGCAGTTTTTTCTCTAGACGAAGTGTTTAATGCACCTCCCCAAGAATGATCTTCACCAGAATGCCTTCCGGTTATTTGAAAAATCCCCATTTTAGCAACCGTTAATTCATCTAGTTCTGATCCTGAGTTCACAGCTATTTTCTCAGCTCTTAATTTAGCGTTTTCTGTTGCTTTTGATATCATTTCAATTTTTAGTTCTGCAAGTTTTGTATAATAGTATCGAGGTTTTTTTGAATAAAACTGCACTCCTTTATTAAGTAGTTCTGTAATTTCTCTTGATATTTTTTCGATCTTTTCTACTTCATTTGAGCTTATCATTATGGTTTGAGAGAGTTCATAACCAATAAAATTTTCTCCTATGTATGTTCCGGTAGCAGAGTAGTTGGATTGTGTTTTACGATCTGTTATCACGGCATTAAAAACCGCTGTAGTAGCATCGATTCCATGAGTTGTTAAGTAATCCATTACTACTTTCTTATCTTTCTTAAGATCAATATAAGCTTGCTGTAAGTCAGTATTTGATTTAGTAAACTCTCCTTCCCATACAATCAGGTCTGAAGTAAAATTTGTAACTCCATGTCCAGTCACCGCAATTGTTCGTTCTGGTTTATTTCGATTCATGTATGCGTTTCCTAGAACAATGGACGAAATAACAATAGCTGTTGAAAATACGATAGAACTAATATTGGTTTTCATTTCTTTGATTTTATATGAGTCTAAGATATTGATAAAAAACATATTAGAATCCCCTGAATTCTGGGGTATTTGAATTTAAATGATTAGTTGCAAGGCTTAATGTGTTTTAGAATTTAACTTAATAGAAGCTATTTTAAATTAAAAAATCCCTCCTGATTTACTATTGCTTTTTATTTATGTTCTATATCTAATCAATTATCAAACATAAAAACGTATTTAATACGTTTATTCTTAAAACTAAACTCTTTTAAACCATGAAACACAAAACATTTATTAGTACTATGATCGTATTATTCTGTGTTAACTTAAGTATAGCACAAGTAATTGAATCACACCGACAAGCCGCCAATGCATTATGGGAAGCCTATGGGAGAAATCCAAGTAATCCCTCACAAATGCCCAATGCAGTGCCGCTCAATGTGAACTCTAATATAGATCAAATAGTAATTGATCCTACTTTTGGTAACCTGGAAACAGCGCTAAAAACTCTTCTGGATAATAATGGTGGAATTCTTCGTTTCAATAATACTGCTCCAGCCACTATTAATTTTAACAATGTTATTCATCTTAATCCGTCATACCAAAATAGAGATAAAGTAAGAACAATTGTAATTCAAGGAAAGAATATCACATTTGATGGTCAAAACAATACTAGTCTTTTTTTGATTAGGGGTAGTGTTAATTTAGTAATTCAAGATGCAAAGTTGACAAATGCCAACTTTAAAGGAGTCTCTCAAGCAAATCTTAAGAGTATCTTTCGTTCTGGTGGTGGTGCGATAGAAGTAGCACAAGCCGGATCATTTTTTGCATCTTTAAGAGTAAGAAACTGCCAATTTATTAACAATAAGGTATCACATTTTAAAGGTATAGGTGAAAACCAAAACGGTGCAGCAATTAGAATTAACAACAAAAGTACTGCAGAGGTATTTGGTTGTAGTTTCAAAAACAACCAGGCAGTTACAGGAGGAGCCATAGGAGCAACTTCAATTGAAAGACTTACTATTATCAATAGTTCTTTTGACTCTAATTTATCTAATGGATATAAATCGACTACTGGTTATATGGATGTAGTAGAGGGTGCTGGTGCTTTACGAGTGGATAGAACAACAAAACCTCTTGAAATCTATGGAACTAGTTTTACCAGAAATTCTGCAAATGTAAAAGTATCAGTAATGGAAGTATTTATAGCTCCGGTTTTTGGGTCTTCACCAGGCTATCCTACCAATGAACCAGCTCTAGTTATTGATAATTGTGAGTTTAAAGACAATACATATAATAATTATGCAGGTGTAAGTAACTTTCAAAGAGCTTTTTTTGCAGGATGTGTTGTTTTTCATGGGGATAGTGCTAAAATGAAGTTAACCAATTCTGTATTTGATAATAATGAAGTAGGACAAGCCAATGTTAGATTAATTAATAATTTTGAATTTAGTAACTGTACTTTTGCAAACACTAAATTTCTCAATGTTGTAGATGCACCACAACAAGGAGCTGTTTTTTTACAAAAAATACCAGAATCAGGGTCATTTAATAACTGTACTTTTTATAAAAATGAACCTAGAAATGGAACTTTTGCCAATGATATCATGTTTTGGCAGAGCACAGTGCCTTCAAGAGTTACACTAAACAACTCTATATTTTACCGTACTAATACAAGCGCAAATATTAAGCAGGTAAAAGCTCCTTTAATGGGGAATGGCAATAATCAATTTATCCCAGAAGCTAATATGTCATTATTTGACGAAGTTTCTACTACAGCTTCAAATAAAACTAATCCTAATATTATTGCTAATAACATAGTAGATATGTGTTTGGGAACTAATTCGCTACCTGCTAATATTGGTGGACTTAATGATTGCTCGGGGACACCACCGCCACCGCCACCAACAGGTATCGCAATTCCGGGAGTTATTCAAGTAGAAAATTATGTAGTTAAAAATGGAGATGTAAAAACTGAAAACACTCCTGGAGGAGGACAAAATCTTGGGTTCATAAGAAATAATAATTATACCGAATATGATATCAATGTTGCTGAAACAGGAGCGTATAAGCTAGATATTTTTACTTCTTCAAACGGAGTCGGGGGTAATGTTGTGGTTTCAGTCGGAGGAACAAATTTAGCAACACTAGCAGTACCTGTAAATAATGCATGGCATACTTATAATACCCCGGTGACTGCAAATTTAGATTTGGTTGCAGGGGTTCAGAAAATTCGTTTTACGTATACAGGATCAGCGGGGTTCTTGTTTAATTTTGATCGTGCAGAATTTAATATAAATACTACTACACCATCTACATTAGATTGTAGCAATGCACCTACCGGATTAAAAGTAACTAACACAACTGCAAATTCGATTACATTTTCTTTTGATAATTCGAGTACTGATACCAGGAGATTTGAACTAAGAGCATTTCCGCAAGGTGTTTTTGCCGGAAATATAAACTCTGGAGCAGTTAGTTATGCTGCGGCCGAAGCCGGAAACCCTTCTGTTACTATTAAAGGGTTGCAATCAGGAACGAACTATGATTTTGTATTTAGAGCTTTATGTTCTGGGGGCAACCCGGGAGCTAGTTCGGTTGCTCCTATAGTTATGGCTTCTACAAGCGGAGTATCAACTAAGCATGGAAATGAGGAAGAATTAAGGATTGCTGTATATACAAACCCTACCAGAGGAAGTGATTTAGAGCTACATGGAGATGTTGAAAATGTAATGTATATATTATATAATTTATCAGGTCAAATCGTTAAAAAAGGTGTTTTAACTACTTCGGTAATTTCTACCCAAGGTTTTCCAAAGGGAATCTATATACTTGAGTTAAATAAAGGAACAAAAAGAAAAGTTCTTAAAACCTTAATGCAATAATTTTTAAACTGGATCAAGCCTAAAATTGTGCTTATATAATTTTTAGGCTTGATTTAATTAGTCTTTTAGTGTGCATTATAAACTTTGCTTAGGTAGCAATTAAAAAAAGCCTCTCCAAGTTTATATGGAAAAGCTTCTCATCGGTTTACTACGAAACCACTCACGCTTAGCGTGAGACAACACAACATTTTTAATTGCCAAAAAAAGCTTCAATGTTAATTGAAGCTTTTGCAATTTTGCGGTCTGGACGGGACTCGAACCCGCGACCCCCTGCGTGACAGGCAGGTATTCTAACCAACTGAACTACCAGACCAAGGCCTTATTGCGGATGCAAATATACACCTCATTTTAATACCCGCAAATATTTTTTTTGTTTTTTTTGCAATTATATTTTTTTGTTTAAGCAAATTTCTGTCTTTCAACAAAATAGGTGGTTAATATTTTGTCAAAATCTTTAGTGGTATCTGCTTCAACATACTTAATGCCGTACTGAGCACATTTCATTTTCAAATCATAAAAATAAGATGACACTTCTTTTCGATAATTATCTTTGATATTGTCTGCATATAAATTGATGAAATCACCAGTTTCTACATCCACAAAACGGGTAGGTCGATTACTAAAATCAAAGTTTAATTCTTTTTCACTATCAAAAGTATGAAATAGGATAACCTCATGCTTATTGTATTTAAGATGCCTGAGCGCTTCAAATAACTTTTCTGGGTTAGATGAAGCTTGTAACATATCGGTAAATAAAAATAGTAATGATCTCCTATGTATTTTCTCGGCTATTAAATGTAAAAATTTAAAAGTATCTGTATTTTTATTATTCGATTGATGAAGTATGGTTTTGTTTAACGTGTTAAGTAACATCTGATGATGTCTTTCACTACCTTTTTCTGGAGCATAATAATCATATTCGTCGCTGTAGATACTTAAACCTATAGCATCACGTTGTTTTTTAAGAATATTCATCAAACAAGCCGTAGCAAGAACTGAAAAACTGATTTTATTCAAAGATCCTAAATGATGTTCTTTTACAGCAGGATAATGCATTGAAGAAGAGTTGTCAATGATGATATGACATCTAAGGTTTGTTTCTTCTTCATATCGCTTGGTAAACAGTTTATCAGTTTTGGCAAACAGTTTCCAATCAATATGTTTTGTGCTTTCACCATTATTATACACTTTGTGTTCTGCAAATTCTGCAGAAAAACCATGAAAGGGACTTTTGTGCATGCCAGAGATAAAGCCTTCTACAACTTGTTTTGCAAGTAGCTCCAAGTTAGTAAATCCACCGGTTTTGTTGATCTCTTTTTGTATATCCATGATGTAATCTTTTGTATGAAAGATGAGTGGCTATGTCAATTGATTGATGTCAACAATATACGTATTACAAAATAGTATTCATAAAAAAAGGTTTGATCATTGACCAAACCTTTTTTTATATCTAATTGAATTCTCTTACAAAAGTGAATCCAGTGCTTCTGCGTATACATTTTTAGGAGAAACTCCTACTTGACGACCTACTACTTCTCCATTTTGGAAAACTAAAACAGTTGGAATGTTTCTTACTCCATACTTAGCTGCAAATTCTTGATTAGCATCAACATCAACTTTTCCTACAACGGCCTTGCCATCATATTCATCGCTAATTTGTTCAATGATTGGGCCTACCATTCTACAAGGACCACACCAAGCTGCCCAAAAATCAACTAATACAGGTTTATCACTTTTAAGTACTACTTCATCAAAAGT
Source organism: Aquimarina algiphila (assembly GCF_007489275.1). Classification (GTDB taxonomy): domain Bacteria; phylum Bacteroidota; class Bacteroidia; order Flavobacteriales; family Flavobacteriaceae; genus Aquimarina; species Aquimarina algiphila. The sequence continues at coordinate 28,208 of NZ_VLNR01000071.1, forward strand.
AGCATCGGTTATTTCTAGTGCCATAGTTATTTATTGTTTAAAAAATTCTTACTTATTTTTAATGTTCACAAAATTAGTCAATTATTCTGCTAAAGCTTACACACGTAATATTTGTTTTGACTATTGAGCCATTTGATTTTCTGATACCAAAGGTAAAATAAAATTAAAGATTTAAAATACAATTTAGCCTATGCACTTTGAAAAACATGAAAAAGAAGCATATTCTAGTGACAAAAGAAATGTTTTAAAATAAAATTAACATTATATTTGTGAGTATGAGCCAAAGATAATGAGAGAAACCCAACTACCTTATTGTGATCTTTTTTTCAAGGATACTCATGTGATTTTAGTGATGCATGAGGGGTCTGCTATGACCATAGAAATAGCTGCGGAGATCACATCTATTTTAGAAAGTTACTATAAGGGAAAAAACTTTATATTAATTACCCATAGAAAATTTCCTCACGATATTGATCTTAATGTGTATAAAGGCAGAATATTAAAAAATATGATAGGCTTTGCCATAGTTTCTGATGATCCAGAAGAGATGCAAAGAGCTATGGAAGAACAGTCCTTGTGGGATGAAGCTTTTACTTTTTTCACAACTCTGGAAGAAGCAGAAAATTGGGCCACTAGTTTTTTTGATTAATTTAGTTTATAATACACTGCATCATTTTCTAAAGCAGCCAGTAGTTCTGGTGATATATTTACTTTCTGTTTTCTACTAGGCATATGTAGTTTTAGTTTTTCTGCCATTTCGAATATTACAAAATTTAAAGTATGATTACCAGAATGGTCAGTTAACAAATTCTTTAATCCATCGATTCTATGATCAGAAAGGTCATTAATATCAAGTTGTATGGTTAATTTTCTTGCATAGGTCTCCATTACGTCATGTAATAATTGAAAACTATTAAATTGTACTCTCGGATCTCCTTTTTTACCGGTATCACGATTGACCCATCCCTCCTTTATAAATGCTTTTGCATAAACAAATGTACTTTTTACAAGAAATGGTCTATGTTTAAGGTAATCTTCACCAAAAATTCTAAATTCGTGTGCAGTGTTATAATCTTCGATAGAAAAAGTAGCCCAGCCTTTTCCGTTTTTTGAGGTACGGTGTTCTACATTTGTGATAACCCCTCCAAAAGAAATTTCTCTGTTGACATTGCTTTCCAGATCAGCAAAATTAAGAAGGGTACCATTGCAAAAATATTTCATTTCGTATTTAAAATCATCCAGAGGATGTCCAGAAAGATATATTCCTACTACCTCTTTTTCTCGAGCCAGTTTTTCCATTGTACCCCATTCTTCACAGGGGGGAACTATAGGTTCTGGGATTTGTACGTCACTTGCTTCTCCAAATAAACTTACTTGTGATGAATTCTCACTCTCTTGATATTTGGATCCATAACGCATTGCTTTTTCTAGAAATGTGACGCCATCGCCTTCTTCGTGAAAATATTGTCCTCTATGGGTGTCGGAAAAAGAATCGAACCCTCCTGCAAGAGCTAAACTTTCGAATGCTTTTTTATTTGCTGCGCGAAGATCAATGCGTTTGGCAAGATCAAAAATAGATCTATATGGGCCGTCCTCTTTTCGATTTTCAACGATTGTTGCTACTGCTCCTGTTCCTACTCCTTTTATAGCTCCCATCCCGAAACGTACCGCACCATCTTTGTTAACCGAGAATTTACGATAGGATTCATTTACATCAGGGCCCAAAACGTCTAGTTTCATACGTTTACATTCCTCCATAAAGAATGTAACTTGTTTAATATCATTCATGTTATTAGAAAGTACAGCAGCCATATATTCTGCGGGATAATGTGCTTTAAGGTATGCTGTTTGGTATGCAATCCAGGCATAGCATGTGGAGTGAGATTTGTTAAAAGCATAGGCAGCAAAAGCTTCCCAATCTTTCCATATTTTTTCTAATTTATCCTCGGCATGACCTTTGGCAGATGCTTGAGAGATAAACTTGGGTTTCATCTTATCCAGAACCGCTTTTTGTTTTTTACCCATTGCTTTACGCAATACATCGGCTTCACCTTTTGTAAAATCAGCAAGTTTTTGCGAAAGCAACATCACTTGCTCCTGATATACCGTGATTCCATAAGTTTCTTTCAGGTATTCTTCGCAAGCCTCAAGGTCATAGATAATTTCTTCGGTACCATGTTTTCTATTAATGAAACTAGGGATATATTCTAGAGGTCCAGGGCGATATAAAGCGTTCATTGCAATAAGATCTGCAAAAACAGTAGGCTTTAGTTCCTTCATGTATTTTTGCATCCCAGGGGATTCATATTGGAACACCCCGACAGTTTCTCCTCGCTGGAACAGTGCATATGTCTCCTCATCGTCTAGAGGAAAGTTTTCTGGATCGAGTTCTACTCCATGTTTTGCTTTTACAATTTTAACAGTGTCCTTGATTAGTGTTAATGTCTTTAATCCCAGGAAATCCATTTTTAGTAATCCTGCATTTTCTACTACCGAGTTATCAAACTGGGTGCAATACATATCAGAATCCTTTGCTAAAGCAACGGGAACGAATTTGGTAATATCATCTGGGGTGATAATTACACCACAAGCATGTATTCCTGTGTTTCTAACAGACCCTTCCAGTACACGTGCCTGATTTAAAGTTTCTGCTTCAAGATCACTACCTTCTGCTATATTTAGGAGTTCATTGACTTTTTCTAATTCATCACTTCTAAATTTTTTCTTTAGTACAGCCTCGTCAACACCAAAAATCTTTCCTAACTTAGACATATTAGGAATAAGTTTGGCAATTCGATCGGCATCACCAAGAGGTAGGTCTAGTACTCGTGCAGTATCTCGTATAGAGGATTTTGCTGCCATTGTACCATAAGTAATGATTTGTGCTACCTGATTAGCACCATATTTTTCGATTACATAATCCATCACCCGACCACGACCTTCATCATCAAAATCGATATCGATATCTGGCATACTTACACGATCCGGATTAAGAAAACGCTCAAAAAGCAGGTCATACTTTATAGGATCTAGATTGGTGATCCATAAGCAGTAAGCTACAGCTGATCCTGCAGCAGACCCACGTCCAGGACCTACAGAAACATCCATGCCTCGTGCCGCTCTGATAAAATCCTCCACAATCAGGAAATATCCAGGATATCCCGTTTTTTCAATTACTTTTAATTCAAAATCCAGGCGTTCATCAATCTCTGGAGTGATCTCTCCATAACGTTTTTTTGCACCTTCATAAGTGATATGTCTCAGGTATTTGTTTTCTCCACGTTTACCTCCATCAATCTGGTCTTCTTTAAACTGAAACTCTTCGGGGATATCAAAAGCAGGAAGGAGAACGTCTCTGGCAAGTTCAAAAGGCTCAACCTTATCGATGATCTCCTGAATATTTATAATGGCTTCTGGCAAATCTTTGAATAATGCTTTCATCTCTTCCTGAGTTTTGAAGTAATATTCTTGATTTGGTAAACCATATCGATATCCTCTACCGCGACCGATGGGGGTAGCTTGTTTTTCCCCATCTTTTACACATAATAATATATCATGGGCATTAGCATCTTCTTTTTCGCAATAATAGGTGTTGTTAGATGCTACAGTCTTTATATTATGTTTTTTTGCAAATTCAATGAGTACTTGATTTACTCTATTTTCATCTTCTTGGTTATGACGCATAATCTCAATATACAGGTCATCACCAAATTCCTCGTGCCACCACAAAAGTGCTTCTTCAGCTTGTTTTTCGCCAATATTCAAAACTTTACTAGGTACCTCGCCATATAAGTTTCCTGTAAGCACGATAATATCCTCTTTATACTGTTGTATGACTTTTTTATCAATCCTTGGGATATAATAAAATCCATTGACAAAAGCGGTAGAGGACATCTTGGCTAGATTGTGATATCCATTTTTGTTTTTGGCTAACAATACGATTTGATATCCATTATCTTTTCTGGATTTGTCGGTGTGATTTTCACAAACAAAAAACTCACATCCTACAATAGGCTTTATTTCTATTCCTTCAGGTTCCTGCCCATTTTCTATAGCTTCTGCATTTGCAGCTTTTACACTTTTATTATGATTAGCAACGCCTTGAACAAAATGGAATGCTCCCATCATATTTGCATGATCGGTCATGGCAACTGCATTCATCTTGTGTTTTGCTGTAATTTTAATCAGATCAGGAATACTAGTAGTAGATTGAAGTACTGAGAACTGAGTATGGTTATGAAGGTGTGCAAAATTAGCTTCTTCTAGTGCTGCAATATTATTATTAATCTCTTCCTGAGATAGATCAGATGATCCTTGTTTAGTAAGAGCTTCTTGTATTTTTTGCGAAGCCTTTTTGAGATTAATATGCTTTAAACCGATAAGTTGGATCGGTTCTGGGTGTGCTTTATTAAAATTTTGAAAGTAATCTGATTCTACATCAAGTTCTTCCTGTGTGAAAATTTGTTTACGAATTAGCTCAAGAAAACATCGTGTAGTAGCTTCTACATCAGCAGTGGCATTATGGGCTTCTCCAAAAGCAACACCAAAAAGATGTTGATGTAACTCAGTAAGTGTTGGAAGCTTAAATTTACCACCACGGCCACCTGGGATCTGACAAAGCGAAGCAGTAGTTTCTGTACAAGTATCAAGAACCGGAAGATTTTGTAAGTCATTTTCTACGCCTAAGCGATAAAACTCGGCCCCCATTATATTTACATCAAAACCAACATTTTGCCCTACAACAAATTTAGTCTTTGATAGGGCTATATTAAATTTTTCAAGAACTTCTTCTAGTGTAATACCATCTTGTTCTGCTAACTCTGTAGAAATACCATGAATTTTTTCGGCATCATATGGAATATTAAACCCATCAGGTTTTACCAGATAATCTTGGTGTTCAATACAATTTCCCATAGCATCATGTAATTGCCATGCAATCTGGATACATCTTGGCCAATTATCTGTGTCACTAATAGGGGCATCCCATCGTTTTGGTAACCCGGTGGTTTCAGTATCAAAAACTAAGTACATAAAAAGAAGTATTTCTAGAAAATCATCCCTTACAAAGGAGATTCAAAAATAACCAAAATCAAGAATTCATTTTTCAAAAGTTATCCTTAATTATTAACTAATTCTTTTCTAGTTAATTATGAAGGTAAAATATAATCAATAAAAAAGCTTAGGAGAATTATTCTCCTAAGCTTTAGATATATATAAGTTCTTTTAATGCTTAATTAATTATTACGAGGAGACCCGATTTGAGTACCTATTACACTTGCTCCCGGTTGTGTAATTACCGGGCAGTTGATAATTGCTCCTGTTGCAGTTAATAAATCA
>NZ_VLNR01000072.1 GCF_007489275.1 Aquimarina algiphila
GAGGGATTTAAAAATAGAATCTTATCAAAGATCACAGCAATGACCATTATTCAATATATCAATAGGTTTGAATTCAACAGAAATATAAACAACCTAAAAATTAATATTAACTAAATGCACAACGGGTAATTTTACTTTTTTTGTAAAGTTATTATTATTCTAAGGACTAAAAATCGAGATCCTATTAATTAATATAATATTGTGAATCCAGAGGTTCGATTACATACGTCAGAACAGCTTGATAACCTGTCTCTGTCGGGAAAAGCGTTAAATACAACTTTACGTAGTCTAGGGATAATCAATAGATTTCTGGGAAATCACCAACAATTGAATAAAGCCGTAGTACACTACACAAAAACATATCCCAATACAAAAAAAATACATATTCTTGATTTAGGCTGTGGTGGCGGAGATTGCATTCTAAAGATTTCGAAAAAGCTAAAAAAAATAGGAATAGCTGCTTCATTTAAAGGGATTGACGGTAATCCAGAAAGTGTTGCTTACGCATTACAAAATAACCCAGATCCTCTATCTATTGATTATAGTACTGCAGATATCCTAAGCAAAAAGTTTATTATACCAGATTGTGATCTTTTAATCAGTAGTCATTTTATATATCATTTTAAAAATGAAGATCTTATTGATTTTCTAAAAAAAATAAAGTCTAAAAAGGTGAAACATGTTATTTTTAGCGAACTATATCGAAGTAAAGTAGCATACTATATTTTTAAACATATAAGCAGCATACTTCCTATTTCTGATATGGCAAAAAAAGATGGTTTAATAGCTATTCAAAGAGCTTTCACTGTCAAGGAATTAAAGGAAATCATAGAAAATAGCGGTATAAAAAAATATTCGATTATTAAGAAACCTTTCTTTAGAATGATCGTCAAAATCCATACAAATAATGAAACAAATACTATCTAGACATATAAATACATTAAAAGAATCACCAAAAACACTAATTCTTGTTTATGTCATTACTTATTTTTTATGGGGATTGGGAATGAATCGTTTTGGAGCAGAAATGGAGATTGCACGATTTACATATTGGTGGCAAGTGATTACGTGTTACATTTTATATATGGTTCCTGTTTCTATTCTGCTAAAAAAATATAGCTTCTTTGAACAATATGCTTATGGACTAGTAGCTATGGGAATATTAGAATTCTTAGGGTATTGGTTAAAAACGTCATATGTATATCCAGAGAATATGTTAGACAAACTATTTAATCCTCAAAACTTTAGTCTAGGAATGGCGCTATTTTTTGCTTTGTACTTTCCTGCAGGAAACTGGTTAGTTGATAAAATCCACCGATTAATCTTCGCAAAAAAATAAATAATACTATTTTTTAGGAACAAGTATGAATTGTTGTTTCCCTTGTTTTTTCACTCTATATTTATCTTCTATATCATCAGCTCCTTCTAATCCCAGAGAATCTATATAGGATATCCAATCTTGCTTATCCACTATTGCATTATCAAGTACAATATCAGAAAGATTAGCATCTATTAATTTTGCACCCCATAATATCGCTCCAGAAAAATCTGCTCCGGAAAGATCTGCCCCAGAAAGGTTTGCATTTGTTAAATCGGCACCTGCCAATTCTCCATTTCTTAAATTACAGTTCATTAACCGGGCTCTTTTAAGATTTGCTTCAGATAAATTAACCTTACTCATATTTGCATTTCTGAGTTCGCTATTTCCCAAATCAGCAGCAGGCATATTCGAATTTTCCAGATTTGAGAAATTTAGTCTGGCATATTTTAGGAAAACTCCTCTTCCTAATGTTACTTCGTTTAAGTCACTATATTCAAAATCCCCGTCAACAAAGATATCTCCTAAAGATTGATTTCCTATATCACTATTTATTAAACTATATAGCAATTGCCCTCGCTCAGAACTTGTTTTTTTATTAGTTAACTTTCCATCTTCAATATATTGATAAGGTTTCATGGCTCTTGATAAACTTACAATTCTTGCTTCCAGAGTTTTACTAATATTATTTTTAGAATTAACACCTTTATATTTTAATTCTTCATTTAGATCTCCTAAAACGTTATCCATAACAAAAACCAAAGAAGATCTTCTATCGGCTTCTACCAAACTATTTTGGTTTTCGATAAATTTATTTTGATTCATCAATAATTTTGTCTGAAAAACAAGAACAGCTGCTGGTATTACAGCAACCATAAATGCAAATAAGCCTATTCTTGTAATACGCCAAATCACACTCGACGACACATCAGATACGGTATCAACAGAAACCGTTTTATATTCCTTATATTCTGTTATAGCACTATTAATGCTTTTTTTCAATCTCCCTCCAAAAATTGGGGTGCTGGATTTTTTTAACAACCACCATCTAAACTTCCTTTTTTTCTGCTTCCCCTTATTAATTTTGTCCAGCTTATCCTGGAGTAATTGGTTTTCTTTCTTTAGCCTTTCAATATAATCTTGCTCGTTCACGGTGCTATGAATTTGGGTATTAAAAACGGTTAAGATATAAAAGTTATTATTACTTAGGAAAAAGAAAGCTCTTTTTAAGTCCTAAAAAATGTCTCATTAGCGCAAAAAAATAATACAAAATACTTTCTATTTTACATATTTTGAGAGATCATCTGCTATATCTTCTACTATCGAAAACTCTTCTTCCTCTTCAATGAGATGAATAGTTTTAATGAGGAGTTGTATATATCCGGCTACATACTCTTTTTTCTTTGCATCACTTACATACTCCTTTCCTTCAATCACAATGAAAGTGATCAGATTGCGTATGATTAATTGTATTTCTCTACTATCTAAATTCTCTTTCATGACATTCATTTTTTAGATTATCTTATAAGGAATATCTAATGAAAGTAGAATTATAACTCTCTAAAAACGAAAAATATACATGCAAAAAAGATCAAACTTCGATTAAAAACATATTTCCTCGATTTGGGAAATAACTCATAAGTTCATATCTCTGTGATCAATTTTATTGTACACAATAAAACAACAAAATTTTTTAAGATGTTACTTGCCTTTATCTTTTGATAAATAATCTACTAATCTTCAAGTACTTTATGAAACAAATCGGCTAATCTAATCTCTATAAATTTAATTATATGCTCTTCAGATTTTTTGTTTTGGTACATTGAAAAAACCTTTGAAGCATTCTGTTTTTTAAATATTTTTATTTCACCTTCTGGGTTTTCAATATCTTCAGGTTTTAAATCCCATCGTAACAACGATTGTAAAAGTTCTTTATGAGATTCATAACGTTTTTCTAATACTTTTTGTCGTTCAAGATCTTCAGGGTCTTTCTCTTTGGCACTATTAATTTTTCCGCTTAATACTGTAAACTCATCTCGTATTTGACGATCAATTTCTTTGGCCTCTCTTACTAACTTAAGGTAAGCTTCATATATCTTCTGGTTGTAGAACGCAGCAAAATCCAGATATTCATCTAAAGCCATAAGATATCTCAAAGCTATTTCTTTATAGACTCTTTTATCTTTCTCCTCTGTTTCTTTTAGTTGTTCGCCTAGTTCGCTTAGTTTTCCTTTTTTATCTTTAATAATATGTGCAAAACCTTCTTTTTCTGGCAATGCCAATAGTTCTGGCGTAATTTCTTTTGGTAATCCCTCATATCGATAGCTTCGATATTGAATTTTAATAGAATCATTTTCTTCTTTTGGCTTCCTTGTTCTCTTTTTAAAATTAAGTTTAGGTTTTTTTAAACCAAAAGCGTAATTATATCCAAAAGTAGCAGTAATCTCACTTAGATTATCAGTACTATTACTATTCCTAAACAATTGAATTGCATTGAGACTGAAATTATGTTTATCTTTTAAAACATAACTTATTGTACCTCTAAGATTTGTAATATTTGACTGCGATGCTTTATTCCTAGTGTTATTGTAACTTATAGAAAGCCTTGTGTTTAATGTTTTTTCAAAATATCGTTTCCCTACACTAATAGTCGGTCCCCAAGTTGTTGATTCCTCTCTACCAATAGTATTATAGGTTCCGTTTACCGATGTTGTTATATTAAGATTCCTTTCTGAAAAATCTATAGTATGTCCGATATTCATATTATGAAAAGTAGAAGCATCTCCTAGTCTTACAATACCACCTTGTTCATTAAATACATCATTTAAAGAATAGTTTGTAACCAGGTTTTGCCTTGCTGTTTTTTTGTTTGAAAGTATATAACTAACAGTAAGTGTAGCGGTTTGTGATAATTGTCTGTAATCTAAATCTTCAATTTGTTCATCCAAAAGATCACTATCATTAATCTCATCAAATTGATTTGGTTTAACATTAGTAAAAGTACTAAAGTTTGAATAAGAACCCGTTATATTTAGTCTTTTTGACAAGGCTAAACTTGCATTTAGCGAGCCCACAGTACGATTTGTATTATTTGCCTTAAGCTTATCCAGATCATCTCTCTGATACCCGATATTAATGGCTAAGGCCAATTTATTTTTAAAAAAAGTATTTGCTGCATCTATGGTTATATTTTCAAAATCATTGTTAAAAAAATATGCTCCCAAGGTTTCATAGCCAGGGTCAATACGCTCATACCCTACTCCAAGATTTACCGTTCCTATGGTATACCCTAAGCGGGTACGAACTGCATTATAGTATTCTGTAGAGGCTCGATTATTAAAAAATAACGCTATCGGAGAAAGTTCTGAAGCATCTACTTCTTCTGCCCGTGTATCTTTGGTAATCGCAGTTGTAGCATATTCTGCCTGAGCATTAAAATACTTCCCTAATTTTACTTCTCCTTCAAGACTAAGAACTAGGTTTTCTTGAGGTAATACTCCTTTTGTTTCTGGAATTACATTAAGTGAATTAATATCATCTTTTGCATAAAATCCAATAACCCCCAACGTATACCGCTCTTTTTTATAACTTGTTTTGATCCCATATCCCATACGATTAAAAGCTGGAATAGTCCTGGCATCCTCATCATCCTCTGTAGCTTTGAGTAAGCGACCAGACATAGCACTAATTTTAAAAGCTCCTTTTGGGGTAAGATCTACACCTACTCCTGTAAACTGATGCCCACTAAGGGTATATGGTGAAAATGTCATATTTACATTACCAATATGCCCAGTTATCCATTTATATTTTGGGTGAAGGCTTAATCGATTAAAATTGAAAGGCAATTGATATCCCAAATTTTCTCCCTGGTTAGAAAAACTATACGAAATCGGCACAGAAAAACTATATATACTCACATTAAGCAGTCCTTGCAAAAAATAGGTATATGGCTCTCTACTATTATTTAAATTAGAATTGTAGTATACGCCATTTGCTGCGATCTGCCCACTAACCTTAAAAGGTTTAGCATTAGTAATGGCATCATAGTCCAACGATTGCGTGTAGGCAATAGAAGAGATCAGCATGAGTATGTATACTAGCTTTTGCAATAGGTTGTGAATTATAAGAGATTTTATTTTTTATATTTAGAAATTTCAGGCAAAAAAATACAGTTGTAGGAATAGATTTATATATTTTAATTCTATGAATATTTTATTTATACTGATCTTCAAACTTTAAATAGTCCGAATATTTTTTTTGTCCATTTAATAGAGGTTTATAAAATCTATCTATACATTCGCATACATACATCATTTGAGTTTTATAATCATTTATATCCTTTTCTCTTCTACTAAATTCAGAAAAATGGTCCGATAATTCAATTTTATCGATTTTAAGGAAATCAACTAAAATATTAGGTTTGCAATACTCTCCTGTTAAACTATAAAACGAAAAAGAGACACTGATATGAGGAAATAAACTCAACATTGATATTTTTATACTCCAGTAATTATTCATATAAATTTTTTCAAATTCACTTTCTTTTTGAAGGACTTCAAAAAAATCATACTTATCCAAATAGATTCTAATTGTACTATTTAAATCTTTTTTAAAGTTTTTGTAATCTATGTTCAAAATATTAAAGTTTTATCATTAAACCATTTTCCTGGAGCGTATATCCTTTTCCTACCAAATACTGATATTCCATATTAGTAAAGGTTCTTATTTTGGATATTCCCTCGGCAATACATTTTTGTTTAAAAGGACTATCTGGCATATCAGCTACTAAGTTATACTTATGAATATCCAATCTTGGATCATGAATAAACCTAATATCCCCTCCATTTGCAATTATTTCATCTATATGTGGCTGATTAATTTCGTCCCAATATCTCCTATTCATAGCTGACACAGATAATTCTGTCCAATCATTAGACCTAGGTATACCTTGTAAAAGGAGAGTAATTTCATCCTCAGAGACTCCTTTCCGTATTAATTCAGTTCTTATCTGCATTGTTCCAATAGTTCCATTTCTTGGCCCCACTCTGCCCAAAATATTTAACTTTTTATTGGCTCTTATTATGATCGATCCCCCAAAATCAATAGCTCTACTAAAATCATTAAAACTTCTTACGGAGCTAGTAATTTTCCAAGCATCAATTAAATTAGGATTAGCATTTATTTTACGGATAAAATCTATTGGATCTACAACCTTCGCAAGGTCTGTAGAGAACTCAAAAAGTTCTGCATCATTAAGTCCTCTAGATGCGGCTAGTTCTCTTAATGTTTTAAATTCCGTAAAACCACCACTTCTTGTTACAAAATTTTTAAAAGCAGAAGTATGAGAATTATTTAAAATATGGGTTAGATCACCTAACCAACATCCTGTTCCTTGTGCAATACCTTGGTTGATGCTAAACATCAACAATAACAAGGCAATATATTTTTTCATTTTATTCCACATGATTATTCTTTTTAATTACACATTTTCCCAGTTAAATTACTGGTACTTCTTCTGTATGCTATCCAAGCCTTTATAAAATCTTCTCCTAGGCCATTCCATAATTCAGGAGTTGGAAAATCAAGTCTGAAAGCAGCATTTAAATCAGAAGGTATATAAGAAGGTAAAACAGAAGCTCCCTGAGCTCGATATAAATTACGTAATCTATTCTTTGATTCCTCTGTCATTCTAGAACCCACCGAGACTATATCATCATCTACTTGGGCTATGTGACCATTAAGTCTACTCAAATTTTCAGGACGCATAAATAACGTAGGGATTGACGTAGACAACGCTAGCATTTGTATTTTAAATTTTAGTTCTGGATTAATGGCATTATCATTAAGAGAAGTTAATACTATACCTACCCCACTACCGACAACATCGGTAATTACAAGACCTTTTGTAATCAAACGTCCTGCACTGTATAACATCCTAAGATGCGTTATACCAAGAGCAAAAAAACCAACTTCAGCAGCTAACCATGAAACCTTACCAGTCAAAATATCTCTATTGGCCTTACTAAGGATAAAGGCCTGAATCATAGGAACCATTAAAACATCACCTATCTCAAATTGTTGATCTTGAAATGTAAATCTTGACGCAACGCGCACCAATACCATTTGATTATACCGAATTGTTTTATTATAATAAATATTATCTTCTGATACACTTATGGCAAATTGGTTGTGAGCATCAGGATTGTCTGGGGTATTACTGTTTATTATTGAGCCAAACCTTTCCCATGAAAATATATCCGATTCTAATTGTAATAGTGTCGAAGAATTACTAAAAGCTGTGAAATACTCATTTGCACTCAATTGGAGTCCAACACTTCTACCAGAGCTTAAAATTTGCATGCTTAACCATAAAGCAAATTGATCAAAAGCTCCTCCTCGTAGGGTATTGTAGATTTTTTTGATACCTATAGTATTATCAATGACGTCTAACACATCAGTATCTGTTGCTTCAAAGCTAGTCACTAGTTTTTTTAAACTGTTTTCGGCATATGTTAATACAAAACCATTTCTATTGTCATGAATAGTTTCGCATTTGAAGAAATTTTCTAAAACATCTAATCTAATTTGTTTATCCACTTCTTTTAAAGATGATACTTCTTCATCTAAGTTAATATGGCGTACTATACTTGCAATGTTATCACAATCCACCTCTGTTATATTTGCCCAAAAGTTATCATTTTGTCCTTCACCTGCATCTATATGTGTTTTCAACTCAGAAAGAAATGACTCTAAGTATTTGTCTGGATTTTCTTTGATTGATTGTCGTGTGATTCTTTCATCTCTTAAGTAACGTGACCACTTAAAATTTTCATATAATGCAACTTCATCAACATAAATATCATCATTCCTCCCTATGTCCATATTTCGAAGTATATACGTCTTTTTTTCTGGAGAAAACCATGAAAATGAAGTTCTTGGAGTTACTATTTCATACAAGAAGTCTCGATCAGGATAATTTTCATTAACTAAAGAAATACGATCCATTATCGTGAATCTTGCATACAATCCCCTATTTTTAAATCTTAACGTTGCAATTTCTACAAGAACTTTATAGCCCCTTAATAGCTCTCTTTCTAAGTTGTTGTCCTGTATCATCTCTATAAAAACAGAAATAATCCCAGGAACATTATCTGATTCCCCTTCGGCTACCAAAGATGTTAATATGGTTTGTAATGAAAAGGCATATGACCAAGATGTTGATCTATTTGTAAGACTGCTATATTTTTGCTGCACTATTTTATGAAATACGTTCCATTTCTCATTATCATCAGATAATTGTGAGGTAATAGTACCCAGACTCATTATAAAAATACTATTCCCTTCTTCATTAAAGCCAGAAAACGGAATATTTTGGGTTTGCTGTATAAGGTTTTCGAGCGTTTGGTAATTACCATTAATTACTAAACTTGAAGCATAAAAATCATCGCTTTTATCTTTTGGTATACACTCCATAAGTTTTACAATGGCTTTTTCTTGCTCTTCTTGTCCAGCAAAATTTTCTGGTAATATTAACTTTGCCGACAATCTTTTTATAGCATTGTAACCTACTTCCTTGAGTACACAAATACTTATACTATTAATTTTTGTTACAAGTTCAGGTATAGTTACAGAACTAGAATTACTCATTGTTTCAAAAGCTTCTATCTGGCGTCGTATTTCTTCTGTAATTACTAGACTTCTACAAGATTCGGTAGATTCACAACCAACTGGTCCTACATATTGTATATTGCTAGCATGTTCTCCTATTCCATTATTAAGGTCAAGTTTTTTTCGACCATTAGGAGCAAAGTCTTCTATGTAATTAAATGAGGTTAGATAAATTTCATTTTGATTACAATCTCCTTTATTCCAATACAATTGTAAAGAAGTTGCATCATTAGAAGCCCATACATCAACTCCTTCCAATGTTTTTCCTTCGTGTAGATATACTGATTGACTAGGGTTTAGGTTATTATAATACCACTCATACAATTTACCATCTTCTATGATTCCAAAAACTGCTCCATTTGGTTCTTTTATGTCATCAGACAAAACGACTTTACCACTTCCCGAATAAGTAAAAGGCATCCAATTGGGTGTTAAAGCAGAAAATAATGAAGCTCCATCTTCTCCATCCTGAAACAAATACAATCTAAACTCTGGATTATGAATTTGTGACCAATCGAGATGTGATAATCGTTTACCATTACCATAATCCATCAACCAATCGGTTCCCGAAGTAGTGGTTCCTAATTTTTTAAACGGATGTTGCAACGCAAATGCACCATGACCTAATTCGTGCGCCAACGTACCAGCCAGTGATGATTTACCTTCCTCTTTTTGAGAAAGGTTGCTAGAAAACACAAATCCGAATTGGCGTTTTAGTGGCATAAAGCCTGCAACACTAGGTCGACTAGGTCTAATGCCATCACCAAATACAAATACGTAATAGGATTTACGATTTGTAACACCACTTGATTTAAATTGATTAATGATATCTTTTTGATCACTTGTATAATTAGAAAGTGCTCCACTCTCTCCCACACCAATTTGACTCTTTGCTATGCTCATCTCTGGAGCAACAGATACATTAAAAGTAACGGATGCTTGTTTAAATATTTTATTGATTTGTGAACCTAATACATCACTATTTGGTAATGAAGCTCCATTAACCGGTATAATCGTTACGTTGACATCTTTATTAGCTAAATGCCATTGCGAAAACACTCCTGCTACAGTTTGCTTATTGGTTTTATTTTTTTTAGGCTGTATTGTAGCATATATATTTTCATGTTCAAAGGTGTAATACCCTTTTAATTTTAGTGTAATCTCATTTCCTGAGACGTCATAATCCACCTTTTCCCCATGTATTGTTTTTATAACCAAATCATGAACAGAAAGACTATTATCGGTTATTGTGACCTTCGCTCTTATTATATCTTCCTCTCCGTTGCCTACCGATTTATTGATTATATTGTAAGGGTTACCTTCAGTATCTTTTATCTGCTTATAATATTTACCTAATTTGGTTTCTTGACCATTAGGAATTCTATCAAAACCATATGTATAATCTGTATATTCTAAAAACTCAACTTTAATCCCTTTTGCAGTAAGTTCTGTAACTTCACCATTACTATTAACTCCCGCAGTATTTTGTGAACGTATTGGACCTCCAGGAGCCATTTGCCCTCCTTCTCTAATATTTCCATCGGCATCAACATGAAATATATCTCTACTACCATCGGGATTAGTATCCATAATAGTAACATCATCTCCTCCCGGTTCTCTTCGTATTGCGCCGCTTATAGGATGAGTGATTTCGATAGTACCATCATCTGCAATACTTATATTATCGATAGTAATGTCGTAATCAAGGTTTATATTCCTTAAATCGTTATCTCCTTCAAATACATCTAGTATTTCATTAACAGAGGCCAGCCCTCCCCAATTTTTATCATAATCGGTCTCTACCATACCATCAATCAATTGATAGTCTGTATTAATTTTAATATTCTCAAAACTTACTTTAATTTTAGTATCATTCAAATAAGGTACCACGATATATCCCCAACCAGAAAATGTTTTATCTTGAATTCCTGACGGAAGTGCTTCATCTATCGAATCATTATTCTCTTCACTGTCTTCATCGGGTTCTTCTGGAATGGTTGCTGTGTACACATCGTTACCTTGTGTTATTTCTTTGATCGTTACCGGAAAATCCCCTGCAGTAAACGTTTCATTAACAACCAATTGTTGTATAGATTCCTGATTGGTTATTAGAATCTCTGGTGTAATCCCACAATTGTATGTACTTTCATTGTCATCAATCGGTAAGGTGGTTGTAAATTCGTAAATCTGAGAATACGTATAAGGGCCATTCTCAATACATTGGCCTCCTACTCTAAACTCATAAGTAGTACCTGGCTTAAGGTTATAAATTGTTGTATATTCATTCTGGGTCCCTGCATTAAACCACATATTTCCTTCGCTAGAGTTCTTTTTCCCTGAAGCCGAAGATGTTTTTTTCCTGTATTGTATATCATATAATTTATGATCTACTCCTTGCCAATAAATTTTTTCTGTGGTGTTATTCTTTGCTTCTGCCAAAATAGACTCGGGCTCTGCACAACTCCCTGTATATGTAAAGTAGTAAATCTCGCTAAAACCATTATTTTTAAAAACAGAAGTCTCACTAATCCCATCACTAACCAAAGCCCTAACACGCCATCCGTACATTTTATCAGGTAGCAAAGGGGTTTCTGCAGGTCCGTATAATAATGTTGTCGCAAAAGTATTCGTTTGATAAAGCGGTCGTCCTGCTAAAAAAGCAGCCTGTGGATCCATTTGAGTATCCCATAATTCTGTTAACGTAAATTCATAAGAAACATTAGTAGCATTAAGATGACGAGGAGTCCACTGAAAAATGATATTTTGTGGTTCTCTTAGCAATACTTGTTCACCTCGACCAGGTAAATTTAAAAATGGAGGATCATTAAGTACTAAATATACCGGCACGCAACTTTTACGAGAGATTCGCCGATCAGAAAAGACATCATATACTTCAAAACAAAAATTATATAGTCCTTCTGGCAAAGGAGTATTATACTGCTGGGGACTTATACCCAGAAGGTTTTGCAAAGAAAAATAGGCTTGCAAATCAATATTGGTCAAACGTAAAGGTATACCTCCATCCAGGAAAATTGGATTAGCACCTGTTACAAAATCATTGCTTTGGATTGATAATCCTGCATTATTTTCTAAAAAAAACTTTAACCGAACTTGTACATTAGATTCTGTAATATCAGTAAATAATAAATTAAGTATTAATTTCTCTGAATCTGATGTTCCATATTCTGAAAGTTTCAAACTATATGGCGGTAAAACTTGAGGAGTAACTTGTACAGGAAAAACCTGAGCGTTCATCCAAACAGGAATAAAAAATAGTATGATTAGAAATTGCTGTGTGTATAGTTTCATCTGATTTTGCTTATTGTTTCATGAGTTCATAGGCTAAATGGATTCCTTTTGTACTTTTATATCTACAAGGAGATATGAGTTTTGTCCTTCCTGTACAAACTCCTTTATTTTAATTGCACCTTTTTTTCCTTCCTGAGTTTCAAAAAGAATAATTCGAGGTGTCATTGTGCTATCAAAGCTTTGCAATCCTCCCGGAGTCTCTTCAATCATTAAATTTTTCAAAAGGGTATCATCTTGCATCATATCAAACTGTTGTGCACTTAAGGAAGCTGCACAATTACACAATTCTTGTGAATTAATAAATATGGTATGCTTAGGGTTTTGCAGAGATGTAAAAGTAGTTTCAGACAATCCATTTGGACTTACAAACTTATTACGGGTAAAACTTTCATTTAACCCAAAAAATACTAAGTCAACATTTTTTCCTGTTTCGTTATTAATTTCATTACTAGTATATACACTACGATTTGAAATACTATAAAAACTCCCCAATACATTAGAAGTATGCGCTGTATTAATTCCTAGTTTAACATCTTCAAAAACTCTAAGGTTAGTATTTGCAAAGACCTTAATATTCTTTACAACTGTTTTAGTGTCTTTTCCATTAGATGTCTTTAATGTTATTGTTTGTACTCCAGGTTCGGTAAAAACTATTTCAGGGCTTTCAGCTTCAGAAAATATAGAGGAGGCTCCTGTAAAACTCCACTCAAAAGTAGTAGCACTTATCGAATTATTATCAAATTGAACACGAACTGGTATCTGATAATCATCATCTTCAAAAGCAGGTTGATATTCAAAATCTGAAGTTAAAAATGGAGCGACAGTAATTGTTTTTTGAAGATCAAGTGTTTCTCTTCCATTATCAATAACCAAAGTAACATTATGATTTCCAGGATCCACAAAAGTTACTTCTCCAGGATCTCTTTCAGAGGAATTTAAGGGAGTTCCTCCTTCAAAAGTCCATAAATACGTGCTTGCACCAGAAGATTGATTGTCAAAAGTATAAATTGCCGGAGAAAAATTATCCACCAGGTTATTAAAATCGAAATCAATAAATACTGGATTATCTATTTTAATTTCAACTATTTTACTATCTCTGGAACCATCTTGATTGGTCCCTATAAGTTCAATTTTATAGGTTCCTTTTTCTTCATATCGTATAAGTCCAGGGTTACGATTTATAGATCTTGATGGTGATCCTCCTTCGAATTTCCACTCGTAATCTTCTGCTCCTTCGGTTCTGTTAAAAAAAACAACCTGAACCGGAATTGAAAAATCATTATTAAACACATCAAAATTAAAATCAACAACAACAGGTACTGCTTCTTCTTTGACACAGCCAAAAAAACAGAATATCACGATTATGTTTATTATTTTTTTCATTTTAATTTTATCTAAAACGATAGTATTATTAACAGCTACTTACTCTACTATTAATTTGCGAGTTTCTGATCCATTTGGTGTTTCTAATAGCATTAAATATACTCCTGAAGATATAGAAAGAGAGTACTCTAGTAAAAGTTCTTGACTATCTTTTTCTTCACGCTTATTTATAGTTGCACCTGATACCAGATCTATGATTTTTAACGTGATATTTGAAGCTTCTTTTAAGCTAATTTTTGTTTTAAAAATTCCTTTGCTAGGGTTTGGGTATAAAATAAATTCTTCGATAAAATTTCTTGGAATATTGTCTAATTGAGGGGCTTCGATTGCAGGTTGTACCAAAATAGTTTTTTCAAAACTCTCGTAACAATCTCCTTGATACGACACCAAATTAATATCATAGGCTCCTTCTTTTTCGAACCTTACGATTAACTCTTCATCACTTTTTGAAACTACTTCTACTCCTTCTGGAATATTCCATTCTACTACCTCTCCGATAGGGTTACTCACATTGATAAGAATTACGTCTTCATTAGAATAGGCTTGTGTAGTAATGTAGAAATTAGAGTCTATTGGTCTATCAAAAGATTCTACTATAACTTCGCCGATCCCTACACATCCTTGCCCTGTTGTTATCATAGCCACATATGTACCTGTTTCAGTAAGTGTCACACTAGACTCAGAACTAGCAAAACCATTTGTACTAGTCCAAGAATAGATTGCCTCTGGATCATCAATCGTAATATCAAGAGCTAAAGATTGTTCTCCACATAGAGAGCGTTTTTCTTCAATATTTACTACTATTGGATCGGGATTAATTAGTGTTTCCTCGTAAAAGGCCTTACACCCACTTGCATCTGTTATTTCAACTCTATAAGTTCCTGCCGGTATTCCTCGAATATCGCTCGAAACAGAACTTGTGTTCCATAAATAAGTATACGGAGGTACACCCCCATTAACACTTATACCGATTTGGCCGTCACTTCCCTCAAAGCATGTAGGAGAAACCACAGATATAGGTTCTATTTCTATATTATTAGATTGTTCAACCACTACATTACCTTCTATCTGACAACCTTTGGCATCGGTAATAAAAACAAGATAAGTCCCTGCAATAAGATCAGATATGGCCATAGTAGTATTACCATTACTCCACTCATAAGTATAAGGTTCAACACCTCCTGTTACAGTTACCGTCAAAGCTCCATCATCTCCATTAGCACAAGTAACATCTGTTTTTGTAAAGTCCAGTGCTAGTACTTCAGGTTGTGGCAAGTATTCTACAACGTCTTCAGCTTGTACCAAACTATAGCTACGAGAACCATCAGCTTCAATTATAGCGATATAACTTCCCAGCACAATACCATTCTTATCGGTCACATTTAAAGAATAATTGGTTGCAGTATCCAAAAAGTCAATGCGATTATTATTTATAGGAATTTCTATCCAACTTCCATCACCTTGTTGTATTTTCCAATCGTAAAAATATGGTACTAGATCACCATTACTGTTTGCAGGAACGGGTACACTATAATCTGGGTTTTCAATATCAAAAGGCACACCACCAGTAACTGTAGCAACCAATACTCCGTCCTGAAATTGATCAGCAACTCCATCAAAATTAGTATCTATATTATCGCTGTAGGTATTTGCTGCATTACAGGAAATAGGGAATACCTCTATACTTATTTCTATGGGCAATGGTTGTATTAGTGTAATTGATTCACTGACCATAGTGCACCCTTCTTTATTAGTTGCTCCACTATAATTAGCATCTCTTGCAGTGATTGTATATTGTCCACCTCCAACACTATGTAAAGTAACTAAGTATCCCTGACCAGCATTATAGATAGCAGAAGTAGTATTAATTATATTGTCATTTTCATCTCTCCATTCAAATTCATAAGAATCACCATCAATTAGTGTACCTCCTGTAATCGTCGCCAAAATTCTTCCATCTTCAAAACCATGTGCTTGTGGAGGGTTTAAAATTTCTGTTGTTATAAATAAAGGAGCATCTGGTTGAGTAATATTTACTCGTTCTATAATTTCTTCTCCTAATGCTATTTCTCCATCTACCAATGTTTGTTCTTTGGCAACACATTCATTACCATCTCTTATCTTAAGGTAGTAAGTATCAGGAAACAAATCTCGAATCGTATGCGTATTGCCTGAAGAAAAAGGCATCCATTCATTTTCATCCCACGTTTCATTTTCCTTTCTCATTAAATATTCATAATTCCCGTCTCCACCCGCTGCGTTTATCTCAATGGTTCCATCTTGTCCTCCAAAACAATATACATTTACTGCATTATCTCTTGGTTCCTCAACAAATGATACCGGTGCAGGTCTACCAATTGTAAAGACAGCAGAATGATTTGCTTCTCCTGTATAATATGGTTCACCATCATATGTACCAATAGCCTCAATTAAAAAATCGGTATTGCTAGGTGGGAGATTCCTTATCGTTAAGGTATTTCCCACATCCAAAGTCGTGATGTTATTGGCGTTTGCCACAACATCTCCATCAGGATCGGATCTATCAGATATACTAAATCCAAAAAGATCTCCGCCTATAAGTGGCCTATCAAATGTTATTGTTATTTCACCATCTGTTGCATCAAAACAACTTACTGGTGTTGTGGATACATCAATGATTTTGGGAGCAGATTTTCTTATTCTGTAGCTTACTACTTCATACCCTTCTGGACCATCATAATCGCATGCAGCAATTCTAAACAATATATCTCTTCCTATAACAGATTCATCGAATATATCTTCTAGTCTAATATTCAATAACGGATCAAATGACGCGCCAGGAACTTCCTGCCAAACAAGCGGGGTGCTTCCATTTAAAAAACTATATTGCCAATTGTAGGCATCATTTCTAAAACCTCCATCTCCCTGTACCTGAAAAGCATCTTCATACCCAACAATATCTGAAGGCGATGTTCTTTGCACTCGTGGTAATGGAGTAACTTCGTAATTGAAACGAAGTCGTTGTCGTACTTCGTTACTTCCATTAAAAACATTACTATCACTTTGTCTTTCATCAAATGAACCTTGATTGCATGGATAATTTGGAAGATTTATACGATATGTTCCCCGAGCTCTTCCTCCAAAAGATCCTCCTGCACAGAAATCTCCAAAAATACCACCACTTACCTGATCCTTACCGTAGATATAAACATCTATATGAGTTACATCTCCATTTACGATAAGCTCACGATCAGCACGTGGACCATCCGGTCTATTTCTATATCTAATAAATCGTTCAGAACCTCCTCCTCTAAAGTAAGCCGTCATTCTTATTTCATCATCACATCTACCATCATCAAAATCTGCAGTATAGTTATAGTTGGTAATCTGAATACTGGTTTGCTGTGCAAAGAGTATACATGAGAATAGTAAAAAAAGAAACGTTAATAAATTTTTGCTATTAGTTTTCATAATCTAAAATTCTATTTCTTTGGTTTGTATAACAGAATGACTTCCGCTGTCAGTCATTGCTTGTAAATAATACACATAGATCGTATTAGGAGATACAGATCTATCTTCTAATGAATCCATTGATCCTGATATTTGTTTCCATAACACAGGTTTTTCTTCTTTAATAGCTTTATAGATTAAAATTTCGGTTACCTCTGACGGCATTTTTCTCCAATTCAGATCTATTTTCTGATGTTCTCTATCAGCTATTGCTGTGAATCCTTTTACTAAATTTTCATCAGGAGTGGCTTTTTTATACACAATAGTAATAGGTGTTGATGGCTCAGACCTGAGCTTACTATTATCTTCAGCAAAAATTGCATATCTATATTTTGTATTTGATTCGATCGTATTATCAGTAAAAGTTGTTCCTGCCTCAGTTTCAAATAATAAATGCCATCCTTTATCTGGTTCTTGTACATTTTGCCTATATAGCTGATGATATTTGACATCAGTACTGGTACTCATGATCCATTCTAGAAATACGCCTTCGTCGCTTACGTTATAGTTAGAAAATGTTGGAGAAGAAGGTGGCACTACATCTGGTTTCTTCAGTTCTATTTTTTCAGAATACTCAGACATATTAAATCGCTTATCTACTGCTACTATTTGATAAAAAACATTCTTGTTTAACGATTTAATCTGTACTGTATCCCGAAAAACATTCTTGTTTATTGGAGAAATTGTTACTTGTGACACCTCTTCCTTTGCTAAATTCCCTCTAAATACACGGTAACCTAGCATGTCTTTTTCTGTATTTGCATCCCATTTTAGAGTCACGATACCTAATGTATCTATGGTTCCTGTTAAGCCTAAAGGTGCTGCTGGTGGAGTTTCATCAATAGTTTGTACAAAAGCCGATAGTGATTCTTTTTTCTGATTATTTTTTCCTATTGCAGTAATTGTAAAGTAATTTGAAGCCGCAAGTTTCTGATATCTTGTTTTTCGAGAACTAGGTAAAAGACCCTTACTCACAACTATATAAGGGCCTTTTTTCTGCATTGACCAATTCAATTCAAATCCTAATATTTCATTTTCGGCTTCTTTTAAAAACTCCCATTCTATCAGTACAGCTCCAGAATCCTCTAATGTATATTTTAAAATATGAGGTGTGGCGGTTAGTTTTTTAATACCTTTTGCTGAAACGACTTTTGAAGGCAAACTCTCTTCTCCAAAAGGGGAAATACCTTTCACCCTATAATAATATTCTTTATTGTTTTGGGACAGGGTATCTATATATTGCATCCGTTGCTTAGCCGCATCAGGTTTATCGTTTAAGTTGACTAAAGGGAGGTCTCCCAACTTTTTAAAATCATTACCATTTTCTGATCTTTCTAAATAATAGGTAGTGAAAATCGATTTAAACATTCCATAATCCCAGGTTAGTAGAACTATTTTATCATCAGGTACAGCGATAAGATCAATTGGAGCAGGTAGAGGTTCTGGTTGTTGAGATTTTATGACTATTGACCCTGGAATCACTTTTAGCAATTCTTCGGGAATAGCTGTAGTTATTTTATAAACATATTCTTCTCCAGGAACGATAGTAGTGTCTTCATACCCTAAAGCAGCCATTTTTGCAGCTTCAAAATTCATATCTGCTGCAAAAACCGCAAATGAAAATCGCTGCTCGACTTCTCTTGATTTATTTACAATTTGTGCCAATGCACCTTCTTCTTCCATACCTTCTACTTCAAAACCTTCTCCAAATAAAGCTTGTGCTAATATTGCAGCATAATCATCACCACTGGCTATATACTCCCACCGTTCGAGCCCCATTGGAACTATTGGGGTAGTTGTCAGTACTTTCTTTTCTGGTGGAGAAACTAATTTTCCATCGCGTGATATAGTAAAACGTTGAATTTGGTATCCGTATTTATTTGATTTTAGCCATGATGAAGGTGTAGTAGGCGCCCATCTTAAAAGAATTTTACTTCCTTGAACTCTTGCTATTACCCGTATGCTCGGATCTTCGGTTGTTCTTTGGGAAAAACCCTGAAATGAAACAGCAAAATAGACAAGTACCCATAAGCACTTTTGTAATATTGTATGTCGAGTTTTTTCAATTATCATCAAAACAAGATTTTTAAATTGTGTATTTTATCATTTAGATGAAAAAGCATTTTTTGTTACGTATTATTTATTTTCTTAAAGAAAGTGGATTCTTAAACTTATAATTTGCAGAAGATCCTAATATTCCTCCGGGTAAACTATATTGTAGCTTTACACTATACTTACCAAAAAGCATTAGCTTATAATCTTCTCCCATAATACTTAATTCTGGAGCTTCGCTATTAATTACCCCATTGGCATAGTCATTAATTATTCTATCTCTTATACTTTTATAATCATTGTAATAGGCTTGCGGAAGATTATAACGAAATGGGAATCTGGTGGCTCTCCATGTTAAATTCACCTTATTCTCAAGACTAGTTACATAATTCGTCAAAATAGGTAATGCTCTTTTTGGTCTAAATCCCAAAACTGTAGGGTTGCGATCAATAGTATATTTACCTCCTATTGGATATTTTTGATACAGTATAGGATCTATATCTTCTCTGAAATAGGCATCTTTAAGATCTGATTCTATACTAATCAATGCCTTATTTTCTGTATAAGCAGTACCTTTTAACTCTACCAGATCAAATCCTTCATGAGTATTAATTTTGGACGATAAATAAATCACATCAGATGAAATTTTACCCCAATTATCTTCTTTTATATCAATACTTTTAATCTTATCTGCAAAAGTTTTGTAACTACTTGTTTTAAAATTATAAGTAAGTCTTTCTATTTCTCCATCTATTGAAGTGTTTTCTGCAGATTTTCTCTCAATTTCAACTATATTATCATCATCATATTCTTGCTTTTCTATTGTAGTTTGGTCTATACCCTTGTCTTTTGAGGATTTAGAAAAACTGGTGATGATCATTTTGTATACCTCATCTCTATTCGTTCCTGGGATATTGTAGTACAATTTATTATCGCCATTGTTATAATTAGGTTCAGTTTTTTTGATATCACCATTCTGACCGATATATTTCACCATACTTTTCCATTGTGTATTTTCAAAAAGATAATCCTGACCTTGCTTAAGTTTTATATATGCTTTATCATATTCGCCACTATAAAAGTGTTCTTGATTCACTACAGGGTATGAATACTGAATATTGTGCAGAGGAATATGATCTGGCGCAGTACCGGTGGTAAAATTTCTTTCTTCTGTTTCTAAAGCTTTTTTACCATCATCCATGATAGTTTTAAAAACTCCTCCTATTTTTTCTTGGAAACTAACCTGTACTTTTGCTTTTAATTTGGTTTTTGGAGGCAAAATATCCTCGGCTATAAATGTGACGCGGTCACTACCAGATCCCCAATCTAATTTACCTTTGATCTCTTCTTGCGCTTCATTGGTAAGTGTAAATTTTTCCAGGATTACTTTATATGTTTTATCTCCATCATCCTCTGGGATTATGATGGGTTGATTTACTTTTAAAGCAAATGTTGCTTGAGGTGCTGTAAATACATCAACCTCTTGCTCGTCTTTTACAGGAGAAACGTCTGTAATCATTTTAATTCCGCCTAATGGTGACTCATCTTCAAAATCACACTTCTCACCAATAGTTACTTTAAACCTGAAACGCCCACTTACCAATCCTCCTAAGACATCAAAATCTCCAGACATATATCCTCTCATCCAGAAAGGATTAGGCAATTTGGCTTGCATCAAAACTGCAGTACCTCCTTTGAATATCCTAATTTTCTTTTTCTTAAAAAACAGCTTAATTCTAATCCCGAGTTCTCCTTGCAAATATGCATATGCTTGTCCATTCGTGTACCAACCATTGATCCCTACTTTTCTTCCTGTATTTGAGCACCGTGCATCTCCATAATTTTTCATCATTAAATCAAAACCTATACCTGCTCGTAAGCGAGCATAAAACATCAAAAATCGAATATTACCAGTATCAAAATTAAGACCTGCACCAAAGGCAAAACCACGACCTTCACCCAATGCATTTTCATCTCTCATATAGTCTAGAGAATTAGCATCTACTCCCAAAATTTCTGCTACCACAGCTGGTGGTGGTGGACTTCCTGGTATTTTGGATCCCGTCATAAAATATCCATCCAAACCGGCGGATAAAGGACCAATACCCATTTTAATACCCATACGATCTTTGGGTGTACCCAAATACACGTACCAATCATTTTTATCAATATAGATTTCTGCCCATCCCGCTCTTCCTCCTTTTCCTCGTCCACGCAATACTCCCCCTGCTACATCCATATAAATATCTGCAGTTGCATGAAAAGCATTATTCGCAAAATCAAACTCAACGCCCATAAATCCACTTATATTTGCAGTACCTTCTATATTTGATTTATATTCATCTGTGGATCTATCAAAAAATGTTTTTGTTACTTTATGATCTTCTATCTGGTTGATAACCTCATAATCGACAAGATTGGCTAATTTTTGTTGTAGTTCAACCAAGGGGTTAGCAAAATCAAATTTTTTCATAATTTGGGCCTCGCCATAAAAGCCTAATCGATTTACGCCTCCTCTTTTATTAAATTCAATTTCAAAACCTGCACCAAAAGAAACTGCACCCGGAGCTCCCATATATCCAAAAGTCATTGCTTTAACACCTAGGCTTGTATTTTTATTAGGAATATAGGATAATCCAGATGGAGCAAAAACCTTTTTGGTACTAGACTCCCGAGTCATTTTATAAAATGCGCCACCGGCAAATCCAGTCATTGTGAATGCTCCAAAAGGTATAGTATACCCATGCACTGCGCCATCTACATACCAATACCTGAAATCCTTCTTCCCAAAAACAGCTGTAGATTGAATCGGTCCAAAACCAGCAAATTTGGCTTTTACATCTCCAGTAAACCCATTACCATAGATAGAGTCTTTATCTCTAATAGATAAAAATCCTTCGAAAGCTACAGGCCCCATATCTACGTCCAACTCTATTTTTGAATATTTTATACCATCGTATTTCCAATTTTGTTTTCCATCTGATTTCACATTTTTACCAGCAATTCCTAATCGAGTAGTAGAAGAAAAACCTTTATCCGATTCTCCCATTAAATTGATACTTAGATCAAAATCTAACTGAACCTCATCATCATTTGCTCTTAATGCAATATCACCTATCGAAACAGGAAAACCTGCCAATTCTGCGGTGTCTTTGTATCCAAAATATTCAACCGATATCAAAGGGGTTTCAGTTTGTAAAACCAATCCTGAGAATTCAATACCTTTAAATTGAACCACGTCATCAGTTCCTTCTATTTCTTTGCCTTCATCAATTAATGATTGTTTCTGACTTGCAGAAATCACCATTCTTCCATTTAAAACTGCTTTTGGCTTAAATTCTCCATCAACTACTGCTAATTCTATCCTCGAATCTTCAAGCAACTGTGCTTTAGCACTAAATACATCAAAATCTATAGTTTTTGCAGTAGCTACAGACATCATAAACTCTTCTTCAGAAATAAGACCTTTATATTTTAACCCAATTTTGGTGTTTTGTGTACTATCTTGTTGCTTTTGAATTGCCTCGGTTTCTTTATCTGAAATTGGAAGTACTAATTGACCTTCGAATCCTGCTCCAACCAATTGATTAGACACTAACTCTATAGTCATTTTATCTACAGAATAAGACCAAGCATTAGACTCTGATGTTATTCCTGAATTAAGAGGGATTAAATTATTAACTGAAAAGAATCCTGAAACTCCATGACTATCTAATATGAGGTGAGCTGCCTCAAAAGACACTCTTTTTTGTCCTTTTTTCTCTCTACTTTTAAATGCTCTTGGAAGACCAATCTCTAGAGATTCTATATACACTCCTCTCCAGGTATCAGGATTAGGCAACAACCATCCTTTATCATGATATATTTGTGGAAAAGTAACATTTTCGGTTCTTAATGTACTAAAATCAAAGACTGCTTTATTAGCAGAAAATGCAAATAATTCTTCCTGGCCTTCTACTACAAAAGGGGTAATACTAATTTCTACCACAAAATCATTCCAATCAGAAGCTACTGCTTTAAATTCTCCTCTGACCCTGTTAGGTATTTGTATAGTTTCTTTAAGTGCTCCTTCATATGGGATAGTTGGTCTTTTGTCTAAATTACCTTCTTTATCCAGCGGTAATACAACTTTTCTAGAAAATTGCACTTCACCTTCAATCTGCATTTCCTTTACCCCATCACAATCAATCGTAACATAGGTTCGGTTTTCAATGTCACTTGTTTCATAATCAAATCCTCCTTTAAGCATCAGTAACCAGTTACCTCCACTAAATGGAATGAACATATCCCCCAGTAGAACCAGATCTCCACCACCTATAATACCTCCTTGATGAGAAAGTTTTACATTATTTGCTCCAAAAAAAAGCTCTACTGGTAATCCATCTTTGTCTGTTTGCGGTAAAATGACCTTAACAAATACCAACAATTCTGTATAATCTTTTGTAAAACCGGCTTTCATAAAACCAATTTGGTATTCTACTTCGTTAATCTTATGTTTTATTCCTACCGGTAAGACTTGAATATCTTCATTTGAAAATGATGAAATCCACTTTCCTGTACTGTCAATTTCTTTAAACCCCTGAGCCGCTTCTGATCTTGCATCATTCACAATCTCTGGCATCATAGGAAATTCTTTGTGTATATTATCAAAGGTAAATTCGGGACCTGCAGCTATCGTATGTATATTTTTTTTTAGAGGGAATTTTTTATCTATCTCAGGAAAATGAAATGACTGAGAAATGGGTTCATTTTTCTTCAACATCCTACCATTACCCGTATTTTTAACAGTTAATGTGTCACCTCCTGATGAATAAATTGCTACCGGTAATAGCACGCATACGAGTTGAAGTAATCTTATTCTTATAAAGATCTTAAGATTTGCATGAATGACAAGCATTTGAAAAAAAGCTAAAACAGATTTGGTTTTTTTTCTGAATAGATGATATAAGCGATCAAAAGACACTAGATTTGGTTTTTAGAGTTTTGAATTGGAAAATTAGGTAAGAATAGCCTGAAAAGAGTTTCAATTTATAATTTGGCACCACTAAATATAAATTGAAGGAGAAGATGAACAGTAGAAATTATAACCTTAACAATTGAAGTTAGGTGATAAGTTATCTAATTTTATAAATTAATCTTGATCTGAAATTATCTTTTCTAAAGTGCATTAAAAATGTAGAGTTCTGTTTATTTGAACTAATGATAGTATTAATAAAAAGTAAACTATGGATCTTGATTCTTACTCGAATTCTTAAAACAAAACCTATATATATTTACATAAAAAAACCCTCAAAATCTTACGATTAAGAGGGTTAAGTACACAAAGCGGGATTAATTACGAACCAAATTTACACGGCTTTTAAGAAATTATACGACTTAAAACCTTTATTAGAAGACATTTACTTTTCTAACCATTCTTTAGGTACTCTATAAAGAGTTTGCTCGCAAGTAGTAATTCCCTTAAGAGTAACCTTAAATTTCATAGAATCGGGATATACAGCAGTTACTTGGTAATTTATGATTTCACCTGGATAGAATAATTTGGCATTTTGTGAGGCATTAGGTATTTTTTCATCATAATAAACTTGCTTAACAACAAAGTCATGGTTACACCCTCCTTTCCATAAAATATCATAATGTACAGTTAATCCTAAATCGGGAATCTGTTCTCCTACTTGATCGGCTTGCCTTAATATGGTATTTTTAGGTGAATCTGGGTAGTACCAAAAACCTTCTAATTGATGAGGAGAGCAAGGAGTTGAGTACCTTGGTGGACAATCATCATACGGAATGGTATTGCCCATTAATAAAATTGGTAATAGTAGTAGTATAATTCTGCTTAAAAATTTCATCTCAATTGGGGCATCTAATTTATTCAAATGAATGTTAAATTAGTAAGTTCTATTAAAGTTTTACCATATGGGTAATAGTCTGCAATATAATTTAAGTTTAATTTCAAAACAACGTTATTTTTGCAACCACTTCTGATCCAATTTGGATTACCCACCTTCATTCCTCAACACCCATCATTTCTTTTTCGTTGAATAATTTACTTAAATGACCAAGATGCTCTGGTGCAAATATAGTTCTGTATTTATCCAACCATATAAAGGAAAAAGAGTACCTATCCTTCACTCTTTTATCATCGTATATAATTAGATTTTTTTTATTTTTTTCGTAACTGACATTTGTATGCGTATCTCTATACATAAAAAAAGATTTTTTAAATATACTTAATGGTAAAGCATCATATTCTTCCAAACCTTCTGGCATAGGAAGTTTTATTAAATGATTAGAGTTCTTTTTTAGTTTAATTTTGTAATGCAGAGAATCATTATATTGAACTATTAATTTATAGTTTTTAATTTTTGAACCATTGATAAGTAAAATTTTCAAGGAATCATTTTGTGATTTAACTCCATGGGATAGGATGGTTAAAATTAATATTATGTATGATTTTTTATTTTTCATTTGATGGTTTATTTTTCATTCGATTAAAAACAGCTTCATTATTAAAAGGTAAATTCCTCTTTCCTTGGAAAAAAGTCCATAAATTTTTAAAATTTGCCTCTTTTTCTCTAGGTTTTCCCATTATACCTCCTTGTATGTGTGCAGCACCACCTTGATGTCCAAATTCATGGGCAATAATATCTGGATCAATTCCACCCAAAACCATCATATTCGATCCCATTCGGACAGTTACTGCTGCTGCATTTTTATTAAGTTTATCTACAGTTTCAATAGTTGCCTTCACTATTAATTGATCAGAGTTTTCTCCTGAAGCATTTACTTCATCTAAAGATTCTACCCATTCAATTTTTCCTTCAATTTTTAAGCTAGTTGTAACTGTTCTTTTTCCATTTCTACTAGGTACATTTTTTCTGTTGTAGTAGGATAAACTTTTTTCAACATTTTTTTTAAGATGGTCACGATACCTTTTTTGCTCAAAGAATTTAGAATTATAATTGAATAGCTTAACATTACTTAGAGTTACCGAAATATCTTTATGAACAGTTCTCCTGAAAAGACCTCTAAAACCTTTCTTCTGTATTAATTTTTTATTTTTCCTATACCATCTTTTAGTAACAACATCAACTCGTTTCCCATCAGGATCAACAAATATTAATGGATTTCCAGCTACATAGTTGTAATCTGATAAACTAGGATATTCAATTGCAGCAGGATCCAAACTCAAGAACCTAGCAATGTCAGCATCATAATATCTAGCTCCTCTGTAATCAAGTCCAGTTTCTGTATCTCTTTCGTGGTGGGTGGTTACATATTTCTCCGCTCCTGGTTCATACTCTCTGAGCGGTTTTCCATAAGGATAAAAATCTGCTGCATACTCTAAATCAGTACTTTCAAAGATAGGGTCTCCATTAGGATCGCACCTTTCGTTTAAAGGCGTGTAAACTAGCCTTGTATTTCCGAGGTGGTCAAAATTGAAATAACTGATTGTAGAGATAAACTCATTGCTATGATTGGCGGTATAAGTTATAACTGGATCACCATCGGGAATAATCGTAAGATTAGGATCAGGAGTTAATACATTACCAGTGGTAATGGCAATGGCATCAACACTTGTTCGTGTTATTACTCCGTCTGGAAGAGTTATTGTGCCATCCGCATAGCTCAACCTTCCACCTGTTAAAACCCCTGTACTAATAAGCCTGTTGTCCATTCGTATTAGTTGTTTATCTCCTGTAATGGTAATTTCGTTGTTTATTCTGTAGTCACTAAAATTACGCAAATTAATTTCACTTACCCATCTTTCTGTTTCATCGTTTAGGGTAAGGTGGCTCATAGCAACTTGGTTGTTGGTATTCTCTACTTCTTGTAAGGTAACCGTTAATTCTTGAACGAACTGATCCTTTTCTGTACTTCCTGCTGTAATGCCTGTATTTCGTTGCCCAATATCTGCTGTAAAAAATTGAGGTTGCTGATCGGCTTCAGGTTTAATTTTAGCGAAACGTTCTCTACCAAAAACATACCAAGTCCATTCATGGGTGTTTAGATTTAAAATGCCTACTGTATTGCCTGCTGCATCTCTTAAGTAGTATTCTGCATTTTGTGCCAATCCGATTTGAGCTGCTCCTGTAGCTGCTAAATCATACAATCCTTTAAAAATACGGGCATCTGAAGCATCGTATAAGTATTGAGCTGATTTTTCTGTTTCATCTTGTTCTAGTAATAAGTCATAAGGTAGATTGGCTCTGCCATACCTTGTTTGGTTTACTTTTCTAAAATCATCGGTTAATAAATTACCTGAAGCATCATAAGTGTAATGTCTATCTGCCGTACTTGCGCTTATTGCATCTACTTTATTGAGCTTGTTGCTTCCTGCTAGGTATTTATAGTTCCACTCATTGGTATTGTTATGGCTAATGTATCTTTTTAAATTGGTGATGTTCCCTATTTTATCGAATTGATAATTGACATCTCCATATTTGGCATCGTTAACACTTGCTATTAAAGGGCTTTGTTCTTCATCCCAAAAGGCATTGGCTACTGTTAAGCGGTTAATACCATCGTAATTGTAAGCATAGGTGCTTGGTTGGTTAAACCCTGTACCTGTTGTTCCATATCCTCCTAAACTGGTTAAACTATATGTGGCTTGCACGGCATTGATGTTACCGTTGTAGTTTCCTGTTGTATTGAGTAAACCTTTTGTTGTTGTGGGCATATTTGTATCATAAAACATCGAGTAATTGAAGTAACTGCTATTGATGTTGGTTAATCGGTCTCTTACATCGTAGGTGTAAACAATGTTATCTATGATGCTATTCGCTCCTGCTGTACAGTCTTTGTGGTAATCTGTTTTAATTACCAACCCTGTAGCATCGTTGTAATCGTAACTTGCCAACAATTGACCAGTGCTTGGATCGTTATCTAAACTTACTCGTACTTCTTTTAGGCGATTTCTTATGTCATAGGTATATCCATATTGCATGTCGATCTGTAAATCGTTGTTTACATCTATGTTTTCTACCAATAGGTTATTGTTTAAATCGTATTTAGGATAATCGATTCGGGTAACGATACCTTTTGTGGTGTCATTAATACCATTGGCATTGAATTGATGCATTTGCCATGCTAAGTTCCCTTCGCTGTTGTAACCCATAAAGCTAAATTGAATAGGTAAAGCTGTATTTCCACACGCTGCATTGCTATACGTAATGGTATGACTCAGATTTCCTCTCATGTTAGCTCTTGCTGTTGCTAAAATAGTACCCGTGGTAGTGTGAATGTTGTTATTGGTTATTGAGTTATTTTGGTAATTAAGATTTCTTCCGTAATACAGTTTCTTTTCTGGTTGGATGGACAACGAACTGTTGATGGCTAGATCGGAATAATTGTTATGCGATGTTAGTTCTGCTGTTCCTGAGTACCCGATACTGAATAAGTGCGTGCTTCCTTTCCAAGAATACGTACTGTTGTTGGTAAATAAATATACAAAAGCATTAATAGGTGAAAAGTTAGCATCTAAATCCAAGTAATAAAGTGTGCCGTTATGGAATAAATCAACTCCTGTGGATTGTGTCACTCCGGGAATATTTGTTGTTCTTACCTTTCTAGTCGTATTGGTGTATAACAACGGTAATTGCTGACTAATGCTACTACTGATGGATTCGTAATTCACTCTATCTTGACTGGTTAACCTTCCAAATAGATCGTATTTATAAGAACGGTAATAAGGTTGATCTATAAATTCATTAACTAGCGTTGGTGCACCATTTACTTGTCTGGTTACTTCAACTGGCTCACAACTTCTTTGTTTTCTAGCTCTTTCATCTTGCTCTAATACCACTTGACCTGATTCATTGTACATGTACTTGGTGATCCCTCCATCTACGGTTTGTTTTTGATACATCCATCCCAACATGTTGTAGTCGTAATTGCTTTCTTGTTTTTTAGGGTTGATGACTTTGGTTAAATTCCCATAACTGTCGTAAACAAATAAAGTAATGGCTGTTTGTGTAGCGGTTATAAACTGTTTGGTTGCCACTTTTTGTCCAAGTGCATTGAAGTATTCTTCACTTTTTTTACCGTCTTCGTCTTCTACTTCGACTATTTTAAATCGTACATTATTGGTATTTGTTCCCATAATCAGATTAGACTCTTGGGCATTCAAATCGAGGTCACATCCTCCACATACATAATTCGCCATACGGTAACGGTATTTTACGTTACGGGTGGAGTTGTTGATGTTTTCACCAAATTTGGCCTCATGGGTAATTCTTCCTTTTTGATCGTTTTCGTAAGCTGCTAATACCGGCAAATCTAGTGCGCTAACGGTATTGTGAAGCCTTGGTATAAAGATGCCATTTTGAGCAAATGGTTTATACGTTTCCTCTGCTCTGTTCCAATTGTTGTAAACGATTTCTCCTGTATGAGTAACTACTGCTAAACTCGCATCGCTTGCTCCAACATTAACAACTTCTCTACTCATGGTATGGTAATCTCGTCCAAGTGGATCAATGTATTTTCTACTTTGAAGTGCTTTTGGAAAAAAGCCTCTGTCTTTATGCTGAAAGGTTTCTACATAATTCTGTAGGGTTCGACCATTAAAAGAGAGGTTGGTATCATTTTTCCAAGTACTGTATTTATTGATGCTTAACAGTTCTCCATTTCGGTAACTTTTTTTTAATCTTCCTAGTTCATCATAAGCATAAGAAAGGTTAATCCCATTAGGATCGATGATTCTTTTTACAGAATAGTCTGGATAATATTCATAGTTAGTTCTTAATGAATCTGGTCGGTTAACACCTACGGTTACCGCTGTTGGCACTCCAATATTGTAGCTTTCTATGGCGCTAAACGAACCATTGTAACAAGCAATGTTCTGGTAGGCAAATAGCTTAAAATGGTTGTAGTGATAACGTGTTTGCAATCCCCTTTCATTTTCTTCTAATTGCACTTGGGTAAAGCGGTTTCTTTCTAATATGGTTTTGGTCGTAAGTACATCATATGGATACCCCACTTCATATTGATGCACTCCAATTTGATTGACTCCACCAATATAGAACTCCATGATCCCAAAGGCACTTGCAAAAGGAATGTCATCTTTGTTTTGATAATAATCTTCTGCTATTAGGGTATCTATTTGAGTAGTTACGTTTCTTAAATGTAAGGTCTGCCCTAAAGCACCAATGGTTGAAATCTTGTTCCCAACATTTCCTGGTAATCCGTTCAATGGGTTTTCATAAATGAGTATCAAACCTGTGCCTGTGGTATCTTTATCTAATGGACATATCCAATGTTTTTGATTGACTGGGTCTATGTAAACTCCCCAATCTGATGGTACGGTATTGTAGTCAAAAAAATCAATCTTGTAAATACCAATACACTCGATGTTGGGTTGCTCTATTACCGTGGTGTCGATAACACACAAGGCAGAATCGTTAAATGTTCTTACTTCTATAGGGTTACTTGGTAAGGTGTTCCAATCTCTCCCGTAATTGAAATAGGTTGAGCGTGCTATTGGATGTTGATCTGAAACATTTTTGCTCGTGGTTCTCTCTTGGTAAGCCACGTTTAATAAATTCAATTCGTGCGATCTTTCTAATCCTGCGGGTAAAAATTCTCTAAGGTTTAAGTGTTGGTTTCCATCGACTCCATGATCTAAAAAGATCACATCTCCTTCTAATCCTTGGTATGCGTCTATTAGTATTTGATTGTTTAATTCCGTGTACTTGGTATCATCAGCATATTGCTGTCTTCTGAGGTATTTGTTTTTTAAATCATAGTAGTAAAAGTATTCTTGCTCGGTAAATGCGCTTACCAATTGGGGTGAATAACTTTTGGTTTTGTACAATTGCCAAGAAGGTTCGTATTTTAAA
Source organism: Aquimarina algiphila (assembly GCF_007489275.1). GTDB lineage: Bacteria > Bacteroidota > Bacteroidia > Flavobacteriales > Flavobacteriaceae > Aquimarina > Aquimarina algiphila. Next base: position 31,060 of record NZ_VLNR01000072.1, read on the forward strand.
TTGATGGAATCATCAGTTAAATTCATTAATTTTTTAAATCCTTCGCTGGTGGTTTTTCCTCTTTCATTGGCATCCCAATATTCGTATTCGGTCATGTTTTGGATGCTTAGGGTATTGCTTGTGGATGGACTTCCACAATAGGCTTTCCAATTCGGGTCTTTTCCTTGGTTATGGGTATTAATTACGATAACAAAATTGTTGTTGTACTTGTTGGCTATTAAGCTCATAATGGATGGACTGTGCGCATAGCTGGATGCGGTTAAGGTATTCTGAACAATGTTTTCTGCAAAACGAGGTGTACTGCTATTGATCATCGCTATTAACACATTATCCGTTGGGTAGCTTGCTCCATTTTTAAATACGTTTTCGTAAAAGCTTTGTGGATAGTTTTTTGTTAATAATAATTGATGTACGGGTTCGGTAACCGATTGCTTGTTCAACAAAATGGACTGGATTAGATTGGTTGAAAAACTTGGACGATCTTTATTGATGATTGCGTTAAGGGTTGCTGGTTGCAAAAAGTTATACTGATTGAGGGTATTAATCAGAATAGATTCTCTTATAGGCGTAGCTTCTGCTATCATGGCATTGATGGTAGGTACTATTCTACAAGGCAATGCAATCTATGGGGCAGAAAATACCATGACGTTAGAAGGGGTTAGTTTTCCTATAAAAAGATTATATAAAGACTCCGATAATGATAACGTTACTTATACTGTTAAAGATATTAAATTTGATTTAATACCTATTGGAGATATAACATATGTAGTTGGAAAAATCAATGCAGATATTGTAGATTTTAAAGAGTCTTCACCTCCTTTATTTTTGATTTTAAAACCTATCCCAGAGCCAGAACCAGAACCAACAGTAGCAGAGATTAAAAGTATTTCTCCAAATCCTACCTCAAGTAGTTTTACGGTGCATTATTTTAAACCAGAACAAGCTGACTCTTATTTGGTTTTAAGACAAAATGGTCCTGAATTGGCAAGAACTCCAACCAATACCAAAAAAGGGAATTTTCAGGTTACATTCGATGAGTTATTATTTTACCCTTCAGGAATATACTATGTACAATTATTTGTGAATGGAGTTGGAGTAGATTCTAAACAAGTTGTAAAACAATAATAAACCTAAAAATTAAACATGAAATCTATATATAAAATATTGATCTTAGGTATGGTATGCCTATTATCTACAAAGACTTTTGCTCAGTTTGAAGTAACATCAGACCCTTCAAATAAACAAGTACAGGGTAAATCAGGTTCAATTGCAGCCTGTAGTTGTGCAGAAGGTATCGAGGGAGACTGGACACGTTTTCAAAGTATTTTAGCACAACAAGCGGCACGGGAAAGAGACAAATGGTTAGCTGATCAACAAGTGATCCAAAAAAATGAAATAGAAAGACGTTTAAGAAAATCATTTCCTTCTTTTCCAGAAGCTCAAAAAGAATATTTTAAAGAAACTTCTTATAGAGAAATCTCAAAAAATATTTTAGATGGTGTACAAAGAGAATTTGCAAATGCATCTATTGATAATAAAGGTAAAGTAGAACAGAAAAGAATAGAAATAAATACTTTACAATACAGAAGTCAAGTATCAGATGCTTTGGCTGCCTATACCTTTGGGGATTTAAAAAGCGGTGGAAAACCTATAAAGGATTATTTTTCCGTTACTGGACGTATCAATGAAATTGCAAGTGAATTAAACAATAGTTTAAAACCTGCGGCTAATGATGCCTCAAAAATTAAAAATGGATTACTTAAGGTAGAACAAAGAGATTTGCTTCTTGATAGAATGGTTGAATTAGCAATAGCTAGATTTAATTCTTACAACGTAGAGGATAAGGTAAAAGTTATGACAAAATACCTGATTAGTGCCAATGCTAATATCGGTGACTATGGTTTGTTATATACTTCTCCTCCATTTATTTACAATCCAGAAGAACATAATCCCCGACAAATTGCAATTGATCAAGCAAGAACTTTAGGCACATCAGATGCTTTACCCGATCCTACAGAGACAGGTGATCAAGCTGTACGCCTTCATGCTATTGCTTCTATTAGTAACACAGCTTATAATTATACTATAGGAAAAACCGATTTACAACAAGAACTCGGTAGGTATTTTAATCATAATAGATATAATGCTCAATCTGTGACTATGATGCAAAGGGTTATGAATCCTTATTTGAGTAATAATAATCTAAGTGCATTTAGCTCAGAACTTACATCTAATATGGTTTCCCCAACTCTACAATCAAGTTCAAATAGAGAATTAGCATTGTCATGGAGAGCAGACGGATTACTAGAAGGTGTAAACCATCCTTTTGATGGTGTTGGAAATGTAATGGCCGAATTATACACAAATGAAGAAAGAACATTTCCCAGAGAAGGTAATTCTATACGACAAATGTTTAATGCTAATGGTCTAAATGTTCCCAGTACTATATCAGACTATGATTTAGGAAGGGTTTTCGATTTTAACAAAACTCCGTATGGAGGAAAACCTGGTCCAAACTTCTATTATAATGTTGAAATTATATTTAAGCCTACTATTGGAGGCCTGCTTTGGAATCAAAATGTAAATACCTCTAATATATTTGATCATCCTGTACATATAGAAGGAGCATTGGCATTGGCCAGAGGTGAAACTTTCGACTTTGAGTTCAGAAAAATAGTATATGATCTGACTAACTCACTTCAACTAGATAATGTTCAAAAGGACTGGTTACTTAATAATCGAGAGAGAGCTTTTAAAATTAATGATTACTTAAGTGCAAATGGAGGATCAACTATCGCACTTCAAACAATGACTACTTTGATTAGATTAGAAGCGGAAAACTCTAATTTAATACATTCTGATCCAAACAAAAAAATTCTTAGAACTGTAACTTTATATAATGATGGTGTTTTTGATACTGAGCTTTCTTTTTGCGGGTGTTCTCAAACTAACTTTGATGTTCGTCAAGAGTATTTTAATGGCACAATTACCGAAGATCAGTTGTTTAACACTTATGGAGCACAAATAGAATTTCAAATACAAAATCCTGATGGTAGCTTTAGAACAGTTTCACAATTAGATTTTTATTTAGAAACTGCCGAACTTCGGGAAGGAGTTGTAAGAGAAATTTTAGCATGGATACCTTGGATAGGAGATGCTTCAGAAGTAACTTATGAGCTAGTTGATGGAAACTTTGGTTTGGCAGCTTTTAATGCGTTCCTTGCTCTTGTTCCTTTTGACAAAATTATATCTACAGTTGGAGGAGGTATAAAATATGCTTTTAGACAAGCAGATAGGGTTGTTAGTTTTACTGCAAAAGAAATATGGGGTTTCAAACCGTTTTTCAGAGGAAACCTAATAGAATCAGCTCTTGCAAAAACGCGATACAAAGATTACTTAAACACAATAGATATACCAACTGCCAATGGAAAACCAAACCGTTTTTGGCCATATTTTGATTTTATAAAAGGAAATAAAGTCATTAGTGTAAAAACTACTAATGCATTAAGTGGTTTTGGTAGTATCAGAAAAAATATTGAAGACCTTAGACTTTATGTAAAAGGGAATGCTGCTAATGGAGGAACTATAATAAATGATGTTGATTTAGATGTTTATGTTCCTGAAGGGTATGACCAAAGTTTATTGGATGAAATGAAAATACTTGCTGAATCATATGGAATTAATTTTAATATATTTGAGTTTAAATAAAATATATGAATAAAGAAATTATAGAATTAAGATTTTCTTTACCCGTGGACACGTTCACGGGTAAAGAAATTTATGATATTTTTTTAACTAATCTTTGGTTTGTTCCCGCAAAATTTTATGGAAAAGGAATAACATATGGAAGTAAAGTATTTAGGAAAAAATATTTTGAAAAATTCAAAAATCAGGAAAAAGATTTCACATTACAGATATGGGATAATAATGAAAATGATCTTATCATAACAGAACCTGCACATCGAAATACTCATCAGGCTATTTCTTTGAGAATTCATATTTCAATGTACGAAGAAGTATATTCTATTCTTAAGAAATATGTTTTAGATAAAGTAATTGTTGGATATGCACACCAATATTATGATGCTTATTTACAAAGAGCCTATAATGCGACAGCATACCGTGTAAAAAAAATGGAACCGCCAAAAGATAAAATCTATTATGATGAAGAGGACAGTAGAGGAATTGAATATGTTGATATAAGTAATAACCCTGGACGAGATAAACTAGTATCGAATATGTGGTTGACCTCTACATGGCGTATGTGGTTCGGTAAGAAGTTTTATAAAGAAGTTGATAAAACACACCTTAAGAATTTCAAACAAGCTGATCAAATTGAAGAGTTAGATAATAACATTCTTTTTATACAATTATATGATGATCCTTTTAAACCTGAACTTGCTGAAAACAGAAATAAACAACAAGCTTTTAGAGATCATATTAAAATGGAAGAATTAATAGAAAGACTCAAATGAAAAAAAGCAGAAAAACACTCTTGCTACTTAGTTTAATTACTGCTTTAGGTTGTTTTGGACAAAGCAAAGCTGTTTTTACACCAAAAACAGGAAAACTAATTTTTAAAAGAGAGATTAATATTACTGATCAAAAACTGGTTGACTCTACTTTTTTAAATGGATCTAATAAGGTTTTGGATGCCGAAACAAAATGGTTTAACAAAATAATGGGGATATATAAAACAGATAGTACTCATTCCTTTTCTTCGCAAGATTCGATAACTAGAAAAGCTATGGATAATTTCTTTAATCCAAACATTATGAATTCTGAGGTTTTTTTGCAAGGATTTGAATTTAAAGACTCTATTATTGAAGTTGTAGTTGAAAAAGATAATATAAAACCAATTTATAGAAGTACAATTAAAAGAAAAAAAGGGCTTAAATTATTAGAAAAAATAGATGAAAATGATCATAGGGCAAAGTTTAGTACATATCAAGACAAATATAAATATTCCCCTGAAAATAATCTAGTAATAGAAGAATACAGGGATCAAACCAAAATAATTAACGGATATAATTGTTTTAAAATTATCGTCCAACAAACTCAAAGTTTTGGAAGATCAAAAAATGTTATAGTACATTATAAATATACAATGTATGGAACTAAAGAGTTGCAAGATAAGTACCATCCAATCATTAACTTTAAAAGCTTACTTACAAAATACTATCCTTTAGAAATCATTATTACAAATGATCTGGTGAAAGGATATGAAAAAGTATTTAGTTTAAAAGAAGTTGATTTGAAATAATGTAATACTTCAAAAAGATATTATGAGTAGTCTTATTTTAAGACGACTCATGAAAATCTAAAGAAGTTTTAATTAGAGATACAAACGTTCCTTCTATAAGTGTAGTTCAACTTATAATTCCAGAAGCAGAAAGCTCTTTGTTATTAGATAATTCCGTATATGACATAAATACGCCTTGTAAAATCTGTAATACAAAAAAATATACTCAACAAATTTTAGGATTTATGCCTTCATTTAAAACGGATTTTGATTTCTTAATATGCAAAACGCAAGAATTTTTTGGAGAAACAGAAACCCATCAGGCTATGAAACGAATAATTATATCTAAAGAATTTTGTAATATACTGGTTAAACATAAAGTAATTAATTATAATACCAATGAAATTTATCCAATGACTAATTGGCTATTTCGGAGTGACTGTGCCACCTATTTCGGTCAAATGGTGCCACTAAGAGAGATCTTGCAATAATAGTTAAATTTTGTTATTAGTCCTTTTTAATTTTTCCTTTTCTTAATGATTCCCCCAC
>NZ_VLNR01000073.1 GCF_007489275.1 Aquimarina algiphila
TTCAACTTGGGCAACTATTGCCAATTTAAAGCCTAAATTGTAATCTCGTTGTGTACGCTTCTTCCTTGGTTGTTCTGAATGTTTCATAAATAAGTCAATTTTGTGTCAACTTATTTTAGGACAAGACACATTTAAAAAGAAAAAAGCCCTTTTTTAAGGGCTTTTTTTTATTAAGGGTGGAAGACGGGATTCGAACCCGCGACCCTTGGTACCACAAACCAATGCTCTAACCAACTGAGCTACAACCACCATTTAATTTCGGGTGCAAAAATAAGTCATTTTTACATTTCTACAAAACAAAAAATGATATTATATTAAATCAAAAATAGAATTGACTGCTACATAGCGTTCTACGGTATAACCTTCTGCATATTCTACACCAATAATTCTTCCTAAATCATTTGCTCTATAGCGAATACTATCCATAAAATTTTTACTTGATATAGGAGTTGAGGGTTCATTGCTATTTGGATCATAAAATTGAGATTCATAAGCGATAACACTATCCATTTTCACATCTATATAATCACTTATATCAACTACAAAATCAGGTTCAATATTTTTCCATTGAATATAATGAAACACATGTTTTGGTCGCCAAGCTTCCTGAACTTCTTTATCATCAAAAGTTTCTATCCTTCTTAGACCTGATAAAAAGCAAGCATCACTTGTTAATTTACTTGCTTTGCCATGGTCAATATGTCTATCAGTAATTGCATTACAGAGCACAATCTCTGGCTTATACTTTCTTATTTTTTGTATAATTGCTAATTGATGTTCTTCATCATTTGTAAAAAAACCATCTCTAAAATTTAGATTCTCTCGTACAGAAACTCCTAATACCTTAGCAGCATTTTTTGCTTCCTGATCTCTAATCTCTGGAGTACCTCTTGTTCCTAATTCACCTCTGGTAAGATCTAGGATTCCGACTTTTTTTCCTAGCGCAACTTCTTTGGCTATGGTTCCCGAACAACTTAGCTCTATATCATCTGGATGAGCTCCTATTGCTAGAATGTCTAATTTCATATTTTAATGCTCTAATTCTAGAATTTTTACTTTTTCTATGGCTTGTTGGATATCTTGTGTTAAATCTTCATCTTCTTCAATACCTACACTAAGTCTCAATAGTCCATCGCTTATTCCTTGTAAAGCTCTTTCTTCTTCTGTAAGTAAAGCGTGAGAAGTAAGAGTAGGGGAGAGTATAGTACTTTCTACTCCTGCAAGACTCATAGAACTTTTGATTAGTCTTAATTCTTTTTGAAACTTACTAGCGTTAAGCCCTTCTTTTAATTCAAAAGATAGCATACCTCCGTACCCTTTCATTTGCTTTTTGGCAATTTCATAATCAGGATGAGATTTTAGTCCTGGATAATACACTGCAGAAATATCTTGATGTTTTTCTAGCCATTTGGCAAGTTTTAAAGCATTTTTGTTTTGTTGTTTTACTCGAATTCCTAACGTTTTTATACTTCTCTCTAGCATCCATACTGTAAAATCGCTCAGACTACCTCCGAAATTTTTAGCAACCTGAAAAATCTGATCCATATTTTTTTCAGAAGAAATCACCGCTCCGGCAAGAATATCACTATGACCACCAAGATATTTGGTGGCAGAATGTAAAACAATATCTATTCCCAATTCAATTGGGTTTTGATTGACTGGCGAAGCAAAAGTATTATCGATCATTGTGATAATGTTGTTTTCTTTTGCTAAATCAGCGACGGCTTTAATATCGGTAATTGTTAATAGAGGATTAGAAGGGGTTTCTATGTAAATTACTTTAGTATTAGGTTTTATTTTTTCTTTAAAACCTTCAGACGTTTGTGTGTCTACATAAGAAAATTCTATTCCGTGTTTTTCAAATTCTTCATTAACGAGATTTGCAGTTCCTCCATATAATGTTCGTTGTAAAACTATATGATCTCCTTTTTGTAAGAACGCAAATAATGTTGTGCTTATAGCTGCCATTCCACTGCCAAAAATTAAAGCAGATTCTCCTTTTTCAAGTTTAGCTATTTTTTTGGATAATGCTTCCTGATTTGGAGTATTAAAGTATCTTGGGTAGCGTTTTATATCTACATCTTCAAAAGCATATGAAGTAGACATATATATAGGTGAAACAGCACCTTTAAATTGTTCATCTTTAATTTCTCCAAGATGAGTACATATGGTATTAAAACCCATTTTTTGTGTATCCATAGTTAATGCGATAAGTCTTACAAGTTTTTGCATCTAAATTAAGATATTCAGAAGAATTCGAATAAGATTTAACAGATTAAATCTAAATAGGATATGATTTTTGATAAGGTCTACCTCAGACTAAAACATTTTTACTTTAGAAATGTTTCTCATTATCGATTGGAAGAATTGTTGTGTGTCGTATGGTTTAATAATTACATCATTCATACCTACAGATAAAGCCTGACCTCTTACTTCTCCTTCTTCGACGGCAGTTAATGCAATAATTGGAATGTTTGGATTAAATGTACGTATTACTTTGGTTGCCTCAAGACCATTCATTTCTGGCATATTTATATCCATTAATACAAGGTCAAATTTTTCATTTTTTATCATTTCTATGGCATCCATACCATTGCTGGCAATATTACAGGTATATCCTTTCTTTTTTAAGATATTTTGAGTTACAATTTGATTAATCTTATTATCATCAACAATAAGAACATTAAAATTGCTTGTTCCTATACTAAGGTTTTCTCCGGATTTTAAAGAAATTTCTTGTTCTTTAACTGCTTTTTCATAGAATAAATCAAAATAAAACTCAGAACCTTTTCCTTCTTTACTAGTAATGTGGATTTCACTATTATGAAGATGAATAAGTTTCTTTACAATAGCCAGTCCAAGTCCGGTTCCTTCATATTCTTGATTTTCATTTTTTACCTGGGCAAAGTTGTCAAAAATAGTTTGTTGTTTGTTTTTAGGGATTCCTATTCCATCATCCCTTACAATGAAACGAAGAACATGACTATCCTTTTTAGAATCCAGACATTTTACACTAACCCAAATATTTCCATCTTTAGTAAATTTAAGAGCATTACCGATCAGATTTATTAATATTTGCGAAAGCCTTACAGAGTCACCTAATAATGTAGTGGTTATCTTTTTATCAATGTCAATATGTACTGTGTTGTTATTACTTTTTTGTTTGGTATGAAGAGAATTAACAATACCTTCTATTAAAGTTCTAACATCAAAAGAAACTTTTTCTAATTTTACCTCATTAGTTTCTATCTTACTTAGCTGTAAAACATCATTGATTAGTGCCAAAAGATAATCTCCAGAAAATTTTAATGATTCTAAGTATTCATTTTTTTTCTTTTTGTCTGGGTTCTCCATAAGTAAGGAGGTAAGTCCAATAACACCATATAACGGAGTTCTAAGCTCATGGCTAACTGTAGATATAAACTGAGATTTTAAGGTTGACACCTGTTCTGCAGTCTCTTTTGCACTAATTAGTTCCTTGTTTTTGTCAATAAGGTCATTGTTAAGTCTTTTCTTCTGAATATTGTTTTTGTATGAACTTATTAAGAAAGCCAGAGAAATAAGAATTAATATAATACCAAGAATGATACTGATTCTCCATTTAACAACCTCTGATTCGCTTTCCTTTTTTTGATCCTGCGCTATTTTTATATTTTCTTTAATAACATCAACTTCATATTTAATATTAGCACGTTGAAGTTCTATTAGTTTTTTATAATCTTTTGCTTGAAGGATATTTTGAAACTGTTTTTTCTGAAAATGATATGCTCTTTGATAATCATCTTGTTTGCGATAAAGTTCAGATTTAGCTTCATACGCAGAAGCAAGCTCTTCATAAAATGTAGAAATCATTTCATCATTGTTTTCCTTGTTTTTGGTTTCTCCAAGGGCATATGATATAGCTTGATCTGTATATTCTTCGGATTCCTCGAACCTACGTACACTTAAAAAGTATCTTCCTAAAAGTCCGCTTAATTTGGTTTTAACAAGGTTTGAAGATTTTTCATGTACCAGTTTTCTTGCAGGAGCAAGGTATTCATAAGCGCTATCAAAGTCATTTCTAGAAATATAATACTCACCAAGGTTTAATAGTGGTCTTATCATTCTAGATGTATCATTTAGTTTTATAGCGAATTCATAAGATTTTTTATAATAATCTACTCCTTTTTTTCGAGTGAGATTATGTTTTGTATAAACACGTGCAAGATTATTATAAAGATCAGTTTCTAATACTTTACTTTTTGAACTTCTAGCATAAGTAAGTGCTCTTCTGTAATTACTTCTTGCTTTATTATCATTTTCACTTATTTCATAATTTTTTGCAATAATATTATAGATATAGCCTAAACTTTTATCATCATTATTGTATTGTGCATTTTGAAGTGCAGCTTTAGCGATTTCAAAAGATTGCTCATACTTGTATTCTTCTTGCAATTTTTCTGCTTTTTCAATATAGCTTTGAATACTATCTGAAACTATAGAAGATTGAGATTGTACAACTTGAGTAAAACCTATTAAAAATAAGATGGTTATATGTTGAATAACGTTTTTCAACTATTAATAATTCTGGTTAATATACGTGGACGAAAATACGAAAATAGATTTAACATCGTGCAATTCACCGTAAAAAAAGTGCTATTTATCCGTATTTTTTGTAGGTAAATCAATGTTGTTGTAGGAATTATTGTTTTTTTATAAGAAAACTGTTAATGATTAGAAAAAACTATCTATATATAAAGAATTAAAATTGTGCAACAATTTTAGTTGTTTAAGTAGATGTATATTTGCGCTGTCAAAAGATTAATCAATTATAAATTTTTAAAAATTAAAATATGGCATTTGTAGGTAAAAAATTCCCAAATCTAGACGTTGACGCAATGAATGATATGGGGGATACTTTTAAACTTAATGTTTTAGAAGAGGCAAAAAACAAAGGTAAAAAAGTATTACTTTTTTGGTATCCTAAGGATTTTACATTCGTTTGTCCGACCGAGTTACATGCTTTTCAAGAAGCGTTAGGAGAATTTGAAAAAAGAAATACCATAGTTATTGGTGCTTCATGTGATACTCCAGAAGTACATTTTGCATGGTTAAATACATCTAAAGATAATGGAGGTATTGAAGGGGTTACATATCCAATTCTAGCAGATTCTAATCGTAACCTTTCTAGTACATTAGGAATTCTTGATATCACTAATGAAACGTATAATGAGGAGACTGGAGTAGTTACTGTAGAAGGTGATAATGTTACTTATAGAGCAACATACTTAATAGATGAAGAAGGTACTGTTTTTCATGAAGGAATAAATCATATGCCTGTTGGTAGAAATGTAGCAGAATTCTTGAGATTGATTGATGCATATTCACATGTACAGAAAAATGGTGAAGTATGTCCAGCAAACTGGGAAGAAGGAAAAGATGCAATGAATGCAGATAGAAAAGGAGTAGCTTCTTATTTAGCTTCTCATTAAATAGTATAACCATTGTTTTGGATTTCTCCAGAGAAGTCACTCTGGAGAAATTCTTTACTAAATATTAATTTAATTGATATGATTCAAGAGTTAACAGAAGATAACCTTTCTCAACTAGTGAAGGATAGTAATACCGTAATTGTTCAATATTCTGCATCTTGGTGCGGTAACTGTAGAATAATGAAGCCAAAATTTAAAAAATTAGCTTCCGAAAATGAAAACACCACTTTTGTTATTGTAGACGCAGAAAAATATCCTGAATCAAGAAAAATGGCAACTGTCGACAATCTTCCTACATTTGCTACTTTCAAAGAAGGTTCTTTTAAGAATCAGGTTCAGACAAATAAATTTGATGTTCTTAAAGAATTAGTAGATGAAGTTACCAATAATTAAACATCTTACAAGTTTTATTGAAGAAAACGATGAGGATTTTGTAGTAGAAACTATCGAAACCTTAGAAGCTTTAACAGAAGTTCCTTCTCTTAAAGATGAAGAATTAGATGTTATAGGGGAACTTATTTCAAATATGTATGGAGCTTTAGAAGTTGATAAAATGATAAAAGAAGGAAGCTCTAAGAAAGATGCTCTCAATGATTTTATGAAAAGAGTTCTTGGGTCAATAGACAAATAGAAAATAAAAAAACCTTCTAAAATCAGAAGGTTTTTTTATTTTCTAAAAACTTTATGAATATTACCATTTAATCTTATTAATTTTAAACCACTAAAAATAACAATCATTTATTATGGCTTCAATAACATTAAAAGGAAATACGATACATACCAACGGTACATTGCCAGAAGTAGGACAGAAGGCACCAGATTTTGAATTGGTAAATACCGATTTGTCCACAATAAAATTATCAGATTATAAAGGATCTAGAGTTGTACTTAATATTTTTCCATCTATAGATACAGGAATTTGTGCTGCTTCAGTTAGAGAATTTAATAAAGAAGCTAGTCATTTGTCTAACACTAAAGTGTTATGTATTTCTAGAGATTTACCGTTTGCCCAAGCTCGTTTTTGTGGAGCAGAAGGTCTGGATAATGTAATTAATCATTCTGACTTTAAGAATGGTGATTTTGGAAAAAACTACGGTGTAGAGATTATTGATGGACCAATGCAGGGATTACATTCAAGAGCTGTTATTGTTTTAGATGAAGATGCAAATGTGGTGTATACAGAGCAAGTTCCGGAAATTGTACAGGAACCTGATTATTCTGCAGCACTTAAAACGTTGTCATAAGATCTAATGAATAAAATGTTAAAGTTTATTGTCGGCAGGCTTCGAGGTTGTGGTTATGCATTTAAAGGTGCTGTTTTATTGATAAAAACTGAGCCAAGTATACAAGTACAGGTTGGTATTGCCTTACTTATGATTACATTGGGTTTTTATTTTGATATCACTTCAATTGAATGGATTTTACAAATTTTTGCTATAGGTTTAGTAATGAGTATAGAAGGCCTGAATACTGCGATCGAAGCTATAGCAGATTTCATACATCCTGATTTTCATAATAAAATTGGTTTGATTAAGGATATAGCGGCAGGAGCTGTTTTTATAGCTGCGATTACAGCTGTAATTATAGGAGCAATAATTTATGTTCCATATTTCATTTAGAAAATTTTTCAGTCATTTTTACGTTCCAATATAGATATTCGTATTTTTGCGGTAAGACATCCAAAAAATGGCTAAAAGAAAGGTAAGTACAAAAAGGAAAACAGTAAAAAAACCTAAAAAATCACTGAAAGAAAAATTTACATTATCTCGACAACAAAAAGTTGTCTTGGGAAGTTTTTTGTTCTTTCTGGGGATAGGGCTATTTTTTGCTTTTATTTCATTTTTCTTTAACTGGAAAATTGACCAAAGTGAAATATCCGAATTTTATAATAGAACATCGTCTCCAAAAAACTGGCTAAGTAAATTTGGAGCTACGGTAAGTCATTTCTTTATTTTTAAAGGATTTGGGGTTTCTGCTTTAATTTTACCTGTATTAACTTCGTTATCTGGAGTATATCTGTTTTTTGACCTGAATAAAAAACGACTGTTAGGATTCTGGTTTTGGGGAGTGTTAGTGATGTTATGGATATCAGTGGTCTTAGGTTTTGTAGAAAAGGATGGTGGGTTACTAGCAGGTGTTATTGGGTATGAAAGTAATGATTTTCTTAGGGATTATATTGGTTTTATAGGTACAGTTTTAGTACTAGCGTTTTTTGCTATTGTATATATAGTAGTTCGACTTAGATATACTCCAGAAAAAATATCAGATTCATTAAAAAGTACACAAAAAAATATTGTTAAGGATTATGAATCTACTTCAAAAGCAAGTACTAATGGTCAAGCTGTTTCTGATAATACTGTAAAAAATGATACTGATGATTCTGGTTCTAGTATTAAAGAAAGAATAGACGCTATTATTGCCAAATCTAAAGATTATCGCAAAAAAGATGAAGACAAGGAAAAAGAAAAAGAAGTTGCGATAAAAAAAGAGGACACAAAAGAAATTACATTAAACCCTACCGTGAATGATTTCTATGGAGATCCCAAAAATAGAGATAATGATGTTCCCGAAAAGTTAATCATAAAATCTGAAGATAATCCTGAGGATATTGCAATGGAAGTCGAAACTACGGTAGAAGAAGAAGTTGTAGAAAACCTAAGTGCTAAATTGGTTAAAGATTTTGGTGAATTTGATCCAAAATTAGAATTAGGAAATTATAAGTTCCCGGGGATTAACCTTCTAAAAGATTACACAACTAAAACTGGTGGGATTACTATAGATCAAGGAGAGCTTGAGGAAAATAAAAATCGTATTGTTGAAACGCTCAAAAACTATAAGATAGAAATAGCTCAGATTAAAGCTACCGTAGGGCCTACGGTAACACTTTATGAGATTGTACCAGAAGCAGGTATTAGAATTTCTAAAATTAAAAATCTTGAAGATGATATAGCATTATCATTGGCGGCACTGGGTATTCGTATAATAGCACCCATACCAGGTAAAGGAACTATTGGTATAGAGGTTCCCAATAAAAATTCTACTATTGTATCAATGAGATCTGCAATTGCATCTTCAAAGTTTCAAAATGCAGAGATGGAATTGCCTTTGTCTTTAGGGAAAACGATTTCAAATGAGACATTTGTGGTAGATTTAGCCAAAATGCCTCACCTTCTTATGGCAGGAGCAACGGGACAAGGTAAATCTGTTGGACTCAATGCAATTCTAACTTCATTACTATATAAAAAGCATCCTGCAGAAGTAAAATTTGTGCTTGTGGATCCTAAAAAGGTGGAACTGACTTTGTTTAATAAGATTGAACGACATTATTTGGCAAAACTACCTGATACTGAAGAAGCAATAATTACTGATAATACCAAGGTAATTAATACACTTAACTCACTTTGTATCGAGATGGATACACGTTACGACTTGTTGAAAAATGCAATGGTTCGTAATATTAAAGAATATAACGCAAAATTTAAAGCAAGAAAATTAAATCCAGAAAATGGACATCGTTTCTTACCTTATATTGTGCTTGTAGTAGATGAGTTTGCAGATCTTATTATGACTGCGGGTAAAGAAGTAGAAACACCAATCGCACGATTAGCTCAGCTAGCAAGAGCAATTGGTATACACCTTATTATTGCTACTCAAAGACCATCTGTAAATGTCATCACGGGGATGATAAAAGCAAACTTTCCTGCCAGAATTGCATTTAGAGTTACGTCTAAAATAGATTCACGAACTATTCTGGATACCGGAGGAGCAGACCAATTAATAGGTAGAGGAGATATGTTATTCACTCAAGGAAATGATCTGATCAGGATACAATGTGCCTTTGTGGATACACCAGAAGTAGAGAGAATTACAGAATATATTGGAAGTCAAAAAGCATATCCAGATGCACACCTATTACCAGAATATATTGGAGAAGAAAGTGGCACAAGTCTTGATATAGATAAAAAAGATAGAGATAAGCTTTTTGCAGAAGCTGCAGAAGTAATTGTAACAGCACAGCAAGGATCGGCGTCTTTATTACAAAGAAAATTAAAATTAGGATATAACCGAGCAGGTAGATTGATAGATCAACTTGAAGCTGCTGGGGTTGTAGGACCTTTTGAAGGTAGTAAAGCAAGACAAGTTTTAGTCTCTGATTTGTCATCGCTTAAACAACTATTAGATAATGAATAGATCTCTGAAGAAGTGGTCATAAATAATCAACCATAAGTAATTAATAGAAGAAATGTATAAAATGATAAGAAAGATACTACTTTTACTATTTTTAGTAAGTACCATGGCTATACAAGCGCAAAGCGCAAAGGGCCTTTTGGACGAAGTTTCTAATAAGGTACAAGGATATTCTAATATTGTAATAGACTTTAAATATTCTCTTAATAATCCAACAGAAAATGTTTCTCAGGAAACCAGGGGAGATGTAACACTGCAAGGAAATAAGTACCTTCTTAAAATCATGGGGACAGAACAAATGTACGATGGTAAAAAACTCCATGTAGTTATTCCTGAGGATGAAGAAATAAATATTTCATCTCAGAATGATGAGGATGGCGCCAGTGTAACTCCTTCAAAAATGCTATCCTTTTATAAAGAAGGGTATTCATATAAAATGGATGTTGTTCAGGATATAAAGGGTAGAAAAATTCAATTTGTAAAATTAACCCCTATTGATTCCAAAAGTGATTTAAAAGAAGTATTGCTTGGTATTGATAAACAAACAAAGCATATTTACAAAATGATTCAAAAACAAAATAATGGTACTAATGTTACAATTACAGTAAATAGTTTTAAAACCAATCAACCACTTTCAAAAACATTATTTGTATTTGATGAATCAAAATATGAGAATTACTATATTAATCGATTGGATTAATTAAATATTAAACTTTAAAAAATATTTTAGAGGACGTGTATTTTTTATACCCGTTCTTTAAATTTTAATAGACCTATGGTATAGGTTGTTAAAATAGACAAGACGAGTGAAGATTCTAGATAGATACATTTTAACTACTTTTGTAAAGACATTTTTTCCGCTCTTTATCATTATAATGTTTATCCTTTTATTACAGACTATATGGTTATTTATATCAGAGTTAGCGGGTAAAGATTTGGATCTTTCGGTAATTTTAAAATTTTTGACGTTTGCGACCCCAAGGTTAATTCCTATGGTTTTGCCATTGACTATTTTACTGACTTCGATTATGATTTTTGGAAATTTTGCTGAAAATTATGAGTTTGCGGCAATGAAATCGTCTGGAATATCATTACAACGTGCAATGAGAACGTTATCTGTTTTTATATTTTTTGTCGGTATTGGGGCGTTTCTTTTTTCTAATACAGTAATTCCAGCTTCTGAGAAGAGGTTTATAAACCTTAGAAAGAACCTGGTTAAAATAAAACCAGCAAGGGTAATTACTGCTAATCAGTTTAATGATATTGGAGATATAAATATTAAGGTAGCCGAAAAGTACGGTGATAATGATCAGTTTCTAAGAGATGTTATCATACATAAAAAAGCTGCAAGACCGGGTAATTTTACGGTAATAAAGGCAGTAAATGGAGAATTAAAAGGTAATGTTAATTCTGACCTGATTACCCTTATACTTAACGACGGTAATTATTATGATGAAATTCAGCAAAACTCCCCACAGAAAAGAGATAAATTACCTTTTGCCAAAACATACTTCAAAAAGTATGTCTTAAATTTAGATCTCTCTTCTTTAGATAATGTTGATGTAGATGCACAACAATATAGTAAAGGATATAATATGCTTAATGTTGGAGGGTTAAAAGAAGAGATAGATACGTTATCAATTCAGGTCAATAATGAAGTGAAGAATGTAAAAACCGAAATTGATAGAAGAATAGGATATGAAGGGCTAAATAAAAACCTAAGTATAGACTCGATTCCTAAAACAAGTACTGATACTTTGGAAATACGAGATTATTTCACAACCGAAAAGAAAATACAAATTTACCATATCGCAATATCTAATACAGATGGAGTAATACGAAAGTTAGATACCTCTCATAAAAATCTAACATTTAGAAAAAGAGCTCTTAATAAATATGAAATGTCATTGCATGACAAATATTCTTTAGGGATTTCTTGTATATTATTGTTTTTTATTGGAGCTCCGTTAGGTGCTATAATTCGAAAAGGAGGATTAGGATTACCTATCGTGATTGGGGTAGCATTATTTTTGACATATCATTTTATTGGGATTTTTGCAAAGAATAGTGCAGAAGAAGGTGGGATACCTCCATTTATTGGTTCCTGGCTTTCTACATTTATCATATTTCCTTTAAGTATATTTTTTACTTATAGGGCAACTACTGATCGCGGAGTTTTTAACTTTGATAGCTTTATTCAACCAATACGAGATTTCTTTATAAAACGATCGTCTAAATCCAAAAAATAGATTTCTTTTTAGATATCTTTGTAGGAACTATATTATAAGAGTATTACTATGTCACAAATTACTGAGACCAAAAATAAAATTAAGCTAAACACCATTCAAGAGGCGATTGAAGATATTCGACAAGGAAAGGTGATTATCGTAGTAGATGATGAGGATAGAGAAAATGAAGGAGATTTTATTGCAGCAGCAGAAAAAGTGACTCCAGAGATGATTAATTTCATGGCTACTCATGGACGAGGACTGATTTGTGCACCACTGACTATTGATCGTTGTGAAGAATTGAATCTGGATATGATGGTTCAAAATAATACAGTTTTACACGAAACGCAATTTACAGTGTCTGTAGATTTGATTGGTCATGGATGTACAAC
Organism: Aquimarina algiphila; assembly: GCF_007489275.1. GTDB lineage: Bacteria > Bacteroidota > Bacteroidia > Flavobacteriales > Flavobacteriaceae > Aquimarina > Aquimarina algiphila. The sequence continues at coordinate 12,280 of NZ_VLNR01000073.1, forward strand.
GGGAATTTCAGTACATGATCGTGCAAAAACTATTCATGCCTTGGTTGATGAAAATACGAGATCTCATGATTTAGGAAGACCAGGTCATATTTTTCCTTTAAGAGCAAAAAATGGAGGAGTACTAAGGCGTACCGGACATACTGAAGCAGCTGTGGATTTAGCTAGATTAGCAGGATTAAAACCTGCTGGAATTTTAGTTGAAATCCTAAATGAAGACGGTACTATGGCTCGTCTACCTCAATTATTAGAAGTCGCTAAGAAATTTGATCTCAAATTAGTCTCTATTGAAGATCTTGTAGCATATAGAATGCAGCATGATTCACTTATCGAGAAAAAAGAAGATTTTGATATAGCTACTCGTTTTGGAAATTATAGACTTCGAGCATATAAACAGACTACAAATAATCAAATTCATATTGCTTTGACCCTTGGTACATGGAAAGAAAATGAACCTGTTCTAACAAGAGTGAATTCTACATTGTTTAATAATGATATCCTTGGAACATTAACTAATAATGCTGATAAAAGGTTAGATGCCATGTTTAAACGAATAAATTCTGAGGGTAAAGGGGCAATAATTTTTATTAATCAAGAAAGTCAATCACTTAATCTATTAGGACGTTTAAGTGCACTAAAAGAAATCCAAAACGGAAAAGAGGTAGTAAAAGCTCCTAACATTGTTATGGATAGTAAAGATTTTGGAATAGGAGCACAGATATTACATGATATTAATATTCATAAACTACGCCTAGTGTCTAATACTGTGCAGCAAAAACGTGTAGGTATGATAGGATACGGTCTTGAAATTGTAGATTATGTAGAGTACTAGATTAAATACTCTATTATGATATACTTTTTACCAGAACACTTTGTATAGCTTCAACCATTTTTGAAGCTCTTTCTGTAACTTCTGCTTCAGTCCAATTTAACTTTATAAGACATGAAATAGTACGACCCATCCATGCGTCACTGGCATCAAAAGACTTGTTATTTTTTTGTAAGCCTGATTGTACTTCTTGTGAAAGTTTGCTAAGAGATTTTTGTTCTAAAAGATGTTCCCATTTTTTATAGTAATGCCAGTTATTGTCAAACCAATAAAAACACGCATCAACCCCATGTTCTCCTAAGGCTTTATGAGCTTTTCTTGCAAGGTCTTCTGTAGGTAAAAATATATTAAGAAAAGCATAACTTTCTACTCCGGTTTCTGGAACTCGTCTATAAGTTACTTCGGGCACTGAGGATAATGCTTCACGTAAGATAGTATAATTTTTCTTTTGTATTTCAAGGGTGTGATCTAATTTCCTTAGTTGAGCAATTCCTACAGCTGCATTTAACTCTGATAACCTGTAATTATATCCTAGAAAAGGATGAGTTTCTGCTCCTCGATCATTGCCAACATGATCATGTCCATGATCTTGATATTTATGTGCTCGATCAGCAAATATCTCAGAATTAGTAATAATTCCGCCTCCTTCACCACAAGTAATTGTTTTTACATAGTCAAAAGAGAAGCAACCCAGGTCACCGTAACTTCCAAGGGGTTTATTATCATAAGTTGCTCCAATAGCTTGGCATGCATCTTCTAATAGTATAAGATTGTGAGTTATACAAATCGCCTTTAGTGCCTTAAGGTCAGCCATAGATCCACACATATGAACAGGCATGATAGCTTTAGTTTTAGAAGTTATAGAAGCTTCTACTGCTTTTGGATCTAAAGTTAATGTATCATCAATATCACATAAAACAGGTACCGCTCCAACAGATAATATAGCCTCAAAACTAGCAACAAATGTAAAGGTGGGCATTATAACTTCATCACCAGAGCCAATACCAGCACATGCTAATGCTACCGTTAACGCAGCAGTTCCACTGGATACCACCTGGGCATATTGAGTTTGCATTCTTTTTGCTAAATCCCTTTCTAGTTCTAAGGCTTTATGATGACCATTTCTCATAGGGTCAAATCCATATCGCATCAAAACCCCATTGTCCAAAACGTCTTGAACTTCTTTCTTTTCTTCAGCTCCGAATAACTCAAATCCTGGCATAGCTACAGTATTAAATTAGAAAACTCTTTTCGGCAAAAATACCGAAAAGAGTTTTGATTTTACTGTCTATATTTTAGATTTTTTTAATTATTACAAATCGTGTTGAATTGATCTGATCTAAGATGTCTATCTATTAGAGACTTAGATGTTAATAATGGTATCTGTAATAGGACGTCTTACTTTTTTGAATTCTGAAAACATATCATCTTTTGCTCTATATCCTATAGGTAGTACTAATACAGATGAAAGTCCTAATTCATTAAGTTTTAAAATCTCATTATATTTTTCTGGAATAAAACCTTCCATAGGACAAGAATCGATTTGTTCTATAGCACATACTGTAAGTAAATTTCCCATAGCCAAATATGCTTGCTTTGCAGCCCAATTGAGAATTTCTTCTGAGGGTTTGTTTTCGAAAGAATCTACTAACTGTTCCTTGAAAGGCTTTAGTATTTCGTCAGGAGTATTTCTCGTAGCCTTTACATTATCAAAATGTTTTGTAATGTATTTTTTTCCAACTTCATTTTCAATACAAAAAACAAGTACATGAGAGGCATCAGCAACTTGGGCCTGATTCCAGGAATGCTCTGTTAATTGTTTTTGTAGTTTTTTATCTTTTATGATCACTAACTTCAGTGGTTGTAAGCCATAAGAAGTAGCTGTAAGGTTAAACGCTTGAGTAAGTGTATCTATTTTTTGTTGGGTTAGAATTTTGGTGCTGTCAAATTTTTTGGTAGCATATCGCCATTGCAAACTTTCTATAATATTCATCCGAAGTTTTTTTTAATATGTCACAAAGATAGTATGATAACATTTACCTTTGATAGATAAAATGATAAGAAAAAACTATATCGCAATTGTATGAATACTATAGATGAATTAATCAAAACATCTGAGACTAGAATTTTTAAAGCTGTATTTCCAAACACAACAAATCATTATGAAACTTTGTTTGGAGGAACAGCATTGCAGCTTATGGATGAAGTTTCGTTTATTTGCGCTACTCGTTTTAGTCGGAAAAAGGTGGTTACAATCTCTACCGATAAAATTGATTTTGAGAAACCGATTCCAGCGGGTACTATTATCGAACTTGTAGCAAAGGTGGTTAAAGTTGGCAGAACAAGTTGTTTGGTAAAGGTTGATATTTATAAAGAAGAAATGTATAGTTACGAACGGGAGATAGCAGTTTCTGGGCATTTTAAATTTGTAGCTATTGATAATAATAAGAAACCAATTCCGATTGTATAGAAAATAAAAAACTCACTGATTTCAGTGAGTTTTTTATTTATATTATAATACATATTAAGCTTTTGCCAATTGTTTTATTTTTATTCTGAATGCCGCAAAAAGTAAAGTCATAAAAGGACTTAACCAATTGAAAATTGCAAAGAAGAAATAATCAACAACGGGTACACCTAGAACTCCACTTTGATAAGCACCGCAGGTGTTCCATGGAACTAAAACAGAAGTCACTGTACCAGAATCTTCAAGAGTACGACTTAGATTTTCGGGAGCTAGTCCTTTATCTTTAAAAGCTTTGGCATACATTCTTCCTGGAACAACAATAGCAAGATATTGATCAGATGCAGTTACATTCAATGCTAAACAACTTACAACGGTACTCGCAAAAAGTCCGAATACAGAATCAAACAAATTTAAAAGAGCTTTACTAATTCTTGCTAGAGCTCCTATGGCATCCATAACACCACCAAAAACCATAGCACATACAATTAACCAGATAGTTCCCAACATCCCTGACATGCCTCCGGCAGAAAATAAATCATTAAGTTCTGCACTACTGGTTTCTACAGCAGTATCAACAGTCATAGCTTTCATAACACCGATATACGCAGAATTAAAAGTAAGTTCTGTACTTCCTGCAATTTGTGTTACAATCTCAGGTTGTGCAATTATTGCTGCTATTGCTCCTAGTAGAGTTCCGGCAAGTAAAGCGATCAAAGGAGGTGTTTTTTTGATAATTAATCCTATCACTAAAACAGGAACAATAAATAACCAGGGAGAAATATTAAAAGCTTCATCTATAGCTTTTAATTGTTCACCAATTTCTGGAGTACCCGAGGTATCTATAGTAAAACCAATAATTATAAAAACAAGTAGTGTTATTACTATCGTTGGAACGGTAGTGTAGGTCATGTATTTAATATGCGAAAATAATTCGCCTCCAGCCATTGCAGGAGCAAGGTTTGTAGTGTCGGATAAAGGTGACATTTTATCTCCAAAATAAGCTCCGGATATCACAGCTCCAGCTGTCATTCCTAATGAAATACCTAATGTATCACCTATTCCTATAAGGGCAATACCTACAGTAGCCGACGTAGTCCATGAACTTCCTGTTGCTATGGATATGATAGCGCATATAATAACGCAAGCTGCAAGAAAAATAGTAGGATTAAGAATTTGTAAACCATAATAGATCATAGTTGGAATAATACCACTAATCAACCATGTGCCTGCCAAAGATCCTACCATTAGTAAAATGAGTAACGCTCCTGTTGTGGATTTTACATTCCGGGCAACTTCTTCCATCATTTGTTTATAGGATACCTTATTAAAAAAACCTACAATAGCTGCAACAGCAGCTCCAAGAAGTAAGATAAACTGATTACTACCACTAAGGGCATCATCACCAAAAGCAAAAGAAACATTATAAAATAACATTCCTACCAAAATAAATATAGGGATTAAAGCTTCCCAAATATTTAATTCCTTGTTTTCTATAATATTCTCGTTTTTGGGATCGGTAGGTGTGATGTTTTGACTTTCCATATGTGGTATTCGAAATTTTATGGATGTAATGTTACGATATTAATAAAAGTTATGCAATGTCTGAATAGAGTTTAATTGCTATAGGAAAGAAATTGTTATCGAATTTTAAAATGAAAATTTCGATTTTCAGGAGTTAAAATGCTTTTAATCGATGTTTTGTGTTTTTTATCGATTATATTGAATTTTGTGAACTATGATTTTATCATAATATTAGTGATACATCTTACTTTTGAAGTGTGAAAGAAGGAAAGTAAGAGAAAAATTGAGTTGTTTGATTGATTTAAACTTTTTTTGCCCCTTAACCTAGTAAGCCTCATACCCCCTGAGGCTTTTTAAATAAATATACAATAGGACATACGTACCTATTTAATAATATTGATTATCCTTATTGAACTAAATGTTTTTTCGATTAATTGATTTGTTGATAAAGCCTCTTCCCCCAAGAGGCTTTTTTTATATGTAAGCTTTTCTTATTATTATCGACTTTATATAATATATTTTTATTTCGTCGGCATTTTAAAGTATTTCATCGATAGAAAAGTTGAGGCTCATCTAATTATAGAAAAACTTTAGACCATTACCTCATATCTTTGAAGTGTACGAAAGAAAAATATAAATAAAAACATTATAAAAATATTGATTGCCTCGTTGAATTGAACTAAGCGTTTTTAAATTAAATTACCCCTAACACAAAAAAAGCCTCGAACCCCGGAGGTTTTTTTTGTTAAAAAGATATTTAGTTTAATTTTTATGTAGAAATTAGTCAAAAAATAAATTAATGGAAACCAGTACATACAAAGGTTTTGAGTTATTCTTCCTTTTTGTTTTATTACCTACAAGTTTTTTGATAGAATATCCTAAATTGATAAAGGCAATACTAGCTATTGCTGGTTTTGTTTATATTTTGATTTTTCTTAAGCGAAAAGGGTTATTAAAGCTAAAATTCCCTGATAAGGCATATTGGAGGCCTTTCTGGAAAGAAACGGTTATAAAACTAGCTATCATTGTTGTTGTTACAGGGATGTATGTTTTTTTAATTGCTCCAGATAAGTTATTTTCTGTTTTAATTAAAAGGCCAGAGGTATGGGGTATTATTCTATTTGTGTATACGTTTTTATCGGTTTGGCCGCAAGAAATTATTTACAGAACATTTTTCTATGATCGCTATTCTGGATTAATAAGAAATAAATGGTTGTTTATTTTTATCAATGCTATTCTTTTCTCTCTAGCACATCTTTTTTTAGGTAGTTTTCTGGTACAGGTATTAACCTTTGCAGGAGGGTTGTTATTTGCATATACGTATCAAAAAACAAAATCAACCACTTTGGTGTCTATAGAACATGCTATCTACGGAAACTGGCTTTTTACTGTTGGTATGGGAGATATGTTAGCTTTTCCCGGAGCTCAGTAACTAAGATAAGTATTGAATCAATTGTTGTACAGCTTTTCCACGATGACCGATTTTATTTTTTTCTGATAAAGGAAGTTCTGCAAAAGTCTGATCATATCCATTCGGAAGAAAAATTGGGTCATAGCCAAAACCACCAAGCCCTTTTTTATCTTCAGTAATAGTCCCAGAGCAAATTCCTGTAAATGTTTTTAATTTCCCATTAAAAATTAAGACAATTACGGTTTTAAATCGGGCATTACGATTTTCTTCCTTATTTAGCTCTTTCAAAAGCTTATTCATATTGGCTTCTGCATCTTTATCTTCACCAGCATATCTTGCAGAGTATACACCAGGAGCATCGTCTAATACTTCTACTTCTAAACCTGTGTCGTCAGCAAAACAATCATAGCCATAATTATCTTTAATGTATTCAGCTTTTTGCTTGGCATTACCTTCAATAGTACCCGAAGTTTCAGGGATGTCTTCTGTACACCCAATATCATTTAGACTAACAATTTCGATATGTTTTGGGACTAATGCCTGTACTTCTTTTAATTTATTTTTATTATTGGTAGCAAATACAAGTTTCATGTGCTGGTATAAAATGTTAATTAAGCTTTAGCGTCAAAATTAGATATCCATTTACTTTGTACTTTGAGTACTTGTTCTATAACATCTCTAACACATCCTTTGCCTCCTTTTTTGAAAGATACATATTTAGAAATTTCCTTTACTTCTGCAACAGCATCTTGAGGGCAAGTTGGCAATCCTACCATTTCCATAACCGGCATATCAGGAATATCATCACCCATGTATAAAACATTTTCTAGTTTGATGTTTTTTGAATTTAGGTATTCATTTAATTGTTTTGTTTTATGATGTGCGCCTAAATATATGTCTGTTATTTCCAATCCCTTAAGCCGTTTTCTTACACCTTCATTTTTACCTCCAGAAATTATACATACGTTGAAACCTTGCTGGACTGCTGCTTTGAGTGCATATCCATCCTTAATATTCATAGTTCTAAGTAGTTCTCCATCGGTATTAATGAGAACGGTTCCATCGGTTAATACTCCATCTACATCAAAAATAAAGGTGGTGATGTGTTGTAAGTATTCTTTATAACTTTTTTCCATATTTAGATTGTATTGCTTTAGTAAGCGTTTGATATATTTCTTTTTGTGTGGTATCTGTTAAGATTCCTAAATGTCTTTCAATTGTTTTTGAATCATTTCGAATAGCCGGGCCTGTTTGAGCTAAATCTGGATTCATTTTAGTTATTTTCTCAACGGTTTCATGGATTAAAGGATGTAAAACTTCAAAAGGAACTCCGTGTGTTGTACAAATATCATTTCCTATTGAAAATAAATGATTAGTAAAATTATTTACGAATACAGCCGATACATGCAATATATTACGTTGTTCAGAAGAAATACTATAAACTTTTTCTGAAAGAGTATAGGTGAGTTTTTTTAGTAGCTCGAGATCCTCTACATTTTTAGATTCTAAACAGAAAGGTACAGTGCTAAAGTCAATGTCTTTATCTTTACTAAATGTTTGTAACGGATAAAATACTCCTCCTCTGTTAGCATTATTTAAAATACTCATAGGAACACTACCTGATGTGTGAACAACCAATCTATTGGTAAAAGGCAATAATTCAGAGATTCCTTTAATTGCATCATCACTTACAGCCAAAATGTAAACATCGGCTTCTTTAAGTGCATTGATGTTTGATGTAACTGTATCTTGTTTTTGAGAAGTATGTAAAGGTATACCTCTGCGATTATAGCATTGTACTATAGTAACCAATTGTTGATTGTAAAAGGCACTATATAAGTGTTTAGCCACATTTCCTGCACCTAAAATTGTAACTCTAATCATTTCGCAAAAATAAGGAAGTTACCTTAAAAAGCAGAGTAATACATTTTTTCATTTCTATTTTAAAATAAAAGTAAGTGTCAAAATTAAATCATCATAAAATGAAGATGAAATAAAAGAATAAAAAAAACATCAAATGCAATATATATTTATATAAAAAGAATGAAGTTGTCTTGAAACTTAAACAAGTTTAACATTTCTGTTAAAACCTTAAAATCAAAAGCGCATTATCTTATAATATCGCCCTAAAAACATTAAATTTGCCGAGCTAAAAAAGAAAGGTATTATGCAAGATAAGCTAGCGAATATTTTGTTCTCTACACGATTAATGGCAATTTTATTTATTGTTTTTGCTGCCTCTATGGGGGTAGGAACATTCTTAGAAGATGCACACGGTACAACAGCGGCAAGGATATGGATTTATAATACTTGGTGGTTTGAGACCATAATGGTTTTTTTTGCTATTAATTTTTGTGGAAACATTGTAAGATATAGGTTGTATAAAAAAGAGAAATGGGCTACTTTGTTATTGCATTTATCTTTCATTCTAATCATTATTGGAGCTTTTGTAACCCGGTATATTAGCTATGAAGGTGTAATGCCAATTCGAGAAGGAGAAACTACAACCACCTTTCTTTCTGAGAAAACATATTTGACCATCTTTTTGGATGGAGAAATTAATGGAGAGCCTCGTCGTCGGATTGTTTCTGAAGATTTAGAACTCGCTCAGGCAACAAACAATGATTTTACCATTGATACCGATTATAATAAACAACCTGTGACAATTAGGTATAAGAATTATATTCAGGGAGCAGAGTTGGGATTGGTAGAAAAAGAAGATGGAGATAACTATCTTAAAGTTGTAGAAGCAGGAGATGGCAATCGTCACGATCATTTTCTAAAAGAAGGCGAAATATCCAATATACATAATGTATTAGTGTCTTTTAATAAGCCTACCAAAGGAGCGATAAATATTACATATGAAAATGATGAATATTTTATAGATTCTCCATTCGATGGCTCTTTTCTTAGAATGGCAGATCAAATGCAAGGACTTGTTTTTAAAGATAGTCTTCAACCTTTAATGCTTAGATCATTATATCAAACTGCCGGAATGCAATTTGTGATTCCAGATCCTGTAATTCGTGGTGAATATGATATTGTACCTATCGAAACAAAAGAAAAGGGTCAGCAAGATGCTTTAGTTCTTGATGTTTCTTCAAATGGAGAGAGCAAAGAAGTGAAACTATTAGGGGGTAAAGGTTTTAATAATGATATGACCAAGATCTCATTAGGAGGTTTGGATATGTATTTTAAATATGGCTCTAAGCAAATGGAACTTCCTTTTGCGCTAAAACTAAACGATTTTATTGCAGAAAAATATCCAGGGACACAGAATGTATACAAGTCATTTAAAAGTAAAGTTGATATTGTAGAAGGTAACTCTTCTCAACCTTATGACATTTATATGAATCATATTTTGGATCACAAAGGATATCGTTTTTTTCAAGCTTCTTTTGATCCAGACGAAAAAGGAACTGTACTTTCTGTAAATCATGATCGTTGGGGGACCTTAATTACCTATGCCGGTTATATGTTATTGTATCTGGGATTAATGTTAATCCTATTTACCAGGGGGTCTCGTTTTAAGGATCTAGAAGAAAAATTGAGTAAAGTGAAAGCAAAAAAGAAAACATTGACCATGATTTTGGTATTGATGATTTCTACATTTTCTTTTGGACAAGATTTACCAGATCATAATGCCCATTTGGAGACCTTACCAAGTAAAAAACAATTGGACTCTGTTATTCTTGCTAATATGGTACCAAAAGAGCATGCTGCTAATTTTGGTAGTATTGTAATTCAAGATGAACGTGGTCGAATGAAGCCTGTGAATACTTTTTCATCAGAACTACTACGTAAACTCAGTAAAAAAGATACTTATGAAGGGTTAAATGCAGATCAGGTATTTGTATCTATGGTAGAGAACCCTTTTATCTGGTATAGCATTCCAATTATTGAGATTAAAAGAGAAAATGATAGTATTCGTAAGATTTTAGGTGTTCCAAAAACAGAAAGAAGAGTTTCATTAATTGATCTGGTAGAGCCTGATGGATCTTATAAATTAGCTCCATATCTGGAAAAAGCAAGTAGTACGAATACGCCAAGTAGTTTTGAAAAAGATTTCTTAAAAACTCATGAGAAATTTTATTTATTGAATCAAGCCTTGGGAGGTGGTATTCTTAGAGTTTTTCCTGTGCCGGGAGATGAAGGTAATAAATGGGTTTCTGTTCCCGAATTAAACGAATATAAGTTTACCGGAATGGACTCTGTGTATACCAGACAAATTATTCCTATTTATAGACAATCTCTTTTAGAAGCTCGTAAAACCGGTGACTATAGCAAGCCAGATCAGTATATAAAAAGTATAAAAAGTTTTCAAAAGAAATTTGGTAGTGAAGTTTTACCTACTGATAAAAAAATCAAAGCCGAAATTGCTTTGAATAAATATGATATTTTTAGAACTCTATATAGATATTATGGGGTAATAGGATTGTTGTTAATGATTTTTGTAATTGCCAGAATATTCAAGGATTCAAAAGTGATCAGAGGTTTGATTAACGGTTCTATAGGAATCATAATCTTACTTTTTATTTCACATACTGCAGGATTGATTATACGTTGGTATGTTTCAGGTCATGCGCCATGGAGCGATGCTTATGAGTCTATGATATATGTTGCCTGGACTACATTAGCAATAGGTTTAGCTTTTGGTAAACGAAGTAATTTGACAATGGCGGCAACTACTTTTGTGGCAGCTATCATATTGTTTTTTGCACATGAAAGTTGGACAGATCCCGCTATTGCTAATCTGCAACCAGTTTTGGATTCTTATTGGGTATTGATACATGTATCCATAATTGTTGGGAGTTATGGCCCCTTCTTTGTTGGAGCTATATTAGGAATTCTTTCTTTGTTACTTATCATCCTAACAACAAAGTCGAACAAGAAAAAAATGGAACTTACTTTAAAAGAAATTACTATTATCAACGAGATGGCTCTTACCATTGGATTGGTCATGCTTACAATAGGTAATTTCCTTGGCGGAATGTGGGCTAATGAAAGTTGGGGGCGTTACTGGGGATGGGATCCAAAAGAAACATGGGCTTTGGTAAGTATCATGGTATATGCTTTTGTGATTCATATGAGACTTGTTCCTGGTTTGCGAAGCAGATGGTGGTTTAATTTAATGTCTGTTATTGCAGTAGCATCAATTATAATGACGTATTTTGGAGTAAATTTCTATCTTAAAGGATTACATTCATATGCTAGTGGAGATAAAGTAATCACTCCTGATTTTGTTTTCTATTCTATTGCTTTTGTGGTTATTCTGGGAGGTGTTTCCTATTGGAGAAATGGTATACATTATAAGAAAAAGAAAGGGGTAGTCTAAGATTTTATATTGTATATAAAAGACTTGTGGAAGAAACGCAGCAATATTGACTTTTGGATTGAATACAGAATTAAATTATAAATTTGAAGGCTTTTGTAAATATAACCTAAACCTCTTCAGTTGATTACTTATCGGCTGTTGCTGTGCAATGTGTTTTCCTGATTATTGATTTTTAATTTCACTCTACATTATCATTATTTCCACCAACCATTGAGTTTTCAAATATAAAGTATTTGTCCAGTGTGGTAGGCCGTATGTAAAGCCATATTTGCAATTTCAATATTCCATTCTGCTATTTGTTTTTCAGATGCATTTTCAGTCACTTGTTCCCATTCTGTTTGTATACTATCTAGTTTTTTAGTTACATTTTTCCAATCCAGCTCACTATTTTTTTTAAAAGTATCTTTATTGTCATTGTTAAATTCGGGAACTTCTTCTCCTTTAAAAGCTTTTAAATTCATTTCATTCCAGAAAATTAGATGAGAAATCAATTCGCGAATCGAATGATCTTCAGTATTGTTTTTCCAATTCGATTGCTCTGGAGTAAGGCCTTCTATCGCTTTTTTTGTTGGCACAAACCATTCTTGATTTGTATGAGTATTCTTTAATTGTTGAACGAGTAACGACTTTATATTTGGGTCATTGTTATTTTCTGAACAACACAAAACGATTAAGGCTAATCCGATTATTGTGAAAATTCGTTTCATGGTTTTGACTATGTTGTACAATAGAATATTATTAATTTTAATCAATAACAATCTATCTTAATTTGATTTTTCTTTTCGAATATACTTAGAGGTAGATTTAAATTTTTCCTTGAAATAGTTTCTAAAACATGAAGTACTTCTTTTTGCATTCCTATAGAACCACAAATCATTATAATTCCGTTGTTTTTTAAAGCGTTACTAATCAGATTTGCTTCTTTGGTAATCAAATCCTGAACATATATTTTATCTTTTTGAGTTTGCGAATATGCGGTATGAAAACTCGATAATTGCTCTTTTTTAATAAAATCGTTATAAATCTCTAAGGAAACTCTAGTACGTCCACCCCAAAATAAGTGAGTGTTTGACATATTTTTCTCACTAGCGATCATTCCTAAAAAAGGAGCAATTCCTGTTCCATTAGCAATCATAATGACCTCTTTTCTGATATTTGGAAAATGAAATGTGGAGTTTTGTTTTATAAAGGCTTTAATAGTGTCGCCTTTTTGAAGTTTACTAAAATAGTTTGAGCAAATTCCCAATTCATGTTTTTTAATACTTAAAAGAATATCTCCATTTACTTTTCCAATAGAATATAAGCGTTCAATTTCATCTTCTTTTGGAGAGAAAGAAAAAAGATCACCAGATTGAAAATCAATAGTACGCTTCGTACGTAAACGAAGTAAAAATGTATCATCTTCATTGATTGGTGTTCTTTCTATGATTGTAAATACATTATTTTTTCTTTTTTTCTTTTTTTGAGGTTGTTTTATATGTAAAGAGATTTTCAATGTAGAGCTCCAAATAGAAACCCAATCTTTAAAGGCTTCAAAAGATTGATTGTTTATTTTATATGGTTCTAAAACTGATGTGAATAGGGGATGAGATGCTAATGTGTGATTCACATCAAGTGCATATTTACAAAAATCAGGATATGCTAAAGAACCTAGCCCTACTACAGAAAATTGAATGCTGTTAATCGGTTGAATTGCTTTGAATTTTTGTTCGAATTTTTTTGCGTTTGTAGGAGGTTCTCCTTCCCCGTATGTTGATGTAAATATAATGAGATGCCGTGCTTGTCTATAGCTGGAATAGTTGTTTAATTCAGAAATAAAGACAGTTTTTCCAATTGCAGCAAGTGCATTAGCAAAAAGAGTGGCAAAAGTAAATGTGTTGCCAGTTTCAGAACCTACGAGAATAATATATTCTGACTCATCCTTGTTATGATTAGAGTGGCGTAATTTACTTTTTTTATGTCTTTTAATCGTCATTGTAAAACCAGAGTACATAAAAAATAGAATAGAACAACTGGCTATAAGTAATATGGTAGACCATAAAATATTTCCTTTTCCGGTGTGTAATACCATGCTCCATTGGGATGCCAAAGTAACAAATGGATATAGTTCTTCACTTATGATTGCCCCTGTAAATTGATTTACAATAAGTTCTCTGTCTGATAGTTTGATAAGAAAATAATCTTCAACAGAATCAGAAAAAGGAAACTCTATTGCTTTGACATTTTTAAGTGTTATGGTTTTGAAAATATCAAAATCTTTGATAGCAATTTTTGGAGTAGATCCACTATTCTCTATACTTACTTGATGAGATATTGTACTTTTTGGAAGTAAAGAGAATTTTTCTAAAGATAAATAAACACCAGTTACTGCAATGAGAAGTATGGGTATAAGTAGTAATCGACCTAAAATTATATGATAAAATTGAGCAAAATACTCTTTCTCAATTTTAAAAAAGAAACGCTTAATACTTCTTTGTCTTTTTAAGATTAACAAGACACCTGTAATTGCTATTATAAATAATATAAATGAGACAAACCCAACAAAAAACCTTCCGGTGCTTTTTAGAAACAAAGAACGGTGTAGATTGGTGGCAAATTTAAAAACAGTTGCCTTTTCTATAGGTTTACCTAGTTTCCCCCCGTTTGTAGGGTCGACATAAATTGTTTCACTATTTCCTTCTTTAGTAATTACAGATGCGATCATTGCATTATTGGAATCTATTTCGAAACTAATTATTTCGTCATAATGATGTTGCAGTGTATGTATTGTTTCTGCTACAGAAAGATCGTTACTTCCTTTAATATGAAAAGATTTTATAGAGTCTGAAATGGGTTCAAACGCCAAAACAATTCCCGTGACAGATGCTATGAGTAAAAAGAGAGAAGAAGATATAGCCAGTAAGAGGTGGCTATATCTCCATATTGAAATAGTCATTTAGTTGTTATGGTTGTTATTGTGGAAGCATACGTACATATCGTATAAACCCTTTGCCTTCTATTTTACTTTTTATAGTTTCTGAAGTTAATTCAAACTCAATATCATCTTTATAATATTTCTGATCTTCAACAGCGGTTTCAAAACGAATTTTATATCCGGTATTAATCTTGTCATTTTCTATTTCGATAATACTAATTGCACGTCCCCCACCAGGTATAGTTTCTCCTGTAATGGCATCAATATCTGGCCGTCTTTTTCCATAAAAACTCCACCATTCTGGAATGTCATGATACCATTCTTCATCATCTCCCTGCACATATAATGTCTTTTGGTAATTGCCCTGAGCATCTAATAATGAAATGGCAATATATGCACCTTCACCAGTGTAATTAATCATTTGGATCATACATTTATACTTTGTACTTTCTGAACTAGTGCTGAATCCAAAGACTAAAAACAGTGTAAGTAAGAGTAAAGGAAAGGCTTTAAAAAGAAATTTATTTTTCATTTTATTTTAAAAAATTTAATACAATATTATTCTTCAGTAATAATTCATTTTCATTTGCAAGATCAAGTACTGATTCTTCAAAATCTGTTTTTATTGTTTTATCTGCACCAATTGATAATAAATACTTAAGGATGATATCATCTTTTGCCTGCATAGCTGCTTTGTGCAAGGGAGTGATACCTTCATCGTTTTTGGTATTCACATTTATTCCTAATCTTTCTATTCTTTTTAATAATTCTATATCATTTTTATGTAGTGCTAAGTGAAATAAAGTATTTCCATTTCCTTGTATTTCCTTAATATCAAGCCCTTTCTCAGTAAGTATTGCTAATTTTTGATCAAATTCTTCTGTTTTTTTTGCATTAAATGTTTGCATAAGATAATAACCAAGATTATTCCCCTTTTTGTCTTTCACAGAAATATCAGCTCCTTTACCAATTAAAAACTTTACAATTTCTATAGAATTTCCTGAAATAGCGTTAGTTAACGCAGATTTTCCATCTTTATCTTTTTGATTGATATTAACTCCTTGATTTATAAAGTATTCTAAAACTGTAATATCTTTACTTTTGGAAGCCAAAGCATGTAGTGGGGTTACTCCATTTTTTGTTGTAACATTGGGGGTAATTCCTAGTTTTTCTAAATATTTAAATATAGTTAAGGAGTTTGAGCTTCTTCGAGTTCCTTGGCTGGCAAAGATCATAGCATTACCATTTTCTCTATTTAGACCTTTCGTAGAGACTCCGTTTTTGATTAACATATCCATGAATTCGATATTCCCTTTTTTGGCTGCATAGTTAAAAATACCATTACCTTTATCATCGGTACTATTTAAAGCAATTCCTTTAGAAACAAAATAGTCTACAAGGGTATACTCTGTAAGAAAAGGAGCAACTAGAAGCAGAGCGTTAGCTTCATCATGATTTTTTTCTGTGATCACATTAGCACCATGTGCAATACAGAAATCATAAATCGCTGTATTAGTTTGACCAGTTACGGCTGCAAAATTTAATACAGAATATCCATGGCTATCTATAATATCTGTTTTTGCACCCTTATCCACCAAAAATTGCATCATTTCTAAATTGTTGCGATAAGCGGCCCAAAAAATATAGGTTCTTCCGTCATGAGTCAATTTGTTAACACCATTTCCTTTTTTCGTAAGTAAATGTTTTATGGTTGTATTGTCAACTTTTTCAATTAATGCCCAGGAAACAGCATCAAAAAGGTGCTGATTCAATTCAGAGGGGTTGTTGCCTTCTTTAATTTTTTGTTCTATATCGGTAATGCTTG
Organism: Aquimarina algiphila; assembly: GCF_007489275.1. GTDB lineage: Bacteria > Bacteroidota > Bacteroidia > Flavobacteriales > Flavobacteriaceae > Aquimarina > Aquimarina algiphila. Next base: position 28,579 of record NZ_VLNR01000073.1, read on the forward strand.
GATTTGTTTTCCAATATTCCCGATCTAAAAAAGCGTTACTATTTTGAGCATAAACAAAACCTATGCATAATAATAAGCTGATGCACATTATTTTTTTTGAATATCCCATTTTATTATTTTTTTACAAAGGATTCAATCACCTTTGCAATATCATTTTTCTGAGTGTAATCATCAGAGAATAAGTGTTTATATAATGCTTTATTATCAACTTTGGCTTCTAAAGATAAAGTTGTGTTTCGACCATAGATATCATTCCATTTGCTTCGAACTAATGCCCATTTTTCTTGATGTTTTACCCACCAATCAGCAGCAGCTTTGCATCTACTATCATCTACTTTAATATAGGTGTTATATCCCTTTTCTTTGGCTAGTACAATAGGTTCTTTTCCTTCTTCATGAATCACTTTATCATTATCTTGATCGTGAACCCATCCCTTACTGGTGATTTCATGTCTGTTTCCCCTTACTGTTAAGTTATAATCACTTCTTTTGGTATATTCTCGTCTAGGTAAAGGAGCGTTGGTTGTGTTCTCCCAAAAACTTTTACCGTCTACGTGAACCCAGGTTGCAGAACCTTCGTATCTCGGACTATCATCTACCTGATATACTTTTTGAGTCCATTGTCCTTCAACGGCAGATTTGGTTTTATTTTCATATTTCCAGGTGTTATTAGTGTTGAACATGTAAAAATCTGTGTTTTCATAAATCCAATCTTGCCTCCAATGTTTTACAATATGTGGGTCAGACGGGTTTCCAACCTGAAGTAAATGCTGAATGGAAACCTTGTCCTTTTCATCAACAATCAGTTGAGCCCACTCTAAGCCCTTATCTGTCTTTGTTTTTGATGGTTTGTATAAAGAATCTTTACTATACTGAAAAGTTTCGGCAAAATTAAAGGTTACTTCAAAACAACCGCACATGCTTTTAATAGCATCAATGTCTTTTGTTTTTTTATTCTGGGCACTTAGGGTAAGAATACTAAAAATTCCAAATACGATAGAAGGTATTGTTTTCATTGTTTGATAATTTGATGTAAAAAATTTTTTCAAAATTAATTAAATTTATTTAGAATAAATAAAAATAACAAATATATTTGCGCTTTATTAAGAATGATTATAAATAACTATGTGGGTTAAAAAAATGTATCTAAGTGTGTTATGTGTTTTTGCTTTTGTAAAAGGATATACTCAGGAAACTGAAATAGATACTACAAAAGTTACTGAAATAGATGAAGTTATATTAACAGCTACTCGAACAGCAAGACAACTTTCTTCTTTGCCATTACCTGTTACTTTGGTTTCTAAGAAAAAAATTATTCAATCCGGGACTATTCGTCTTAATGAGATTCTAAATGAGCAAACCGGGATTATAACCGTTGCAGATCAAAGTGGTTTTGAAGGAGTCCAAATCCAGGGAATAGCTTCAGATTATATTCTTATTCTTATAGATGGTGTCCCTTTGGTAGGTCGTAGTGCAGGGAATTTTGATGTTAGTAGACTCACTGTAGGAAATATAAAACAAATTGAAGTCGTAAAAGGTCCATCTAGTAGTTTGTATGGCTCAGAAGCTTTGGGAGGTGTTATTAATATTATTACTTCTGCTCCAGAAACGGAAAAACTTTCTGGTAACGCTTCTTATAGAATAGGTAGTTTTACTCAGCAAGATATAAACCTGGATATCAAACAACGTATTAAAAGCTTTAGATATGGAATATTTGCCAACCGTTTCTCTAGTGAAGGGTATGATCTTAACCCTGAGACTGAAGGTCAAACTGTAAATCCTTTTGAAAACTATACTTTGAATGCAAGGATTTACAATGATTTTTCTGAAAACCTATCTTTATTTGCTTCTGCGAGATACTATAATCAAAATCAGGATGCAGGATTTATAGTTAATGATACACGTTTTGAGGGAGATAGTAAAGAAGAAGAATGGAATGCACATCTTCGTTTTGATCACAACTGGAGCAAAAATTTAACTCTTGCATATGAATTGTATTATACCAATTATACTGCGGCAGAAAAGCTAGCAGATCCTATATCTGATGATGTTCTCACAGATAGTGATTTTGATCAGCGTCTTTTCAGACCTGAGGTTAGAAGTACATATACATTTAAAAATTCTAGTAAACTCACAACAGGTTTTGGTTTTCAATATGATCAATTAGATCGTACTTTTTTTGATGAGCAAGTAGATTTTAGTTCTCAATATGCATATGCTCAATATGATATAAATGTTATAAATCCCCTCAATGTTATAGTGGGTGCCAGATTTGATAACCATTCAGAATATAGTAATCAATTCAGTCCTAAACTCGCATTACGGTATAAAATAACAAATACACTTGCAGCAAAAGCTTCTATTGGGTATGGGTTTAAAGCCCCTGATTTTCGGCAATTATATTTTGATTTTACAAACTCGGCAGTTGGATATACCGTTTTAGGGTATAATGTAGCTATAGATAAATTAAGAGAGTTACAGGATCAGGGACAGATATTAGATATTGTAGTTCCAGAAAGTGATTTAGAAGACCCGTTGGAAGCAGAAAGTTCTGTAGGGTATAATATAGGATTGACGTATAAAAAACAAAATTGGAATACAGAGGTAAACTTTTTTAGAAATGATTTTAAAAACCTAATTGACACTCGAATTATAGCTCGAAAAACTAATGGGCAAAATGTGTTTAGCTATTTTAATTTTGATAAAATATACACAACAGGTTTAGAAACGAATATCTCCTATGAGTTCAATAAGAATATTAATATAAGTGCGGGATATCAATTACTTTATGCTTTTGATAAAACAAAAGAAGATGCAATAGATAATGGAGAAGTATTTGCGCGAGATCCACAAACAAATGAGACTATCGAAGTTTCAAAATCAGATTATTTTGGACTTGTCAATCGTTCAAGACATAATGCAAATTTTAAAATATTTTATGACATCCCTTCAGTAAAAGCTAATATAAATGTTAGACTACTATATCGAAGTAAATATGCATTATTTGATACGAATGGTAATGGTCTTATCGATGATTATGATACTAGTTTTGTTGATGGTTTTGTTACCACAAATGTTGCTGCGAGTAAAACATTTTGCAAAAATTTTAATCTGCAAATAGGAGCTAATAATCTTTTTGATTACACAGATACCCTTATTCCTACATTACCCGGAATTCAATTCTTTACAAAAATTAATTATCAGTTTTAAATATTTAAAAATCATAACAATGAAAAAAGTAATTCTTTTATTAACAGCAATAAGCATCGCATTTACTTCATGCAGTAGTGATGATGATAATGATACTCCCCAGGCGGTATATTTTACTATTAGTGATTTATCCTTGAGTAAAGGCACAGTAGGGTCAGAAGTAACAATTACGGGAACAGGTTTTCCAAATTCTTCTGATGATATTACGGTTTCTTTTAATGATGTACAAGCGGTTATAACGAGTATTAATACTACTACTATTGTGTCCTCTGTTCCTGCGAACGCTACAACAGGAGAAGTTACTGTAAAATATGATACAAAAACAATAAATGCAGGAATGTTTACAATACTAGATCCTTTAGTAGAAAATAAAGTAGAAAATCTGCCAGCACCACAAACAGGAGGACAGGGAACTGGACAAGCCATTGGTGGTGTGTTTACCAAGTTTGACTTCGAGACAGGAGCGGTCACTACTAGCGAAACAGACTGGGATATTGCTTTTAGAGGAACAACGATAGCTGTAAATGGAGGAGAAGTAACAGGTACTGCTGATGAACCAGCTCGTAATGGTAATGCTGGTGCTGCAATAGTAACAGGAACATTTGCTAGTGCTACTAGTGCCGAAGGTTTGACTTTTAATCAAGATGCTAGTACAACATTTGCTATACCTACCGGAAGCGATAATGGTTGGTATAATTATAATTTTATGACTAATATTATATCTCCTATCCCTGGAAAGGTACTTGTTTTTAGAACTCGTAATGGTAATTATGCGAAGATAGAAATCTTAAGCTATTACTTAAATGAAGATACTTCTCAAAGTGGCCGTAATTATACTTTTAATTATGTGTATAACCCAAATGATGGAGAAACTGTTCTAGAATAAAGTAATAGTGTTAATTATTACATCCAAAACCATGATTTTCTGATTTATCTGGTTTTAGCAAAAAAAGGGAGCTTTAATAGCTCCCTTTTTTTACACATTAAGTGTCTTGTCCTAAAATAAGTTGACACAAAATTGACTTATTTATGAAACATTCAGAACAACCAAGGAAGAAGCGTACACAACGAGATTACAATTTAGGCTTTAAATTGGCAATAGTTGCCCAAGTT
>NZ_VLNR01000074.1 GCF_007489275.1 Aquimarina algiphila
CCTTTTAAAACCTTGAGTATTTTATCGTAATTTGCTTGAAAGTTGTGCATATGAATTATAGTGTCGTAACTACAATTTACTGCCTTTTAGCAGTTTGCGCAACTTTTTCTAAATGCACAACGGGTTAATTTATATAAAATTGTTTCTTTATCACTTTCAAGTTTCATTATAAATAAGCCTTTTTCTAATTTTTCGAGTGCAGTAAATTCGGAAATATTCTTTTTTGAATCTATACTTTTTTCTGCAAGTAATTGTCCAGAAATACTATAGATTTTCACACTCGTAAAATCATGGTTTTTAGGTAATTTTAACTTCAGTTGATCGGTAAACGGATTTGGATAAACATTCAAATTATTATTCAGATTTTTAGCTGGTTCATCATCTAATTCATTTATAATTGTCTTAGCAGAGGAACTTACAGCTATTCTTGCACTGGAATTTTCATATACTCTAATATTCTTAAAAGAACTATTATTACCACTTCCGCCGTCATTATCATTGACTAGTATCAAACTCATTGCATTCCCTGTATAAAAATTTCCTATCGGAATTGTATAAGTTTTAAACTCAGAACCTGTATAGTTATCATAATCTTGGATACCCCAATTTTGAGTTCCATGTACCTTAAAAATTCTATTGCTACTTAATGAATTATCTTCATCAAACCCAATTCCATGAATTTCACCTTCTATGGTGCTTTTAAATTGAAACTCAATAACCGTATTGGACGTTATCGAGTACGTATTTGTAGAACGTTTCCACGTATTATTTACCAAACGAGCAGTATCTCCATTATCTTCAACAAAACTGGTTCCATCTGCATCCTGATTCGAATATGAAACTAATGTAATTGTATTGAAATCTATACAATCAGCACATCCTGTAGGAGGATTAGACGTTCCTGCTGGACCAAGAAGTTCTATCTCACATACCTGAGTCATACTAATATTAGCTTTATTCTTAGTTATATTTATTCGGTAATAGGTATATGCTGTAGTATTTGTAAAGCTAAATTCTTTACGTTCAAAACGATTTGTCCAGGTTTGTCCCGACCAACTATTTAATGTTGTCCAATTCGTTCCGTTATTTGACCCTTGTATATCAAAATTATTAGGATCTCTATCGGGTACATCATTTGCACTGGTTAGGGTAATTTTATTTACCACAACTGCTGCTGGTAATTGAATTTGAATCCAACTTGGGTTCGAAGTACTAGGAACGCCTCCATTATCCAACCATTTACTCCAATTGATATTCTGTGTACCATTTATAAACAAATTATCAAATGCTTTGTCTGCACTTTCTGCAGTGTTAATTTGCGCCCTGGCGGTTATTATACCTGTTCCTACTGGATCTGTATGATCTACGGTAGTTGATGTTCCTGTGGTAAAACTCCAAATTGCACCGGTAGTTGTTCCTAATGAGTTTACTTCATCTATTCTCCAATAATAAGTAGTAGCAGTATTTAATGTTCCTGGGGTATACGATGTATTTGATTGATTTCCTTTAAAATCTCCTGATCCTAACGAAGAGCTTGTTCCAAAATAAACATTATGAGAATTAGCACCAGCACCAGCAGACCATCCAAGAGAGGTATTTGTACTAATATTTGATGTTCCATTAGAAGGATTAGGTGAATTGGCTACTCCTGGAACACTCCCCGGAGAAAGTGCATTATTAATCGCTCCTGCATAAGCGGCAACAGATGGACTACTATCAAAATCATCATAGATCCACATAAAGCCTCCTGTAATACCACAGTTATTTTGCCAGGAATTCATTCTACTTTCTACAGTAGACACACTAGATTGTCCGGATCCTCCCCATAAACCAGGAAAAACAGGTATTCCAAAATCCCAAGTCGATGAGCAAGGATTATTTCCGCTACCTCCAGCATAACATTGTAAATAATTTCTATCAATATTACCTGGATATGCCGCATTTACTTCACTTACTAAAGTACTCCAAAAGGTACTATTACGATAAGGAACTATTGCATTTTTATATCCCAACCCTGCTAACATTTTTGTAAATGCTACAGCGGATGGTGCATGATATGTAACTTCATCATCATTGTTAAAAGCATCTATCCCAGGAATCGCAGCTTTTAAAGCTTCAAAATTTTTATAGAGAGTTGTTCCCGGTCCAAAACCCTCTGAATTATGAAAATTCTGAACTGCTTCAAAAGTTCCTGAACCCGCTGCTGCAAGTCCAAATTCTACTCTATTGATAGATGTTGGTGCTGTTTTTAATAATGCTATATCTGCAGGAAAATTAGGATAGGACTGATTTCCTACATATACTCCATTTTGAACTAATGGAAACTCTCCATTAAATCCAAGGTCTCCATTGGATTCTATATGAATTGTCCATACAATTACCGTTGTAAATCCAGAATTTCGTAATTCACTAATTGAAGAATTTCTATTGTTATAAATTGGCCCTCCCGCATATATCGCAGACTCTTGTCCAATAAGCTGGGTAGTACTTACAATCACTAATAATAACAGTGATAATAGATATTGAAAAATACGTTTGTGTGTTTTCATAATATATTATTTGGTTAATTGATTTAAAAAATCTTTTACTAAATTTTACATCCAGATTTTAACCTTACTCCCTTATTTTTTTATCTTATTATACCATGTTTGTTTTAAAATTACAGTCGTTATAATCATTAAGACAACTACTATACTTAACTGATAATATTCTTTGATTAGAAGATATATTGGAATCAGCACAAAGGTCATTTGCCAAACAATTCCTATCACACAGTTAAAAGTATCTTTCCAAAAATCATTATTTGCTTTAAATGTTGAATCTTCTTTTTTTAATTCCTTATAAACCGGTTTCCAGAACCCCCATGGTTTTGTTGTTTTATAAAAGTTTTTTAATACTTCCATGTCATCAGGTTTACCTATAAATACTCCCAAAAAACATCCTACAAAAGAAATAAACAATACTATTGGGAATAGATAAATATCTGATGTTTCAGGAAAAAAACCAGGAACAACAGAAGCAGCAATAAGGCCTGCCAACATTCCTCCAAAATACCCATAAGAATTAAAACGCCACCAAATCCATTTCAGCATATTTGCTGCCGCATAACCTCCATATAAAGCAGAAGTTAACCATATTGTAAGTGTATTAATTGATGATGCAAAAAAACCAAATATCAAACCTATAATTACTATTAAAATAGAAGATAGATAACTGAATCTTATATAGGTTTTGCTAGTAGCATCTGGTTTTATATATTTTTTGTAAATATCATTGACCAAATATGCTGGTGCAGCATTTATAAAAGCTGCAAATGTTCCCATAAATGCAGCTAATAACCCTGCAAGTAACAATCCTTTTAAACCGACAGGCACAAAACGTTGAATGGCCAATGGTAATATTGTTTCAAAATCAATCCCAGTTCCTTCTTGTAATTCTGGACCTAGGTACACTAATCCTAAAATTGCAAAACCTGTAATCATTAGATATCGCGGAATGGAAAGTACCACTATTGTTAATCCACTCATTTTTGAAGCTTCCGCTTCGTTTTTTGTAGACAAAATTCGCTGCATATCATAACTTGGTACTGGACCAGCAAGACTTGCAAAAATTCCTTTGAAAATCATCATCATAAATAAAAATCCAAAAAGAGAAAAACCATCTTCTTCAATCTTAGAATTAACGCTATCGATATACCCTGTCCAATCCAAATCCAAGTCCATTCCAAAAAATAAGTCTTTCCAGTTTCCTGGAACAGCAGTTGTTATTTGCTCTGCAGTTACCGAAGTAAAAGCAATATATCCTATAACCAAACAAGAAATAGTCATGATAACAAACTGAATTACTTCTGTGCCTACCACACTATACATACCTCCTTTTAAAGTATAAAGTGTAGTAATCACAATAATAATAAGAGCGTATGCCTGCTCTGAAGAAATCAGGATTGATCCAATATTAAATGATAGATCCCATGGAAAAAATATGGTTGCAAATTTTCCTATTCCCTCAAAAAAATACGCTATAAATCCTAAAGTACTTATGATAGCAAACACAGTCACAATAATATGTGACAGACGTGCTCCTAAATCTGTTCCGAATCTATATGTTATCCATTGAGCCCCTGTCATTACATTAGATCTTCTTAACCAGGCTGCCAGAAAAACCATAATAAAAACTTGATTCCATACCGGCCATATCCAAGGTAACCAAGCACTTTTAAGTCCATACACAAACATCGCTGTAACTGCCCACATCGTTCCAGAAATATCAAACATTCCAGAAGCATTAGACAATCCCAAATAATACCAGGGGATTTCGTTTCCTCCCAAGAAGTAAGATTTCATGTCTTTTGATGCTTTCTTAGAAACATAAAATCCAAAAAGAAGTGTAATGCATATATAACATAAAATTATTATAATATCGATGGTTGCTAGGTTCATTCAAAGTATATTAGTTCTTTACACCCCAATTTTTATTAGGAGATGCTCCCATCACAAAATGCAATGTTCCTCCTTGGATTATTTCTTGATGTGTAATGTATGATCGGTTAAATTCTTTTCCGTTGAGTGTAGCTGATTGAATATATATATTGGTATCAGAAACATGTTCAGCTTCAATTATAAAATTGGTGTTTTCTGACAATTGTAATGTAGATTTTTCGAATATCGGGCTTCCTATTTGATATTCTCCAGACGCAGGATTCATTGGATAAATCCCAAGTGAACTGAACACATACCAAGCAGACATTTGTCCACAATCTTCATTACCACTTAATCCATTAGGTGTTGTGTTATACTGAGTTTTTAATATTTCACTTACCCAATATTGAGTTTTCCATGGGGCATTAGCTTTATTAAACATATATGCTATATGATGACTTGGTTCATTACCATGTGCGTACTGCCCTATTAAACCTGAAATATCTGCTGAAACGTTATCTCCAGTAATCTCAGAATCTTCTGTAAACAGCTGCTCTAATTTTTTTACAAAAACAGTATCTCCTCCAAAAAGTTTTATCAACCCTTCTACATCATGTGGCACAAACCAACTATGTTGCCAAGCATTTCCTTCTGTATAGTCTGCATGTACTCTATGGGCAGAAAACTTAGGATCAAAAGGTTCATGCCAATCATTACCATTTTTAGATTTCCCTCTCATAAAACCTGTATCTGCATCAAACAAATAAGAGTATGCCTGAGAACGTTTTAAAAAATATTCATAATCCTCTTTTTTTCCCAAATCTTTAGCCAATTGGGCCACACACCAATCATTATATGCATATTCTAAGGTTATAGTAACTGACTCATCTAACAGCTCATAAGGGATATATTTATATTTTTTATAAAACTCTAGTCCTCTATCGTTTTGCATCATAGTCTCTTTCATTGCTTCATATGCTTTTTGGACATCAAAGCCTCTTATTCCTTTTATATATGCTTCTGCAATTACAGAAACCGAGTGATAACCAGTCATTGTATTTGTTTCGTTAGCATACAAAGTCCAAACAGGCAAGACTTTTTTATCCTCATAATACTCCAACATTGAATTAATAATATCTGTGACCTTATCTGGAGTTAAAAAAATAAGTAAAGGATGCTCTGATCTAAAGGTATCCCAAAGCGATAGCGTTGAATAGGCAGTGTATTCTTTTGCAAAAACGATACTATCATTTTCTTTTCTAAATGCACCATCTATATCACTATAGGTAACAGGAGCCACCTGTGAGTGGTACATTGCAGTATAAAAAATAGTTTTTAAAGAATCTCTTTTTGTTTCAACCTTAATTTTTGACAGTCTTTGTTTCCAGGAAATATCTGCTTTTGTTTTAACAGCATCAAATTCAAAATTATTTTTATACTCTGAAATATTTTCTTTAGCATTTGCTATGCTAACAGAAGAAACTCCAACTTTTACTTCAAGCTGATTTTTAGACCCTTTATTGAAAAATAATTGTGCCGAGGTATTTTTTCCATTAACAAGATTAGTTTTATCAATACTATTATTATCACTATAGAGATCATACTCATTAATGGATTTTGAAAATTGTATAACAAAATATACTTTTTGATTTGTGGCCCACCCTGTACTATAACGATATCCCGATACAGTAAACTTATCTTCTATATTTATATTTGATTCAACAGTTTCATCCCAATTCATGGCAAAACCTAAATCTAAAATTAATGATTGTTCATCTCCATCATTGTAGGAATAGCGATGAAAAGCGGTTCTTGTATCCGCGGTCAATTCGGCAGTGATATTATAATCTTTTAAAAAGACACTATAATATCCAGGGGTTGCTGTCTCGCGATCATGAGAATACTTAGATGTATATGGTAATTCGTCTCTTGTTTTAACAGCAGTAGATAAATCAACCTTTTTATTGATTGGCATTATTCTTATATCATTTAGATCACCAATACCTGTTCCACTAAGATGTAAATGACTAAAACCAATGGTAGTTGAATCAGAATAATGATATCCCGAACACCAATCCCATCCAGAAATACCATTATCCGGGCTTACTTGGATCATCCCAAATGGCATTGTAGCTCCCGGATACGTATGACCGTGACCTCCTGTGCCTATAAAAGGGTCAACGAATTTGGTTACATCTATTTCTTTTTCAACGTCCTTATCTTTATTATTCTGCTCTTTTGTATTACATGAAAAAATTACTATCGATACTATTACCAGCAATTTAATATTGTAAAATATTTTCATACATCTAAAATTTTGTGATTAACTGAAAGTGATACCTTTAAAAACAGGTGTCTATAAATATAACTATTACATCATACTACATTCTCTTCCTACACTTTTAGTTCTCACATTTGATGAAAAAACTATATTTTTTTTCAATGTTCCTTTCATCTGTTTATATTTATCTCATCTATGATTGTTATTTCGGGAAAACAACGACATCATAAATATTTACAAATCTTACTTGTAAACGAATAATTTTAGACCAATAACAAAGCAACTCGGTTAAACGTCTTAAAAAAAAGGAAAAATATGCTTCAGAAAATTAGAAATATTATAAATATAACTCCCGACAATAACTATTCGGTGACTTTAAAACATCATATTATATTTTGGTTTATTTATTTTGTTTTTACCACTTTTAGATGGGGTAGCTATTTTAACGATTACATATACTCTTTTAAAACTACTGCATTAGGTTTTGTGATTCATATGACATTAAGTTATTTCAACATATACTACTTAATGCCAAAATTTATTCATAAACGGAAATACTTTATCTATATCATATCAGTAATAGCTTCTCTTTTTGTGATGCTTTTAGCAAAATTTTATTTGACTTACTTTATGGTGAGTCATAATGTTTGGCCAGAAGGCCCAGAGGTTACTAATGAGTTAACTCTTAATTATGCTATAGAAATGATGCTTGGCGAGCTTTATGTAATGGCGTTCGTAGCTGCAATTAAAGTAACACTTGATTGGTTAAGAGAGCATAAAAAATTAATTGATGTAGAAAAACTACAATTAGAAACTGAGTTGAGATTCTTAAGGACTCAAATTTCTCCACATTTCTTTTTTAATACTTTGAACAATATTTATTCACTTTCGGTAGAAAAGTCAGATAAAACTCCAAAGACAATATTAAAACTTTCTGAATTCATGAGGTATCTTTTACATGAAACAAATCAAAAAAGACAAAGCCTTACCAAAGAGATTATGTGTCTTCAAAACTACTTGGATTTAGAACGAATAAGGTATGGAGACTTATTAAAAATTAATATCAATATTTCTGGAGAAATTGAAGAGAAAGAAATTGCTCCTATGTTACTTCTTTCCTTTATAGAAAATTCTTTTAAACATGGCGCAAATAAAAATATAGGAGACATAGAAATAAACATAGATTTTAATGTATTAGATGATTTTCTTTACTTTAGAGTCTCAAACCCCATTCCTACCAAAACAAATAATAATGAAATTATGACCTATCCTGGCGGTATAGGAATCGGGAATGTAAAAAAAAGATTGGAATTGGGATATCAGAAAGATGAGTACCATCTTGATATCACTACGGATAATGATCAATACGTGGTTGATCTAAAAATTAAAGTATAATGAATTTAAAATGCGTAATAATAGATGATGAACCATTAGCGGTTAATGTCATCAAGAACTATATTTCCCAAACGAAAGGGTTAGAACTTTTAAACTCATTTAATAATGCTGTAGAAAGTATCGATTATATTGTAGGAAAAAGTAATGAAATCGATGTGTTATTTCTAGATATCAATATGCCCCTACTAGATGGGCTAAATCTTTTAAAAAGTCTAAATTATAAACCATTAACTATAATTACTACTGCACATGAAGAATTTGCTGTAGAAAGCTATGAACTTGAAGTATTGGATTACCTTGTTAAACCAATTTCATTTCAAAGATTTATTATGGCAGTAAACAAGGCCTTCAAAATTAAAGGATATCAACAAAAAGATGATATCACTACTTCTAATGAAAGATCATATATTTTTATTAAAATTGACAAAAAAAAGATAAAAAAAGTATATCTCGATGAAATATTATCAATAGAAAGTCTTCGGGATTATATTAGAATAAATACAATATCCAATAAATATATTATTCATCAAACCCTGAGTAGTTTCACAGAAGATTTACCTTCTGATAAATTTATACGAATTCATAGATCATACACTATATCTATCGATAAAGTAGAAACCGTTGAAGGAAATAGTATTGAAATAGCTGACATACGATATCCAATTGGTAGAAGTTATATCAATGAAGTTAAAAGTGTAATTTTTAATGAAAATGACACCAATTTACTCTCTTAATGATTTCAAATTCATTTTATCATTAATCGGTTAATACAGGCTAACAATATATCAATATAGGTTAAGAAACAGGATTTTCTAAATTTTATATTGTGAAGCATTAAATATATTAAAATGTTAGCAAAAGCAGCAATAGCAGACGGAAAAGGATTATTTACTTTAGAAGAAATTGAAGTTCACCCTCCACAAGGAGACGAAGTACTCGTAAAAATTCAGGCAGCAGGATTGTGCCATACAGATCATGATTCTTTACATTGGGGTAGACCCATCATACTAGGTCATGAAGGCGCTGGTATAGTCGAAGCCATAGGAGATCAAGTAACTACAGTAAAACCAGGCGATAAAGTAATACTTAATTGGGCCATTCCATGTGGTAAATGTTTTCAATGTCAAGAGATGAATCAACATATCTGTGAAAATAATTCTCCTGTAGTTGCTGGAGATAAATTACCAGATGGTGAAGTTTCAACAGGACATGCTGACTTAGAAAGAACATTATACAAGGGGCAACCTATTGAACGTTCTTTTAATATAGGAACACTATCTACACATACTGTAGTTAAGGAACAAGCTGTTGTAAAATATGATACTCACATTCCTTATAGTTCTGCATCTATAATCAGTTGTGGTGTTATGACAGGTTATGGTTCTGCTGTAAATACTGCAAAGATCAAACCTGGATCATCTGTAGCTGTCATTGGTAATGGTGGTGTTGGGCTAAATGTAATTCAGGGTGCTCGAATTTCTGGAGCAACTAAAATTATTGCGATAGACCTCAATCCTACTCGATTAGAAATGGCAAAACAATTTGGGGCGACTCATACTATTCAAGTAGATAAGGGTGATAAAAATTTACAAAACGCTACTCAACTTGTAAAAGAAATTACTGGTAATGGTGGCGCAGATTATGCATTTGAATGTACTGCTATTTCTGCTTTAGGCGCTGCACCACTAGGAATGGTTCGCAATGCGGGTACTGCCGTACAAGTTAGTGGTATTGAAGAAGAAGTAACTATTGACATGAGTTTGTTTGAATGGGACAAGATTTATATCAATCCTTTATACGGAAAATGCAGACCACAAATCGATTTCCCCATTTTACTTAACCTTTATAAAAAAGGAGATTTATTATTAGATGAAATGGTAACCACAACATACAAATTTGAAAATTTATCTCAAGCATTTGATGATATGCTGGCAGGTAAAAATGCCAAAGGTGTTATTGTTTTTGATTAATTTTTTTTATGTCAAAATTTAGAACTGTAGAAATTTCGGATCCTCGTTTCGAAGCCAATAACTTAAGACATATTACTATTAAAAGTAAGAATCTTAAGCATCGAGGGGATATTAGCGTATTTGTTCCTCCTGGGGAGGATCATAAAAACCTACCCATTGTACTACTTTTACATGGAGTATATGGTAGCCATTGGATTTGGTCTCAAAAAACAGGAATTCATCTTAAAATGAAATCCTGGATAGAAAACAAACAGGTTTCTCCTATGATTCTTGTGATGCCTTCAGATGGTCTATGGGGAGATGGAAGCGGATACTTGCCTCATAATCATTCTGATTTTGAACAATGGATTGCAGAAGATGTTATAGATGCTACTATAGAATTAATCCCACAAGCGAGTAAAACTTCTTTATTGTTTATTACCGGTCTCTCTATGGGTGGTTTTGGTGCCTTAAGAATAGGAACCAAGTATGGATATAAGTTTTCTGGAGTTTCGGGGCTGTCTTCAATAACTCGGTTAAATGAAATGAAGAAATTCATAGAAGAAGATTTGTCTCTTCTAAAACAAGATATTATTGAAAATGAATCTGTTTTTGAAACCATTATGAAACATAAGAAACATTTGCCAAAGTTTCGTTTTGATTGTGGAACATCAGATTCTTTATTAGAAGGAAATAGAAAACTACATCACCAACTTGAGGAGCAAGGTATTTCGCACATCTATAGAGAATATCCCGGCGGTCATGAATGGCCATATTGGGAAGAGCATATCAAAGACACTATTCATTTTTTTGATGATATAATTAATCCTAAAAACAGGTAACGAAAAAAAGAATTTGTTTACGTAACTTTTTAACAAATGCCTTTTTCCAGGTAGTGAAATCTTTTATTTTTAAGCTATTATATATATTTCATGATACTAAAAAGTAAAATTAAAAGGATATCTAGTGTACTATTTTTAACCATAGTGCTACTATGTCCAATTCGTGCGCAAGAATTACCATTATTTAAGGATGGTGATGTTGTGGCTCTAATTGGTGATAGTATAACACATGGAGGATCTTTCCATACTTTTCTTCAGATTTTTAATGCCACTCAATTTCCGAATCAAAAAGTTAGTTATTTCAATGGTGGTGTTGCAGGAGATAATACGCCAGGAACTATAGATCGATTAGAAAAAGATATTTTAATCCATAAGCCAAATCATGCCATAATTATGCTTGGAATGAATGACGTTGGACGTTGGTTATACCCCGGTAGTAAAAAAGTAGATGCAGAAACATTAAAAAAACGCGAAGATATTTTAAAGGCATACACTAAAAATATGCAAAAATTAAGTGCCCTTTTGGTTGAACGTGGAGTACAACTTATTTTTACAACACCTTCTATATATGATCAAACTGCTGACATTGAAAGAAAGAATAACTTTGGGATTAATGATGGATTAATTGATTTTGGAAAGGCCGTAAGAAGCATCGCAGAAAAATACGATGCGCCAATAGTAGATTTTAACACCTCTATGTTGGCCGTAAATAAAAAAATCCAGGCCAAGGACAAAACAGCTACCATTGTAGGGCATGATAGAATACATCCTGGTGATGAGGGACATTTGGTTATGGCATATGAAATCATCAAAACGGTAATCCCTGTTGTATTTACTTCTAATATTGAAATTGATGCCAAAACTAATATGATTATTACAACCACCAATTGTAAAGTAGATATAAAAGATGGGATTCATAAATTTTCTGTTATGCAAAATGCATTGCCATTTCCGGTTAAAGAAAGCTTGAGATCAACTGAAAAGCTAATCTTGGGAACGGAAAATATTACTAGAGAAAATTTTTCTGTTATGCATTTAAACAAAGGCAAATACAAATTATTAATTGATGATATCGAGGTAGGAATATATTCTCATAAAGAGTTAAAATCCGGAATTGATTTATCCAGAAACAGTTTAACACCACAATATAAACAAGCTGAAAAAGTATCTGATTTATGTTTTCAATATAAAAACACCAATGATAAATTACGAACTATAGCAGCAACTGAGTTTAGAACTCTAAAAGAATTTAAAGGGCCTAATACCTATGAAGCCAAAAAAGCATTTTTAGAAGCTAAAAACGAAAAATCCAAAGGAAAAAGCTGGTATTTTTATGAAAAGAAAAAAGCAAAAGAATATTTTGAAGTACTCCCTAAACAAGATTCACTATGGAAAGCTTTGGATACTATTAGAGATAAAATCTATACTAGTAACAAACCTGTTATACACACCTATAAATTGATTAAAATTTAGAAATATTTATATTTCTCTCAAAACTCTTAAAATACTACTATTTAATCCTTATAAATTTTCTCTTTCTCTCCATCTTTAGCCTTATCAATATACCATTGTCTCTTTTTTTCTTCTTTCAATACATTTTCTGCATGAGGATCTGACCATTTTGGAGCAATAGTTCCTTTTGTCCATGATATATATTCTTTTTTTAACTCTTCTAATTTTTCAGGCATAACAGAAACTAAATTATGATGCTCGTAGGGATCATTAACCAAATCAAAGAGGTGAAACTTTTGTTTATAACCAGAATATACCATTTTAAAGTTTCCTTTTCGCATTGCAAATCCAGCTCCATTAGAATACCTCCAATATAAGATATCATGGGGGTTTTCATTTTTTTGATTTTTTAAGTATGGCGTTAAATCTACGCCATCCAGACTTTCAGGTTTTGGATGTTTAACTCGCGAAGCAGATAACACTGTTGGATAAATATCTAAAGCGGAAATAGGTTTTTGATATCGTTTTCCTCCATAAAAATGCTTGGGCCACGAAACCAAAAAAGGTACACGAATTCCACCTTCAAACAGCATGCCTTTATGGCCTCTAAAAGGAGCACTACTGGCACTGTGAATGTGTCCTCCATTATCACTGTAAAAGAAAATCAACGTATTTTCATACTCTCCTGTTTCTTTCAACTTTTCTATTACTTTTCCAATACCCGTATCCATTCCTACCACCATAGCCCCATAAGCAGCTCTATCTCCATATTCCATATGCTCCATAGCTTTGAGGTAATTATCCGTAGTTTGTATGGGCGCATGTGGAGCATTGTAAGCCAAATACATAAAAAAAGGTGCTGTGTTTTTAGAATATTTATCTATATAACTTATTGCTTCATTTGTAAAATCGTCTGTAAGATAAGTTAACTCATTTTGTGGCACTGGGACTCCATCTTTTAAAATACCTTTCATCTTTTGTTCAATATCTTCACCAGTATTTCCCCAATAGTTTAATCCACCACCGTAAAAACCGAACCAATCATCAAATCCACGTTGATTTGGCCAAAACTTTTTATCATCACCTAAATGCCATTTTCCTATAGCGCAAGTTTGATATCCATTTTGTTGTAGTATTTCTGAAAGTATTAATTCGTTTAGTGGTAGCCCTGCGTCAGGATCAGCGTGATCATACGGAGTGTTATTCTCATGACCAAAACGTTGTTGATAACGTCCAGAAAGTAGACCAGCTCTGCTTGGGCTGCAATAAGGATGTGAAGCATAACCTGCTTCAAAACTTATACCCTCTTTAGCCAATTGATCCAGATTTGGAGTAGGGATATCTGTTCCTCCATTAAAACCAACATCCCCCCACCCTTGATCATCTGATAATATAATTAAAATATTTGGCCTTTCTCTCTTTTTTTCTACAGATACCTGCGAGAGTTCAGTCTGCTTACAACCAGCTATCAAAAGGTATAAACAAAAAAAAATTATGAACTTAATATAAATTTTCTTCATGTTTTAATTAGAAACGACAGTTACTTCGTTCTCAATATTTTTATCGTAAACTAATGCTTTTATATTGATATTCCCATTATTTTTTGTTGATTGAACATATAAAACTGCTTTACCGTTATGAGTAATTATTTCATTTGTTTTATGTGGTTGTGTATTCATTTCCCAGCCATTATCAACTCCGATGTTTTTCCCTTCACCTTCTATAGAAAATGTTATTTTGGTATCATTATCAGTTATTAAAGTTCCTTTTTGATCTAAAAGTTTTACTTCGATCACAGCGACATCATATCCATCAGCATCAATAGTCGTTTTATTAGTGGTTATTTCTATTTTAGAAATTTCCTTTTGCGATGTTAAACTATATTCATCTGCTTTTATCCCATTATTATAACCTATAATCTTTAATTCGCCATCGGTATAGGGTACTAACCATTTTAAGATATGATCATCTTCCACAACATCTGCTAATTTCTGTTTTCCTAAAGAGGTTCCATTTAAGAATAATTCAGCCTCTTCACAATTCGTATACGCTTGTACTATGATAGCTTCATCATTTTTATAATTCCATTTAGGGTATACCTTATACCATTCCCAAAGGCGTAACATATTCCATACCGGTGGAGGTGTTAGTTGCATCTCAAATTTCCAACCGTCTTTTTCGGTATACGAAAACTCTGATTCACTATTTGGAGTGGTTACCATATACACTTTTGGCTCTTTTTTCCATAGCGTTTCAAAGAAATGTCCTCTTGGAGTTTTAAACCCTGCAAAATCAAAGAAAGAAATATTTAATCCTTTACGCGGCCAAGGTCCTGCTTCACCCATATATGCAAACCCTGTCCATGCAAATATACCAGCTACAAAATCTCGATCAATAACTTCTTTCCACTCAGAATATGTTCCCCAATTTTCTGAACCTAAGATTTTCAAATCAGGATAAGTTTGATGTGCTATATCATAATCTGCTTGACGGTAGTTGAAACCATATACATCCATCGCTGTTCCATAACCACTTACCATTCCAATAGAAGGTAAGACACTTCCACAAACTGTAGGTCGTGTATCATCTTCTTCTTTTACCCATTTCACCAATTTCTTAGCGATAGTTACAAGTGGATCAATTGAGTCTATATTCTTTTCAAAGACAGGAGCTATCTTTTTAGCATCATAAACTGGTACGTATTGATAACCAGCTGCACTAGAATTAGGATTTACCTCATTAAATGTTTCTGAATAATGTGGATATGTCCATTCGATTTCGTTACCAATACTCCACATAAATACCGATGGGTGATTAAAATCGCGACGAATCAAATCTTTTAAATCACGTTCTGCCCATTCGTTAAAAACTTCAGGATAAGCTTTTGAAGCTTCTTTGGACGCCGCATTATCACCCAGATACACTTTACTTTTAGCTTTAGGCTCGCTCCACTCGTCAAAAGCTTCGTTCATGACTAGAAGTCCTAATTCATCACACACCTCTAACAATTCTGGCGAATGTGGATTGTGAGCAAAACGTATGGCATTAGTACCTATAGATTTTAGTTTCTTCATACGATATTCCCAAATAGACTTAGGCACGGCAGCACCTACTGCTCCTGCATCATGATGTAAGTTCACTCCTTTGATTTTCATATGCTTTCCGTTTAACGAAAAACCAGTATTTGCATCAAAATTGAAGGTTCTTATTCCGAAAGTTTCAGAAACATCATCTACTAACACATCATCCTGATAAACCTCTACTTTTAAAGTATATAGATTTGGAGTCTCTATGGACCATAATTTGGGAGTATTCATTTGGATTGTTACTTCATCAGAGAGCGATTTGTTATCAATTGTTTCTCTTTGCCGAGCAACAGCCACATTATTTTCATCTACAATAAGATAATCTAATGTTATTTCTTTATCATTAATTTCTCCTGCATTTTTTAAAATAGTTTTTATATTAATTTCTGCAAGTTCTTTAGATACTTTTGGCGTTGTTATTTGTACTCCCCAATGATCTATGTGTAAGAGTCCTGTTTTAATTAATTTTACATTGCGATAAATTCCAGAACCTGTATACCATCGAGAATCTACATAGGCAGAATGATCAACCTTTACTGCAATCATATTTGGTGTTCCATCATATTTTAGATGAGGAGTAAGGTCATATATAAAAGAAATATATCCATTTGGACGTGTACCTAATAATTTTCCATTAATCCAAACTGTTGAGTTGTTATAAACCCCATCAAATTGAATACTGATTTGCTTGTTTTTATCAGCTTCTGTTAAAAGAAAGGATTTTCTATACCAACCAATACCTCCAGGAACAAAACCACTACTAGCAGCTGTTTCACCTTCTTTTTGATACCCTTCTTCGATACTCCAATCATGAGGCACATTTAATACTGTCCAATTCGTATCATTAAATGATAATTTATAAGCTTCTGGTTCATCGCCTAAATAAAATCTCCAGTCATAATTAAAATCCTCAATGACACGAGAAATTCCTTCATTATTATTGGTACATGATGAAAAAACAGATAATATGCTTAGTAATAAATAAAATAACCTCATAACTCAATTTGTTTTTATATCCTTTAAATCCTTCATAGACCATAAGTCTATGTGACTTAAAACAAAACTATAACATTCTAATAGTTATAATTTATACTATATTTGCAATATCTTTAACATTATTCTCATCTGAAACGAGTTATTACAAATAATAAAATTGCCGTATCTCTTGAAAAGATAGAAACACCTTTACATTCATCTTTTCATACAGGAGTCTACAGTCAGCCATATTTTAGTGGAGCATGGCATTATCATCCAGAATATGAATTATTATTGATAACTAACGGAAGCGGGAAAAGATTAGTTGGAGACCACGGAGAAAACTTTAAAGAAGGAGACTTAGTATTATTGGGAGGATTTTTACCGCATGCCTGGATTCCTGATGATAAATATTTACTACCGGATTCTATAGCATATTGTGAATCGATTTATGTTCAGTTTAAAAAAGATATTTTTGGTTCTTACTTTGTTGACATCCCTGAATTAAAAGGAGTTAGAAAGATATTGCTTGCTTCAGAACGTGGATTAAAGATTACAGGGAAACACAAAGAAACTATTATACAGTTACTGAAAGAGATTCCTGAACACTCTCCTTTTGATCAATTATTAAAACTTCTCAAGATATTAGATTTAATCAACTTATCTGGTTTTCAATCTTTAGCATCTGAAGGCTATCTAAAAAAGAGTTTCTTTTTTAAATCCAATCGTATTCTTAAAGTACATGAATACATTATGGAAAACTATCAAAAAGAAATTTCGGTTGAAGTTTGTTCTGAAATGGTTAACATGACGGTTTCTTCTTTCTGCAGGTACTTTAAAAAGGAAACTGGCTATACCTTCACCAACTATCTCAACAAGGTACGTATTGATTTTTCAAAAAAACTACTAGCTAATACCGATTTACCAATCAAAGAGATTGGTTTTGAATGTGGTTACAACTCGGTACCCTATTTCAATAAACAATTTAAAAAAATAGTACATATCTCTCCATTTACCTATAGAAAATCATTGAATAAAAATGAACAAAACTAAAATAGATTTGTTCATTTTAAAATAAGAGGCAAAAAATATATCGTTATTTAATCTACTCTATTAATAAATTAGCAGGTTTAAAATCTATTGTTGAGTCAATTAGTTTTGATTGATCTATTTTCTTATTTCCTTTGATAAATTTTGTACCTAAAACGTATGCTTTAGCATTGTTAACCGCATCAACTGCCAGTAATGTATCATCTTTAAAATACCAAATTGAAAATTTTGGGTTTTCGCTTTCCTCGTTTCGTATCAGTACCTTATTATATCCTGTGGATAAACCTACCATTTGTAATTTGATATCATATTGATCTGACCAAAACCAAGGTAAAGTATCATAAACCAAAGGCTTACCGCAAATAGCTGCAGCTGCCACTTTAGCTTGATCAACCGCGTTTTGTACAGATTCTAACCTAATAAAACGATCATAATGAGGATTATGATGAAAAGTACAATCACCTATAGCATAAATATCTTTATCATTAGTCTGAGCTGTTGCATCAACTCGTATACCATTTTCGATTTCGAGTCCGGCATTTTTTGCCAGTTCCAGGTTAACGTGAATACCAACCCCTACTATTACAATATCGGCTTCAAAACTTGAGCCATCTGAGCATATTATAGTATTCACTCCTTCTTTAGCATTAAAGGAAATCACATTTTTATCGGTCTGTACATCAACACCATTCTTAGCATGTAGCTCCTTAAAAAACGTTGACATTTCTGGGGCTGTAACCCGAGCTAAAATACGTTGTTCGCGTTCTAAAACAGTTACGGAAGCACCCATTTTTTGAAGAGAAGCAGCTACCTCTAAACCAATATATCCCCCTCCAATTACTACAACACTTTTGTGTTGACTTATGGTTAATGCATTGCGTATATTTTCTACATCTTCTGCTGTACGTAATGAATATAAATTACTTATGGTTTCAATACCCTTAATTGAAGGAATAATTGGGCGTGCACCTGTAGCTAAAATCAATTTGTCATACACTTGTACAGAACCATCTTTTAATATAACGCTATTTTCTGAACGATTAATTGAAGTAACCGTAACTCCTAGTTTTAATACAATATTCTCTTTTTCATAACTTTCTACTGATTTTAAAAAGTTTTTTTCAATAGCATCTTTGTTTGCCAAATATCCTTTTGAAAGTGGTGGACGATGATACGGAAGAACAGGATCTTTATCAAAAAGTATAATATTTCCCTCCCATCCTGCTTTCCTTAAAGAAAAAGCAAAATTTACCCCTCCATGACTTGCTCCTATAACAACACAAGTCCTATCATTTGAAAGATTTTCAGACATCAAAACTAATTTTATTCGCTTTCAGCTACTTGTAATACCAATCCATCCAATGCATCAGTAATTTCTATTTGACAACACAATCGGCTATATTCATTTGCGTGATCATTAAGCTCAAGCATATCCGTTTCAATTTCGCTCGCTTCACCTGTTTTTTCAACATGTTCTGGAGCTACATGTACATGACAAGTTGCGCATGAACACACACCACCACAATCTCCATCGATTCCTGATACGCCATTATCCACTGCAAGTTGCATTATAGAGCCCGAAGCTCCTTCTAATATAATTGACTCATTATCGGTTGTTACAAAAGTGATCTTAGCCATAAAATTTCTTTATTTAATTTATCTTATATTTTTAAACGTTGAAGAAAATAGAGTTAAAGTGCATTAAAATTTACAGAAATGCTATCATAACCTACTTTGCGCTTGAATTGATCTAAATCTTCTATATTTTCTTTGTAATCAATAATATCAATTGATTTGATTTTCTTCGCCAAACTAGTTAATAGAATATTCATAATCTGACGAGCATGTGTAGCTCCGAGACAATTATGATGACTAAAACCAAAACCAACATGTGGATTAATTTTACGATCTAATACAATTTCATTTGGGTTTTCAAATACTGAAGCATCACGATTTGCAGAGGCCCAGCACAATGAAATTCTAGAATCTGCTTTTACAGCATGTTCACATACTTGAGTATCCTCGGTTACCACTCGTCCCATTTGTGTTAATGGAGAAAAGTACCGAATAAATTCTTCAACAGCTTTACTAATCATATCTGGATTATTATGTAAACTTTCTAACGATTCTGGATGTTCTGCTAAATAAGCAATCGAATTAGTGACTGCATTAATAACCGTATCCCTTCCTCCTGCAAAAGTTAAAATTATAATACCTTTTATTTCTTCATGAGTTAACTTTTTTCCATTTACTTCTGACGTTAATAACATCGAATACAAATCATCTCCAGGATTCTCAATTGCTTTATAAATTTGTTTATCAATATAATCATAAAGTATATTGGCTTTATCTCCATCTAATGCTTCACCTTCACTACGAAAAACATGTGTTCCCCATGAAATCCATATTTCGGATTCTTCAAAAGGAATATTAAGTAATAGTGTCAAGGCACGAGACTGTAATTTTAATGAAAAATCTTCTATTACCTCAACCGAATCTTTAACTATAACTTCATCAATAATCTCTTCGATTTGTGCCGTTAGTTTTTCCTGATACTCGGGCTGTAACGGTCTTTTAAACCAAGGTTCTACTAATGATCGATAACTCTTATGTAATGGTGGATCTACTTCAAATGGAATTTGGCGTGTATCTCGTATATTTACTTCAGAAGGAACAACAATACGTCCTGGCTCAGCCTCTGATTGAAAAACTTTCCAATTATGCGCACATTTACGAACATCTTTTAGGCGTAAAATCATAGTGACAGGATCATCCTGGTCATTCATTTTACCATAACCTTTGTTTATACGGGCTTCTTCAAAAGGGTCTGAAAGTTTACTTTTTTCCATCTTATTAAATCTTCTTTTTCTATTTCAACATCAATTCCTATCAAAATTTAAGTAATATATGTAATATAATTACCTCGAATTACAATATACCTCACTCTATATCATACAAAGAACGTTAGATTAGCCTCATCAATATTATTCTATTTTAACCTATACTTAAACTATATTGTCATTAATTTATATACACTGATTCATTTTATATTGAGAAATGTCAATCAAAACAAAACCCTTTACTTAGAAAAGTAAAGGGTTTTGTTTCATATTAGATAGAAAATATTAGTATCTAACGTATTATTTAATATTATCTAAAAATCACATAAGTGGATAATACAACCAAGCATATCAGCACACCTACTATCTTAACATATTTCCAAGGTGTTACATCTACTTCTTTAGTATATGTTTGTACATAATCATCTTCTCTTGGTTTTAGTTTTCCGATTACCAACATAATAATTACCGTTAGCACAAACGTAATCGCTTGCATATGTAACATATGTAGATCTGTTGCTTCAAATCCGTTAGCTAAAATTATATACCCAACATAAACAGTAAAAGCAAATATTATTCCCACATTAGCAGCCAATGCAGGTACTCGTTTTGTCAAGAAACCAATTACAATAACTGTTAAAATTGGGATACTATATGCTCCATTTACCGTTTGTAAATATCCAAAAATACTATCGGCATACACTAAGAACGGAGCAATCAACATAGAGAAGAAAGCCAAAATAACCCCAAAACGCTTACCAACTTTTACGATCTTCTTATCTCCTGCTTCTTTATTTATAAATTGCTTATAAATATCAACACCATATAAAGTTACACAACTATTTAATGCAGAGTTGAATGAACTTAAAATTGCGCCAAATAATACTGCTGCAAAAAATCCAACCCATACATCAGGTAATACATCGGCAACCAATTTTGGATATACATCACTGGTATTTAAATTTGGACCATATTTATGAAAAGCGATAATCCCTGGTAAAACTACAATGATAGGACCTAATATTTTGATAAAAGCTGCTAGTGTTAAACCTTTCTGACCTTCTGCTAAGTTTTTTGCTCCAAGTGCACGTTGAATAATTTGCTGATTACTACCCCAATAGAATAACTGTACTAGCATCATACCAGTGAAAATAGTTGCAAATGGAATAGATGAATCTGGACCTCCAACTGCATTAAATTTCTCAGGGTGATCAGTTGCTAATTTAGTCAATCCTCCAAAAACGCTACCATCATCACTGATAGCTAACAATCCAAAAACAGGAATTAAAAGACCTCCTATCAGCAAACCAACTGCATTTATCGTATCAGATACAGCAACTGCTTTTAAACCACCAAAAATTGCATAGACAGAACCAATAATACCTATTCCCCATACACAAATCCAAACAGCAGCCCAATCACTTACTCCAAGCATTTCTGGGATTCCAAACATTCCACTAATTGCCTTTGACCCTGTAAAAAGTACCATTGGTAATAATACAACGGCATACCCTGTAAGGAATAATCCAGATGTTAGTGCTTTGGTAGTACTATTAAAACGTCTTTCTAAGAAAGTAGGAAGAGTTGAGATTCCACCCTTTAGATATTTGGGTAATAAAAATATCGCTGTAATAACCATTGCAATAGCTGCTAATGTTTCCCAGGCCATTACCAAAATACCATCTGTGTATGCATCTCCATTTAGTCCTACAATTTGTTCTGTAGAAAGATTTGTCAACAACAAAGAACCAGCAATCACTGTCGCGGTAAGGCTTCTTCCTCCCAAAAAATATCCCTCTGAGGTATTCTCATTTGTTTTCCTTGTGGCCAAGTATGATATCACTGCTACTAATAATGTAAATCCTATAAATGAAATAACTCCCATAATATTTTAATTCTGTTAATTTTTTATTTTGTAATAGCAACGAATATATCAATGCATTATTTACATCTGTAGAACATATGTCTTTTTACCTATAATTTTTTCTTAATCACTACTTATTTTAATAGGAATATTGTGGTATTTAAACAAAAAATCTGTAGCCAAACATTTATCAAAGCGTTACTAAAGCTACAATGATACTATTTCTTTATACCAAAAATTCCATTTTTCATCTTTAAAAAACATTAACACAACATATGTTGTATGATTTACTCCATCTGTAATACTATTTATAACCACACAAAGGTAATTTTATCTAATAATGCATTATTACAGGTTATGAATATATTTTTAGATAATACTTTTATGAAGGGTAAAGTCATTTCTGTCTCAATCTAATAAATCCAAGTAGTGCGTTTTTTAGGTTAATACATTCTAATTGAAAGTATAAGTACAATTACTAAAGCTATTTAAAAACAAATTATTGATGACTAAATATATCTCTATAATCTCCATACTAATTATTTTTATTAGCTGTACATCAAAAACAGAAAAAAGGATTATTACCAATCTGCAGTCTCCTGATCAACAAAACAAATTTTCTTTTGTTGTAGATAGCAGTGGGGTTCTATTCTATAATGTCCAGCATAATGATGTAGAGTTTATAAAAAAATCAGCTTTAGGTTTTGAATTACAGAAACATTCTTTAAAAAATAATTTTAAAATTCTTTCTTCTGAAGAATCCACTCATGATACGCAATGGAAAACAGTCTGGGGACAAAGAGAAACAGTAAGAGATTATTATAATGAACTTACTTTACATCTAAAACAAAAAGAAACAAACCTATTATTAGATGTAGTTGTAAGAGCATATAATGATGGTATTGCTTTTAGATACGTATTTCCAAAACAAGAAAATTTAAAAGATTTTATCATAATGGATGAACTTACAGAATTTGATTTTGTAGATGATTATAAAGCATGGTGGAATTTTGCGGATTATGATAATTATGAAAAAGAGTACTACAACTCTCCTATTAGTAAAATTGGAGATAGTATTCAGTTTTGGAGAAGACCAGGTAAAGAAGAACGAGCTAATATGGCTAATACTCCAACCACCATTGAGGTTAACGACAATCTGGTTATTAGTATTCATGAAGCCGACCTAACCGACTATGCGGGAATGAACTTACTAAACACATTAGATAACTCTAAACTAAAAGCCCATCTTACTCCTTGGTTAAACGGAGATTTAGTAAGAGCAAAAACGCCTTTTCAATCTCCATGGAGAACCATTCAGATTTCAGAAAATGCCGGAGGACTGGTGGAGTCTGATATGATTATGAATCTAAATCCTCCCAATGCATATGAAGACACCAGTTGGATAGAAACGTATAAATATATTGGTATTTGGTGGGAACTACATATTGGAAAAACCGCGTGGGCAGAAAAAACTCAATTTGGCAGACCCATTACAAAGCCACATGGTGCCAATACCAAAAATGCAAAATATCATATTGACTTTGCTGCTAAACACGGAATTTCAGATGTTCTAATTGAAGGATGGGATAAAGGTTGGGATGATATGGAAGGATCATGGACAGGATATGGCATATTTGATTGGAAAACATCTACAGATGACTTTAATATTGAGGAAGTGTGCCATTATACCAAAGAAAAAGGAGTACGCATGATGATGTACCATGAAACAATATCTGATATTGATCATTATGAACCCGCTATGGATGAATTGTACAAAATGTGTAGTGATCTTGGCATTAAAACAATCAAAGTAGGATATACCGGTGATGTTAACTATGATACAGAGAAAAAGACATATAAACAGCATCACCATGGACAATATATGGTTCGCCACTACAAAAAAATGGTTCAGAAAGCGGCAGAATACAAACTCATGATTGTAAATCATGAACCCATTAAGTTTACAGGAGAACAAAGAACGTATCCAAATCTTATGGCTCGAGAAGGTGTTCGAGGACAAGAATATAATGCCTGGAGCAAAGGAAATCAACCAGAACATGGTGTTGTATTACCTTTTACCCGAATACTAGGAGGCCCAATTGATTATACTCCGGGAGTTTTTAAGATGTTCTTAGGCAAGAGAGATTGGAGCGAAGTACCATTTAGAGTAAAAACAACAATTTGTAAACAGTTAGCATATTACCTAACTATGTATAGCCCAATGCCCATGGCAGCGGATTTGCCAGAAAACTATGAAGGTAATGCCGCTTTTCAATTTATCAAGGACGTTCCTACAGATTGGTCAAATTCTAAAGTTTTAAATGGGAAGATTGGAGATTATTATACCGTAGTAAGACAAGAAAAAGGAACTGATAATTGGTATTTAGGAAGTATTAGTGATGAAAATGGCCGTAATCTAGATATTGATTTATCTTTTCTATCTAAAGACAAAACCTATGAAGCTACCATTTATGCCGATGCAGAAGATGCACACTGGTTAGAAAATCCAGAAATCTTTGAAGTTACCAAAAAGCAAGTTACCTCTAAAAATAAAATGACTTTAAAACTGGCTCCCGGAGGAGGACAAGCCATCGCATTTAAAGAAATAAAATAACAAATATTATAGTAATCTAATCTCGGTCTTTTAATACATCATAAAAGACCAAGATAATTACATCACATATCAAGTATTCAACAATGAAATCATTATCAATAATAGTTCTCTTATTTTTTATTACTCTAAATATCCAAGCACAATACGCCAATGACTGGGAAAACCCATTGGTTGTTCAGAAAAACAGAGCCCCATCAAGGGCTACCCTGTACTCCTACCCTACTATTGAGCAAGCCAAAACTTTGGACAGAGAGAATTCTCCCTGGTACAAGTCACTAAATGGAATATGGAAATTTAACTGGGTACATAAACCTGCAGATGCTCCTAATGATTTTTATAAAGAAGACTATGATGTGTCTAAATGGGATGATATCAATGTACCGTCCTGTTGGGAGATGAAAGGGTATGGAAAGATGACTTATGTAAATTCGGGATATCCATTTCCTAACAACCAACCTTATATAGATCATAATCATAATCCAGTAGGTTCATATAAACGCACAATTACTATACCCAATGATTGGGAAGATAAAACGATACTTATAAATTTCGGAGGAGTATTAAATGCTTATTATTTGTATGTCAATGGGCAAGAAGTAGGATATAATCAAGGGAGTTATACGACTTCAGAATTTGACATCACCAAATACATCAAAAAAGGAAAGAACACTATTGCTGTAAAAGTATATCGCTGGAGTGACGGTGCATATTTAGAAGATCAGGACAATTGGCGAATGAGTGGTATTTTTAGAGAGGTATTCCTACAGGCCTGGCCCAAAATTGCGATTTCCGATGTGTTTGTACAAACGCCATTAGATGAAAATTATAAAAATGCTAAACTCAAACTCAGACCCAAATTAAATATTGCTCCCGATGTAAAAATAGATGGCTATACCGTAAAAGCAACTTTATTAGATGGTGAAAAAGCAGTGTTAGAAAAGCCTTTAGAAATTTCAGCAAAAAAGATAGTTGACGAATGGTATCCGCAAACAGACAATGTATATTTTGCTTTATTGGAAACAGAGGTTACTAATCCAAAAAAATGGAGTGCAGAAAACCCTAATAGGTATACATTAATATTGACTTTAGAAAAGGAAGGAAAAGTAGTTCAAGCAACTAGTACAAAAATTGGCTTTAGACAAATAGATGTTAAAGATGGAGTATTACTTGTAAATGGAAAACGCATAATCATGTATGGAGTCAACAGACATGATCATAGCCCAACAGGTGGTAAAACTGTAAGCCGCGAAGAAATGCTTGAAGATATTACTATCCTGAAACAAAATAACATGAACCTGATACGTACTTGTCACTATCCTAATGATCCATACCTTTATGACCTTTGCGACGAATTGGGTATCTATGTTATGGATGAGGCCAATCTAGAATCACATGGATTGCGTGGGGAACTATCTAACCGACCAGAATGGTCATACTCATTTTTAGATAGAGCAATAAAAATGGTAGAGCGAGATAAAAACCATCCATCAATTATATTTTGGTCCTTAGGAAATGAATCTGGCACTGGTCCAAATCACGCTGCAATGTCTGGATGGGTTAAAAATTACGATCCTACCCGTTTGGTTCATTCTGAAGGTGCTCAGGGAGATCCAACCGATCCAAAATATATTAAGCAAGGAGATATGGATAATTTGACCAATATTCTAAACCCAAGAGACAGATCATATGTAGATGTTATTAGTAGAATGTATGCTCCTGCAAAAACTCTAAGAAAATTTGCCAAAGACCCTAATGATAATCGCCCAATTATAAACTGTGAATTTATGCACTCCATGGGAAATTCGTTAGGAAGTCTTAAAGAATATTTGGATGACGCTCGTAGTAATCCCAGAATTATTGGAGGTGCAATTTGGGATTATATAGATCAAGGTATTCTATTAAAAAATAAGAAAGGAGAATCGTATTGGGGATATGGAAATGATCCCAATGAAAACTTTGGGTTTGATCCTCGTCGTTTTAATTTTTTGATTAACGGAATTATTAATCCTGATAAAAGTCCAAAACCAGCATTATACGAATGTAAAAAAGTGTTTCAACCCATCGAGTTTTCTGCAGTACCTAATAACGAATTTAGCATAAAAGTTAAGAACTGGCATCACTTTACAAACCTAAAAGAGTATCAGTTTAACTGGTCATTAAAAGCCAACGGAAAAACAATACAAGTAGGTAAATTATCAGAACTAAATATTGAACCTACATCCGAAAAAATAATTAAGATTCCTGTAGATAACTTTACTAAAGAAGCCAATATTGAATATAGTATTCGTATTAATGCTGTTTTAAAAGACAAAACTATGTTTGCAGATGCTGGGTATGAAATCGCATGGGAAGATTTTGTATTATCAAAATTAACTTCAGAAATAAAAGAAACACCTAGCAACGTAACATTTGTAGAAAACGAAGAATATATTGTAGCTACTACAGCCAAATATGAAATCAAAGTCGATAAAAAAACAGGTTTTATCACTTCATATGAGTCTAATAAGAAATCTATGATTTTGTCCCCTTTACAGCCCAATTTAGTTCGTGCATCTACAGATAATGATAGAGCTCGTGGAAATAAGATTGTGAAAGACGCACAACAATGGAAATCATTCTCAGAAGACCTTTCTATTAAAAAGATTAGCACTCAAAAAAGCCAAAAATCAATTATAGTTGAAGGTACTTCTACTTTTGATTCAAAATTTGAATTTACTTACCGTTTCCTAGAAAACGGAGTCAAAGTCAGTTTCAAAATAAACAAACCAGATACCGCACCACTATTCATTCGTTTAGGAATGCAGACTACAATTCCAAAACAATTCAAAAATACCAGTTATTATGGCAAAGGTCCATATGAAAATTATTGGGATAGAAAAGAAAGTGGGAAATTGGAGTTACATACTTGTGAAACTGACAAATTAGCCTTTGATTATATTTATCCACAAGAAAATGGAAATAGAAGCGATGTACGGTATGTAGATTTTATCAGCGAGCAGCAGCAATCTTTACGAATAAAAGGGTTTCCAACCATTGATTTTTCTATTTGGCCATATTCACAACAAAACTTAGAAGAAGCCACACATACCTATGATCTAAAAAATGAGGATTTTTTTACATTAAATATCGATTATAGACAATTGGGTGTTGGTGGAGATGATAGTTGGAGTCAAAAAGCGATAGCACAACCCGAGTATAGACTAGACAAAAACGAATATGATTATTCATTTTTGTTTTCTGTACAATAATCCTTTTGTAATTGGAAAATCCAATTATCTCAAACTTCATTCTGCTTTTAACAGTACTGGAAGTATTAATTCAAGATCAGGTTAAAGGAATGTTTAATAAATATCCCTTTAACCTGATATTAGCCTCTAAGAATGAATTTTATTTTTAGAGGATACTAAAATCCCTCACATTAAAATGGCACTATCAACCTTTAATTGTAGTTATAAGTTTCTACTCGGTGTCTTTGTATCTCTAATTTTGGTATAACTCAAAAACATTCTGTTAATTCTCTCTTTATATTTAGGTAAATTAATCAAGTTATCTGCTTCTTTTTCGCCAGGGGATGTATTTAGATTAAAGAGTGCTATGGGTTTTATTTCTTCCTTTTTATATTTAACTATTAATTTCCACTCCCCTTCTCTATACGCTACGTTTTTGGCAGTTCCCCCTTGAATTAATAATACCTTTCTTGAGCTTTTTTCTGAATTTTCTAAAAACACAGGTAACAAATTTGCAGAATCCATAGCCTGATTTTTAGACAATTTTTTATTTGATATGGCAGCTATTGTTGCCATAATATCTGTGCCCGATACTAATGCACTTGATTTTGAATTTGGTTTTATCTTATCCGGCCAAACAACAATAAAAGGAACCCGATGTCCTCCTTCATAAATTTGATTTTTTCCGCCACGGTAAATATCACTAGGTCTGTGTCCTGTTGCCAACGTTTCTTTAAAAGGCAAACCCCCATTATCCGATGTAAAAATGATTACTGTATTTTCATAAACACCTTTTTTCTTCAATGCATCAACAAGCATTGCCATTTGAGCATCCAGTTCTGCAATCATATCAAGATGATATACAGGAGTAGTACCCTTAATTTTTTTACCATTAAGTGACTCAGAAGGTGTATGTGGCTTATGGACTGCTTGCGTACAGTAATACATAAAGAAAGGTTTTTCTGTACTTGCTCTATTAATATAATCAACTGCTTTATTAATTAAAAGAGGCCCCATATCAAAGGGATTCCACTCGGTGTCTCCCAAACCTTCATCCTTATCAAGTTTTACTTTTAATTTATCCATCTTTTTCTGAGTAATTAAACCAATCTTAGAATTTTTATTTAAAGGAAACCATTTTTCATTTTCATAAACTGTATAAGGAACATCTTGTATTCCTGCAGGATACATAAAGCTATAATCAAATCCATTTTGTTTTGGACCCGAACTTATTATTTGGGTTACATCAACATCTGTTTGAGTTTTCCAACGAGGTCCTCTATAAATTTCTGTTGTACTTCCTTTACGGTACCAATCACCTCCCATATGCCATTTTCCAAAAAAAGCAGTATTATAATCTGCTTGTCTCATTAATTTCCCCATAGTTAAATCAGTCTCTTTAATAGGTGATTTTTCATAAGACCCCCAAACACCCCAAGGTGCATAGCTATGGTATGTATTATTTCCTGTCATTATACTATAACGAGAAGGTGCACACAGCGCAGTAGGAGAATGGGCATCTGTAAATGCCATTCCTTCTTGCATTAATTGATCTATTTGTGGAGTTTCTACTATAATTTTTTTTGAATGCATTCTTCTATAACCAGATATATCTCCTAAACCAATATCATCAGCCAAAATCACAATTACATTTGGTTTCTTTGGTTTAACCTGAGAAAAAGCTTCCAAAGAAGATAAGACAATTAATATGCTAATAAAAAATCTACTTTTCATGATCTATATATATTTTAATCAACAAATTAATTCAAAAAAGCAGATAAGGTTATGAGTAATGTGTTTTTCTGTTGTTCTTTTAATCAAATAAAGAGAATATTAATCAATACTCATTAAGAAATTAAAGTCAACGACTACTCTATGTTCATTTTAAAAGTAGAACTTATAAAAATTCTTTATTTAAAAAACTTTTTAATGTAAACCAAAATCATACAACATAAGGTTTTACTCATTTGTTATACCTACATTTCGAATCTATTAAGATTTTAGCAAAATTAATTACTAAGAAATAGTGAATGACTTTTGTTAAAACAATTTGTACTGCATTTTTAATCTTGTTTACCACTACTAGTTTAATGGCTCAAAACCCATTGGTAACACATATATATACTGCAGACCCGACAGCTCGTGTTTTTGATGATATACTTTATATTTATCCATCTCATGATGTCGAAGGTTGTACAGAAGATCAAGGATCCAATGGTTTCTGTATGCCAGATTATCATATTTTTTCTACAACAGATATGATAAACTATAAAGATCATGGTGTCGCTTTAGATCAAAATGATGTTCCCTGGGGAGCTAAAGATACGTTTGGAATGTGGGCTCCAGATTGTATTAAAAAAGGGAGTAAATATTACTATTATTACCCAGGAATACCTGCAGACAAAAGTGCATTAAGACGTATCGGCGTTGGTGTTTCTGATAACCCTACAGGACCTTTTAGTTGGGAAAAAAATTATATAAAAGGAATTCAAGGTATTGATCCAAATCCATTTGTAGACGATGATGGAAAAGCATATATCTATTATGGAGGAGGAAAAGGTACCGGAGCTTTAAAAGTAGCTCGACTAAAAGATAATATGACCGAAATACAAGGTCAACCAGAAAATATTATAGGAATTCCTGAAGAGGGATATAGAGAAGCCTCATTTATGTTTAAAAGAGAAGGAATCTACTATTTCTCTTGGGGTCGTGTAAATCAAAATAATTATGAAATAGAATATGCTACTAGCGATAATCCTATGGGTCCTTTCAAGTTTCAAGGGGTAATTATGCCAAATATAGATAATGGAACAAATCATCACTCTATAGTTGAATACAAAGGAAAATGGTATCTATTTTATCATTATTGGTCATTAAGCAATCACAATAGATTAAGATCAATGAGAGCAGATGAAATTGTATTTAACAAAAACGGAAGTATTGTTCCAAAAGTCGCCACTTTACGTGGAATTGGAACACCAAAAGCGGGTGACCTTATTCAATTAGATCGCTACAACGATCTGGTTAATGCTAAAATCAGCTTATTAAAAGATCAACCCACAAAAGGTTGGCAAATAGATTATATTAAAGAATATGGTTGGGTCCAATTTGACAATGTTCTTTTTGAAAAAGGAAAGCAAAATAAACTGACAGCTCGGGTCGCTAGTGGTTCTAAAGGAGGAATTATGGAAATACGAGTTGATAACCCAAGAGGTCTTTTACTAGCAAAAGTACAAGTTGAAAATACTGGCGGATGGGATTCTTGGAAGGAAATTACTGTACCTTTTATAAATCAAACCAAAGGTGTGAAAAATTTATTTGTCACTTTTAAAGGTTCTAAAGGATATTTATATAATATAGATTGGATTAAGTTCGAATAGACATTAAATATAACCATTATTAGTATTTTTTATTCTCAATGAATCAAATACTAAAAAACTACGAATTAAAAACAATAGTTCACTCCATTAGGTAAATTCATATCAAATTAACACAAAAACGGATAGGTTTTTCTTTTTCTTAACGCCAATAAGGCTATTAACCCTATCTTTTTACAAATCATTAAACACATAGTAATTATATAGTGGTTTCATCATTATAATATTTACGTTTTTTTTATTTTAATATATTCTATCGTTGTCTATTTGAATTAGTAAAGTTTAATCCAATAAAAATCTTTACTTTTCTATTTATTTAATGAAACACTTATATATTTTTCTCGTCATTATAAAGTATTGTCGAAGACTACATATTTCATTATAATAATAAATGTCTTCTTTCATTATGATATGAATATGTATTCAATAACCCGTTGTGCATTTAGTTAATATTAATTTTTAGGTTGTTTATATTTCTGTTGAATTCAAACCTATTGATATATTGAATAATGGTCATTGCTGTGATCTTTGATAAGATTCTATTTTTAAATCCC
>NZ_VLNR01000075.1 GCF_007489275.1 Aquimarina algiphila
TTCAACTTGGGCAACTATTGCCAATTTAAAGCCTAAATTGTAATCTCGTTGTGTACGCTTCTTCCTTGGTTGTTCTGAATGTTTCATAAATAAGTCAATTTTGTGTCAACTTATTTTAGGACAAGACACAAATATAAAAAAAGTCAATGCATAAAGCATTGACTTTTTTTGATAAAACTTTAAGATTTGTTGTTCTTAGAAAAAGGTGACTTTTCCGTTGCTTATATCATACATTCCACCTACGATTAATATTTCTCCATTATCTTCCATGTCTCTAAGTACTTCGCTTTCTTTTCTAATATTGTCAATAGTCATATGAACATTTTTTACTGCTACTTCATTTACAAAATCAATATTCTTAGATGTTCTTAATGAAGTGTCTTCTGGTTCTACAACTGCTTTAACTGCTGGTTTAATTTTACTGATTAGTGCAGTTAGATTACCTAGTTTTGCATCATCACATGCTCCTTTTACAGCTCCACATGCAGTATGCCCCAAAACCAACACTAATTTGGTTCCTGCTAATTTACAGGCAAATTCCATACTCCCCAAAATATCCTCATTTACAAAATTTCCTGCAACTCTTGCACTAAAAATATCTCCAATCCCTTGATCAAAAATTAATTCTGAAGATACTCTGGAATCAATACAGCTTAAAATTGTGGCAAATGGAAACTGACCGCTTTTGGTGTCTGCTACTTGTTCTAACAAGTCTCGGTCAGATTTCATTTTTTTCTGAAATCTTAAGTTTCCTTCTTTAAGCAATTCTATCGCTCCTTTTGGAGTTACCATTGCTTGTGTTTCTTTAGTATATGCTTTCATGAATATAAAAATTTACGTTTGATTTGATTTAAACTGATTTTGGCCTAAGGTTAAAAAACTGGATATAACTATCAGGGTTTTCAACAGTACCTCGCTCAGAAATTAGCTTTATATCAATATGTTTATTCTTTGCTTTTTCAGAAAAATCCTCCAAAATTTCAATAATATCATTATCCAAATATCTTGTTTTCCTTACATCAAGAGTAAGATAAGTGTCTTCTGGTAATTGATCCAGTTCTTTTAAGATTGCTCCTTTATTAAAAAAAGTAACCTCTTCTGCTAGAGTCATAACAATTTTATGTTTTCCATTACTCTTATCTTCAATGTGCAAGAAATGCGAATTTTGATAACTTTTAATTAAAATTACTACAATTCCAACCATTAATCCAAGTCCAATTCCCATCAAAAGATCTGTAAATACAATCCCTATTACAGTAACAGTAAAAGGTAAAAATTGCTTCCAGCCCAGTGCAAACATCTTTTTAAACAATGACGGCTTTGCCAATTTATATCCTACAACAAGTAATACAGAAGCCAAAACCGAAAGAGGAATCATATTAAGCAACCTAGGTATTAAAATTACTGAAATGAGTAATAAAAACCCATGAATGATTGCAGACATTTTAGATTTTCCCCCGGATTGAATATTTGCAGAACTACGAACAATTACCTGAGTAATAGGTAATCCTCCTATCATTCCTGAAATAATGTTTCCAGTTCCTTGTGCCAGTAATTCTCTATTGGTAGGTGTCACATTTTTATCCGGATCAAGCTTATCGGTAGCCTCAACGCACAATAATGTTTCTAAACTTGCCACTAAAGCTATGGTAAATGCAGTAATCCAAATGTTTGGCTGAAAAATCACTTCAAAGTTAGGAAAGCTAAATTGACCCAAAAATGACGATACATCTTCGGGTATTGGAACACTAACCAAATGATTTGAAGAGATTCCCAGACCAGAACTATCTTTAGTTAAAACATAAAAAATAATACCTACGGCTACTGCAACCAATGGTCCTTGTACCAATTGAAAAATCCTGGCTTTTTTGACTAACACTTTATCCCATAATATGAGTATCCCTAAACCTAAGGCAGCTACTAATGTAGCACCTGGACTAATAAAGTTAAAAGAATTAATTATTTCTGAAAATGTATTCTCACCATCTATCTGGAAAAATGAGAAATCTCCTTCGGGATCAGAATCATAACCAAAAAAATGAGGAATTTGCTTTAAGATTATAATAATACCAATACCAGTAAGCATTCCTTTAATTACCGAAGAAGGAAAGTAATATCCAATAATCCCTGCTCTTAATAACCCAAATACCAATTGTATTATCCCTCCCAATACGACAGCCACTAAAAAGTTTTCATATCCACCTAATTCACCTATTGATGCAAGTACAATCGCTGCCAATCCAGCAGCAGGTCCACTAACACCTATTTTGGAACCACTTAAGGCTCCCACAACAATCCCTCCAATGATTCCGGCTATCAAACCAGAAAAAAGAGGAGCTCCACTAGCTAACGCAATACCCAAACATAATGGTAACGCTACAAAAAATACTACAATACTTGCTGGTAGATCATTTTTTAAATTCTTAAAAATGTTCATATTTATATAAATTAATTGCTCTTGTTAATCAAAATGATTAAAAAAAACTTGAGTAAAATTGATTTGATGTCATTTAAAACTGAAAAGACGTATCCCTATAATCGAAAAGCTCGATTTTAAACATATAAGTGATCGTAAATTACTATGAATATTTAGGTGGAGGTGTCTTATGTTCTAGATATACCAAAGAATTCAAAATATAAAACTCTGGATATTGTTTTATAAATAAATCTACCAAAGTAGCTTCTTTATCATCATAAAACTGCGAAATTTTGTCTTTTTCTTTGTGATCATCCTTCTCAGAGCTTTCCTTCTCTTTTTGTTCTGAATTATCACTCTCTTCAAGCACCACAGAAGTTTTATCTTCACAAGTGTAGAAATTGAATAATCCAACACTGTAATTGGTCATACTTAAAAGAAAACCAAAAACAATTAAAATTTTAGCTATTTGAAGTTTAGTTGTCACTATACAAAATTTTAAAATACTAAAATAACAGTATTACTTTCAAAAGTTGTTAAATGAATTGTAAAATTATTTAACAAATCTAGAACTCTATCGCACAAAATAGAGAAAAAGGAATGTATAAATAAATCATATGATTCTCGTTACAAAACAAATGTATTTTTGTAGTTGATTATGGTTTTAGAAATCAAACCAAAAAGGAATGAATAGAAAACTAATTGCAAAATAGTATTAAGCCATAATTATAAGTATCTTTTTGCGCACAACAGATTATATGAAACTCGCTATATGAAAAAATATACGCTAAACTCAAGAGTAATACTCTCTACTATGATATTAATTTCTGTATGGGGATGCGGAATCGATTCTTCTGTTTCTGTAATTGAATTAAATAAAAATTGGAATTTCAAATCATCCACCGATACTCAATGGAATACTGCCAGTGTTCCCGGGACAGTGCATACTGACCTTATCACTCTTGGTAAAATAGAAGATCCCTATTACCGATTAAACGAGCACAATCTACAATGGATAGATAAAGAAAATTGGGAATATCAAAGCAATTTTAAACTTTCTAAAAACGATCTTGATAAACAACATATAGAATTAGAGTTTTTAGGTCTTGATACATATAGCAAAATATATCTTAATGACTCTTTATTACTCCAAACAGATAATATGTTTAGAACATATACTAAAGATGTAAAATCACTATTAAAAATTGGAGATAATAAACTACATATTCTTTTCGATTCTCCTATAAAAAAAGGAATTAAAAAATATGATGCTTTACCCTATAAAATCCCAGTATCAGATAATGATTTGTCAAAAATAGGAAAGGTCGAAGATGAAAAACAAGTAAGTATATTTACTCGAAAGGCAGGTTATCACTTTGGATGGGATTGGGGTCCACGCCTAGTGACTTCAGGTATATGGAAACCAATAAAGCTAAAAAGTTGGAACCATCATAAAATCGAAGATTTGTTTATACAACAAAATAGTATCGATGAAAAAGCAATGTTAACTGCCAAAATTGAAGTAGATGCAGATCTCGAAAACAAAAAAACTAAAGTTGAAATTTTTGTAAACCAAGAACTTATAAAAATCGTTGACACTCAAATCGCTAATGGAAAAAATAATCTTGAAATTCCTTTTGAAATAGAAAACCCAAAATTGTGGTGGCCTAACGGGATGGGAGCACAAGTTTTATATGATGTAGAAGTAAAAATAACCGCCGGTTCTTATATAGATACAAAATCACATAAGATTGGATTAAGGACTATTGAATTGGTTCGTGAGCCTGACGCCGTAGGTTCTTCCTTTTATTTTAAAGTAAACGGTCATCCTGTATTTATGAAAGGCGCTAATTACATCCCTCAAGATGTATTTTTAACCAGAGCCAAAAAAGAAAATTACATCCATATTTTATCATCAGCCAAAGAAGCGAATATGAATATGTTACGCGTATGGGGAGGTGGTATTTATGAAAACGATGAATTCTATGAATTATGTGACGAAATGGGACTCTTGGTTTGGCAAGATTTTATGTTTGCTTGTGCGATGTTTCCTGGAGATTCATCTTTTTTAGACAATGTTAAACAGGAAGCCATAGACAATGTAAAAAGACTAAGGAATCATACTTCTATAGCGTTATGGTGCGGAAATAATGAAATTCTTTCTGCCTGGGAAAACTGGGGTTGGAAAAATAAAGTAATTGAAGAACAATCAAAAGAAGTTGCTGATACCATTTGGAAAGCATATGATGATATATTTCATAATGTTCTTCCAGAAGTAGTTAATATGTATGATAACAATCGCGCATATTGGCCATCTTCTCCCGGTAGTGATTTTGGAGAAAAAGAATCTTTTGAAAAAGGAGATGCGCATTATTGGAAAGTTTGGTGGGGTAAGGAACCTTTTGATAATTATAATACTGCGGTTCCTCGTTTTATGTCTGAATATGGTTTTCAATCCTTTCCCGAATTAACAACAGTAGAAAAGTATACACTTCCAGAAGATCATGATGTATATTCTGACGTGATGAAATCTCATCAAAGATCAAGTATCGGAAATGAAACTATAGAAGAATATATGCTTAGACATTATAAGAAACCCAAAGATTTTGCAAGTTTCTTATATGTTAGTCAACTATTACAAGCTCATGGGATAAAAGTGGGAATCGAAGCGCATAGAAGAAACAGAGATCGATGCATGGGAAGTCTTTACTGGCAAATTAATGACTGTTGGCCAGTAGCATCATGGTCAAGTATCGATTACTACGGAAAATGGAAAGCATTGCATTATACTGCCAAAAAATCTTTCCAAAACATATTAATTAGCTATGAAAATAAAAAAGATACTATAAATGTATTTGTTGTTTCTGACTCCTTAAAAAGTGTTCCTGCACTATTGAATATACGTTTACTGGATTTTGACGGGAATCAAATCAAAGAATGGAAGAAACAGCTTACTATTGATGAAAATCAATCTAAAAAATATCTGACAATATTAAAAAATGATTTTCTAAAAGAAACACCTCATAACAATTTAGTATTGCATACCGAATTATTAATTAATGAGCGTATTTTATCTGAAAACACATTATATCTATCTCCCTATAAATCACTTGATTTTCCAGATCCTAATCTAAGTTATTCTATTACACAAGAAAAAGACCATTTTAAAATACTGCTCAAAACCCAAAAAATAGCAAAAGATGTTTTTCTTTCTTCGGATTCTAATGCCAACTTCTCTGATAATTATTTTGATATGCTTCCCAATACCGAGAAGAGGATACATATTAAGAAAAGTGATCTAGAAACTCTTGAGTCTTTTAAAAATACCTTTAAAGTAATGACGCTGATCGATAGTTATAAAAGAATAAACCATGATAATAATATAGCGACCCACTAACGACTATTTTATTTAAATTAATAACCCATAGTTCTTTTTTATTTTTTTTAGTAGGGTATTTTTAGCATCATTTGTTTTAGGAAAAAGAAATATATTATGAAGACTATGCTTATTTGTGTTTTTGCTTTCTTTAGTTTTTTATCTAGTATTGCTCAAAACACTAATACCAATAATGGTTTTGGAAATTTCAAAAACAATGTTTACCAAAACAAAAACTTTACGAATTTTGTTAATGCTAACCATTATAATACTACCAATTATACTTTTGGTTCATCAACAGGTTTTTATATGCACCATGATGACTACTTTCCTCCCGTATTAAGTCAGCAAATAACATCTAACATCTTAGTAGGATTCGATACTAATGTAGCATGTTTAAACCCTGCAGCTTCTATCATGTTGAGTTCGGGTAGTCAAAACACAGCCTATCAATTTTCAACAACCGAAATAGTAGTTGGAAGTGTTATTCAGGTATTAGAAATATTAAGTTGTTTTTAGATTCTAAACTGATTTACTAATAGTGCTTTCCATAAAAACAGCTAATGTAATTATACTTTCATCCCTTTAATGAGAAAACTTGATCGAATGGATTCTTCTTTAAGGTGTAAAAAATCTTTTCTTCGTTCATCTTTGGCAAAATTCACAAAGTCAGATTCAGATTCAAATGACAAGAAATGAATTTCATATGGTAATTCATCTTCGTGAGAAATAAAAGATTCTTTAGTCGGCCTGAGTCGATAAACTAATTTCCCTTTATAATCCTTCAATAACGGGATTGCTAACTCTTCAAATTGATGAAAAACCTCTTCTTTTCCGTCTTTTACAAAAATCATCATTGTCAAATAAATCATATTTTAAGTCGATTTAAATCTTTTCCTTAGTTGAATAC
This sequence comes from Aquimarina algiphila, assembly GCF_007489275.1. GTDB lineage: Bacteria > Bacteroidota > Bacteroidia > Flavobacteriales > Flavobacteriaceae > Aquimarina > Aquimarina algiphila. The sequence goes on from NZ_VLNR01000075.1 coordinate 6,703, forward strand.
AGAAGCACACCAACTAGCAAGCGCAAGCAAAATAGTAATTTATCTTTATCTAGAGCAAGTATAAGGGTTTTGAAAGGTCTTTATAATTCTTTTAAATCTGTTGCAGGTATCCATCCGATTTTTCCATCGGCCAGTTTAATTTTTTTCCAATCATTCACTGTCTCGGTGACCTGTACCTTGGTTCCTTCGTGAAGCTCAAAAACTTCCTCACTTCTTAAATTTGGTTCACTTTTGATCGTAGTTTCCTGAGCAAAAATAATGGCAAATTGATTGTTTTTATTAAAATTATACTGTTTAAAGGCAAAAAAGACTGCAAATAGACTAAAGACTAACAATAACCATGAACTCGCAAAGAATAATCGTTTTTTGGAAGATATATGAGTGGTATAGTACAAGATGAATAAAATTACAAACAAGACAACGCAAATTACAGAAAACCATGCCCATCGATCGAAGCTAAACATATTAGTAAACTTCTTAATTATTTTCGAAATAAAACCCTCAGGAATTATATCTATAGCATCTATGGTTGCTTTTTGCGCAAACGCAAGATTGTTCTTAATATCATCATCATTAGGCTTTAATTTTAGTGCTTTTTCATAATAAAAAATACTAAACCCAATATTACTTAATTTATAATGGGCATTACCCAGATTATAATATAGAGAGGCTGATTCCTGACCAGTATCCAAAATTGTTTTATACGCATCGATTGCCTCTTGATACTTCTCTTGATTATATAGTGAGTTACCTCTCTGAAAGGCCTCTTCATCCTGAGCAAGCCCAGATGTAATGATTAAAAAAATTAGTATTTCGACTATCCTTTTCATCTTCATGCCTGTTTATAATTGTTTATCTATGGTTGCAATTACTCTAGAAGCCTTATCATAATCTTGTTGCATTGCCGAGGTAGAGGATGGCGTATATCTAGCAAACTCACAACTTTCCAGTAATGCAATAAATTCTATAGTAATGGTATCTTCTACACCACGTTCTTTGAGCAATCGTTGTATACGTTCTTTACTCATTTCACTGGTCTGTATATGTAATTTTGCTTTTAGATAGTTATGTAATGCCCGTTCCATAGCAATATAAAACTCCTTTTGATTCCCCAAATTCTTTCTAGCTTCTGAAAGGTATTTACGAGCCAGTTTATCTGCTTTACGAACCCTGTTTCCGCTTACATCACTTAGTCTTTCTTGTCTCTTTTTTCCAAAGAAAAGAAATAAAGGAATAGCTAATAATGGAGCAGTTAATGATAACCAGTACGCGGTAGATTTAAAAAAGTATTCTTTTTTAATAGGTTGAAGGTTTGCATTTAATTTTAGAAATCTAAACTGGCTTCCTGTTTGGGTTACAAGTTTTTTATTTGTGCTACCTTCTGACTCAGAAGTAACCACAGTATTTCCTCCATCCGGGCCATTTTTTACACTAATTACGATTTCATCTGATGAAATTCGTTTATAGGTTTCTGTTTTAAGATCGAAATAAGAAAATGAAATTGAAGGTATCGGATATTTACCTTTATACTGAGGTACCAAAGTATAGGTATCTGATATATCACCTGCCATCCCAGTTAGATTGGTACGAACTCTTTCATTATGCTGAGGTTCATATTGTTCTAATCCATTAGGTACATTAAGTTTTGGCAAATCAAAAAGCTTTAGATTCCCATTTCCTGAAACCGATACTTTAGCATCTAATGATTCTGTAGCATCTAATTCTTTTTTATTCGTTGTTACCTTAAAGTTAAATGATCCAACTGCTCCAGAAAAATCATCTGGTTTTCCTTGTGTTGGTAATGATTTTACATTAATTGTTCTATTTCCTGCTGCAACAGTTTTATTCACTGTGGTATACAATCTACCTCCAAAAATATCTCTTCTCTTTGTTGGTACATCTACAGAAACTGTTAAAGTAAGAGGTTCTATGTTTAATTTACCTGTCTTTTGAGGATATAACACTGTTTTACGCAGGATTACATATCGATATGGTTCTCCTTTATATTCTCCGTTTTCGATTTTAAGCTGTTTCATATCGATAGCTTGACTCCAAAAATCACTATACTTTGGGCTATCTAACTCTCTCCAGTTACTCACACTAATTCTTGGACTAACATATAGTTTATATACCACTGTTATTGCCTCGTTAAGATATGGATTTGCTTTAGACACCTCTGCAATAAGATGTAAATTCTCACTGGCAACAAAGTCTGTGTCATTACCGTCTTTGGGTTTATCTACCGCACCAGTTACCTCAATTTTTAAGGGCAAGGTTTTATACGTTTGCCCATCTATTTCTATAGTTGCCTGCTTTATAGTAAAGCTCCCTCTACGCGTAGGTTCAAGAAAATAACTAAACGTTTTGGCATATGATCTTTTACCATTAATCCAAGAATTACTAATTGATTGATTAGGTCCACCCACCACTGTAAAACCAGAAAAAGAAGGAGGTGTAAAATTATCTCCATCTTTATTCATTTCAAAATCCACTCGTAACCTTTCATTTACACCCAACTTTTTCTTGCTTACTTTCGCCTCAAATTTTACCTGGCCCAAAGCAAGATGCATTGTGCTTAGAAATAGCGTTAGAAAAATTAGTTTTAACTTCATTTTTTACTTGTTTCTTCTCTGGCCAAAAAGGCCTTTTCTATATTTTTACCAATCTTTATCTGTTCTGGTCTTTGCTCCTTTTACTTTCTTTGCATTGATCTTGTCCTGCACCTTCTTTTCCTGATTATTCATGGCTTCTAGCAAGCTCTTAACACGTTCTGGTGATAACTGTCCTTGAGGGCGTGGTTGTGCTTGCTCATCCTTTGGTTTTCCTTGCTCATCTTTTTGATCTTCTCCCTTATCCTTTTTATCATCCTTAGGTTCACCTTTTTCATCTTTCTCTTTATCACCTTCATTTTCTTTTTCCTCATCACCTTTGTCACCTTTGTCCTTTTTGTCATCCTTAGGATCTCCCTTTTCATCTTTGTCCTTTTCTCCTTCATCACCTTTCTCGTCCTTTTTATCGTCTCCTTCTTTTTTATCTTTATTATCGTCCTTCTTGTCTTTGTCTTTATCTTTATTTTTGTCCTTATTCTTCTCGTCTTCTTTCTGTTGCTGCTCCAACATTTTCTTTGCTAACGCAAGATTATATCTAGTTTCATCATCTTTTGGATTGCTTCTCAGTGCATTTTTATACGCTTCTACTGCTTCTTTATATTTTTTCTGCTCCATATAGGTGTTCCCCTGATTATGGAATGCTTTGTGCTTCTCTGATTTGGCCGTTGCCACCTTCGCCGCTTCTGTATAACGTACAGTCGCTTCATCATATTTTTCTGAAGTATAATATGCATTTGCCAGATTATACTTTGCAGTAGGATCTACTGGGTTTTTAGCAATGGCTTTTCTATACTCTCCTTCTGCTTCAGGAAAATTACCATCATTTACCAACACTTTATTACCCGTAGCAATAAACTGATTTGCTTCATTAATAGTTTTTTCACGGTTTTCTTCCTGAGAAAAAATTATCCCAAACTGAAAACATAATATAATACTTAAAACCTTCTTCATAACTCACTATTGTTCGTTGAACAGATTTAATTTTTTAACCCAAGATGTCTTTCTTTCTAATAAGAAAATATCTAAAAACAATAATAACAACCCTGCTCCCAGAAACCACTGAAATTGATCTTTAAAATCTGCAAATTGTTTGGCTTCGAATTCTTTTTTGTCCATGTTTTGAAGAATTTCGGTCACCTCTTCTACAACTTGCTTTGTATTTCTACCCTCAATATATACACCATTTGCCTCATTAGCAATTTCTTGCAATGTTGTTTTATTTAGCTTGGTTATCACAGTAGCTCCTTCACTATTTTTCTTATAGCTTTGCACAATACTATTCCGTTTTATAGGAATTGGCCCTCCTTTTTCAGATCCCACACCAATGGTGAAAATCTTAATACCTTCTTTGGCTGCTTCTTCTGCTATGACTTTTACATTACCCTGATGATCCTCCCCATCACTTACAATAAACAACACTCTATTGGTTTGTTCTTCGTCGTTATAATACGTCTTTGCTAACTCTATGGCTTCATAAATAGCAGTTCCCTGAGAAGAAAGCATATCGGTATTCATCGATTGTAAAAACATCTTACCAGCAGCATAATCTGTTGTAATTGGTAATTGAGGAAATGCACTTGCAGCATACGCAATAATACCGATACGATCACTCGCCAAATTATTAATAATCTGAGTTACCAATTGTTTTGATTTCTCTAACCTGTTAGGAGCAATATCCTCTGCTAACATACTTTTTGACACATCCAGTGCAAAAACAACATCCACTCCTTCTCTTTTTACTGTTTCTAATTTGGTACCTACCTTTGGATTGACCAAAGCAATAATCATACATACCAAAGCCAGACTAATCACTATTATCTTTAAAACAGACTTGAAAGTAGATTGATTTGGACTTAGTTTTTTAAGCAATGCTAAATCTGCAAACCTTTTCTGTGTTGTTTTTTTCCACACTAAAACACCTAAAAACAAAATAATTAGTACCGGAACACCCAGTAATAACCATAAATATATTTTCTCTTCTAATAAATACATATTCTTTATACTAAATCTGCACTTTAAAACAAGTACACTTCAACAAGCTCAGTGCGAAAGCTTAATGTAACCAAACATTAGATAAAACTTCTAAACACTGTATATCGAAGTAAAAACTCTATAAAAACCAGAAACCCAGCCAGCAAAACAAGCGACCTAAATTTTTCTTCATAATTATAAAATTTGAACTCTTCTATATCTGTCTTTTCTAATTTATCAATTTCTTCGTAAATCTGTTCTAACTTTTTGTTATTTGTTGCTCTAAAATATTTACCTCCTGTAGCCTTGGCAATTTCTTTTAATAAATCTTCATCAATTTCTACCTGTACTCTCCCATATTGAAAAGATCCATTGGGTAACATTGCAACCGGTGCAAGAGCCATCCCATTGGTACCAATACCAATCGTATAAGTTTTTATTCCATATTCTACTGCTAATTCTGAAGCAATTTTAGGATCTATAAAACCTGCATTATTAGAACCATCGGTAAGTAAAATAATTACTTTACTTTTAGCTTTACTATCTTTTAATCTATTCACAGAGGTTGCTAACCCCATTCCTATTGCTGTACCATTTTCTAAAACATTATCATATTTTACATCTTTCATACTACTTAGCACAATGGATTTGTCGCTAGTAATCGGTGTTTTAGTAAAGCTTTCTCCTGCATAGACTACCAACCCTATACGATCATTAGGCCTATCTTTTATAAATTCTGCTGCTACCTCTTTGAGCGCTTCTAATCGGTTTGGTCTAAGATCTTTTGCAAGCATACTTGCCGATACATCAATAGACATTACAATATCAATACCTTTGGTTGTTTTGGTTTTTGTAGACACGTCTACCGTTCTGGGTCTGGCCAAAGCAGTAATGATTAGTGACAACGCAATTAATCGAATTACAAATAACAATGGTTTAAACTTAGTCAACCAACTTCCTGAAGTTTTAAACCCTTTAATACTTGAAATTTTTAACGCTGCCTGTTGCTTATTTCGTTTCCAAACATACCATGCTATTGCCAGCGGAAGTAATAAAAACAACCAAAAAAACTGTGGATTCTCGAATGTAAAATTTTCAAACATCGTTATTTGGCATTTCTAAGTTCAACAGAATTAATAATTCGTTCGGCAACATCTTTTGCATAGCGATCTTCAATATCATATACCAAAGTGATCTGCTGGAATCCTCCATTTTCTGCAAAATTCAACATCAGATAATCATTTTTTTGTTTCTTTTTGGTTACAGGGTTTACTATTTCCAGGCTTCCGAATACTTTCACTCCTTTTGCTCCACCCAAAGTCTCATACTCTTCGTCCTTTACAGAAATGTTCTTAGCTCCTAAGGCTTCAAAACTACCTACTACTCCTTCTACCACTTTATCTAATTTTACTTCTGTAGGCTGGTTATATTGAATTGTAGTTACTACAACATAAAAGTTTCCTATTAAACTTCCATATATAAAAGTTTCGTTTCCTTTAAGAATTTGCTTTTGCTCATCAGACATTTGATATGCATTACGAATAAGCACTTTTGGTGTTGTAATTGTAACAGGAGGAGCACCGTATCCACTTGTAATCCATTCACTCTCTGCTAATTCTTTTGTAGGGTGACCAACTAATGTATCTTTAACTACATCATAACCTTTAACCAATATAAAAATGAGTAGTGTTATGGCTACCACAGCTACTCCTCCTAAACTCCCGAAAATAATTTTCTTCTTGCGTTTTCTTTCAGCAACTGCTTTTCTATATTCTTCATCTGCTAATAGCTCCTCTTCTGTTGGTTCTGGTATTGCACTCTTTGTTTTATGAATTACCTGTTCGATAACATTACGATCTGCTTTTGCGGTAATCACATCAGGTTTGGATTTGGCAAATTTTGCCATATCAGCAGTTTTTAAAACATTCTTAAGGTCTTCAACTGTATTTTTGTCCAAATTAAGACTACCCGATTTAATCTCTTCATCAAGTCGAGCTATCAATTCATCGGTAGTACTTTCCATTGCATGGTCATACACTTCTTCATCTATATATTTACGAGCAGTATCACTTAACTGCGAATAATATTCTTTATGCGAATCTTTTTCTAACAAATGAGACTCATCAATTCTCTGAAGTGCCAATATTGCTCTTTCATAGGCAGGTAACTCATCTTCTTTATTTGCTGCACGTTTTTTTCTTCTAAACACAAAAAAAGCAATCACTCCTAATAGAAGTAATGGAATACCGATCCATAAAAGCCATTTCTTCCAATTAAAAGTAAACTTAGCATCTACATCTACCAGAGGTTTAATTTCGTACATTTTTTGCTTGGTTGTATCTACCAAAACATCCCGAACTTCTACTTTAAGAGAGTCTGTAAAGAAAACCTGATCTCCTACCATTACTTTTTGTCTCGGTATGGTATAGTGACCAGAATCGAATTGAGTTAATCCATATTCTTTAACCAGGTTAAATCGTTTTCCATTTCTGGAAGTATCTATTTTTTGAGATTCGATTACTTCGAGTGGTGTAAAAGTTTGCCCTTCTGGGAAAACAACAATTTGAGTTGAGTCTACTTCAACCTGCATTCTATATCGAATCTCGTCTCCAATATCTATTGTGGTAGAATCGATCGTTGCTGAAACCTGTGCGCTCCCCTTAAACCCTATAATCAGGAAGAAAAATACTAGAAAAAACTTTCCTACCTCATTTTTGTTCGCACACAACCATGGTCGTGACGCACTAAAAAGCGGAATAGAAAATCTCATATGTATACTTCTTAATTTATAATTCGTCATTCTTAAAATCTGCCTTATCCTCTTCTTTTAAAATATCCTAATAATTTTTTTACATAGCTTTCATCGATTCTACTGCTTAGTGAACCAGCTCCGCTTCTAGTAAAGCTATCTTTAAAATAATCAACTCTCTCATGATAATATTTACTATAATTTGTACGCGTCTTTTTTGAACTTGTATTCACTAATAGAAGTTCTCCTGTTTCTTCATCTTCTACCTGTACAATTCCTAGGTTTGGAATTTCTTCTTCTCTTCTATCATACACACGTATTCCTGTTACGTCATGTTTTCCTCCAACAATCTTTAATGTTTGTTGATAATCTTCTGTCATAAAATCCGAAAGAATAAAGACAATCGCCTTTTTCTTCATCACATTCGACAAGAACTTTAGTGCATTGGTAATATTCGTCTTTTTGCTTTTGGGTTCGAATTCTAATAATTCTCTAATAATGCGCAATACATGAGACCTACCTTTTTTGGGAGGAATAAATAATTCTATTTCATCTGTAAATAAAATCAGGCCAATCTTATCGTTATTCTGAGTTGCAGAAAAAGCTAAAGTAGCTGCAATCTCGGTAATAATTCCTTTTTTAAATTGCTCTTGAGTACCAAACAATTGGGATCCCGAAACATCTACCATTAACATCATTGTAAGTTCTCGCTCTTCCTCAAAAATCTTTATATAGGGCTCATTATACCTAGCGGTTACATTCCAATCAATATTACGAACATCATCTCCAAATTGATACTGGCGCACTTCACTAAAAGTCATACCTCGCCCTTTGAAAGTAGAATGATATTCTCCTCCAAAGATATGATCACTCAGACGACGTGTCTTGATCTCAATTTTTCGAACTTTTTTTAATAACTCCTTGGTATCCATTGTCTTGATTTACGATTTATGATAAAGTGATTTATGATTCGAAAATCATAATTCTAAAATCCAAAATCTCTATGGTACTTCAATTTCATTTACAATTTTATTAATGATATCTTCAGAAGTTACATTTTCTGCTTCTGCTTCATAAGTAATACCAATACGATGACGAAGTACATCATGAATAATTGCACGTACATCTTCTGGTATTACATATCCTCTTCGTTTTATAAACGCATAACATTTTGCTGCAGTAGCCAAATTAATACTACCACGAGGAGAAGCTCCAAAGTTGATTAAAGGTTTTAATTCTTCTAGTCCATATTTCTCTGGATAACGAGTAGCAAAAATAATATCAAGGATATACTTTTCTATTTTTTCATCCATGTATACTTCTCTCACTGCTTTCTGTGCAGTAAGAATCTGTTCTATCGAAACTACTGCATTTACCTGCTCAAAAGATCCTTTTAGATTTGCTCGGACAATAAGTTGTTCTTCGTCTAATTTTGGATAATCAATTACCGTTTTTAACATAAAACGGTCAACTTGTGCTTCTGGTAATGGATATGTACCTTCTTGTTCTACCGGGTTCTGAGTTGCCATTACCAAAAATGGTTTATCCAAGGTAAACGTCTCATCACCAATAGTTACTTGTTTCTCCTGCATCGCTTCCAGCAAAGCACTCTGTACTTTTGCAGGAGCTCGGTTAATTTCATCTGCTAATACGAAGTTTGCAAAAATAGGTCCTTTTTTGATCGAGAAATCATTCTCTTTCATATTAAAAATTAAAGTCCCTGTTACATCTGCCGGCAATAAATCTGGTGTAAACTGAATACGACTAAAACTACCATGAACAGCTTTTGACAGGGTATTAATTGCTAATGTTTTTGCTAACCCCGGAACACCTTCTAATAAGATATGTCCCTGACCCAATAATCCAATTAGTAATCGCTCGACCATATGTTTTTGACCTACAATTACCTTGTTTATCTCTAAGGTTAGTAAATCCACGAAAGCAGATTCTTTTTCTATTTTCTGATTGATTGAAGCAATATCAATAGCACTATTCTCTTCCATCTATTTTATTTTTTTAAAGGCGTGAATTTAATACTCATAATCCAACATTGCAAATTGTAGAAATAATTTTCGCACTCCTGTTAATTCTTGGTTAAATGTACCCCGAAAAACCCACAATAAGCACAAATTTTACAGTATATTTAAACCTCTTTTGCAAAAAATTGGACATACCAATATTCATCATTTTCATGATGAGTTTACAAAAAGACGAAATACACATAGTCGTGTTGCAAATTTTAAAACAATAAATACATGCCGGCAAAGACAGCATTAATTACAGGAGCTACTAGTGGAATCGGAAAATCTACCGCTATAGAATTATCAAAACATAACATCAATCTTATTCTTTGTGGTCGAAGACAGGATCGATTAGATCAATTACAAAATGAACTAAGCAAAACTGTTGATGTACATACATTATGTTTTGATATTAGAGATAAACAAAAAGTTTTTTCTGCGATAGAAAGCCTTCCATCAACATTCGACTCCATTGATATTCTTATTAATAATGCCGGAAATGCACATGGTCTTGATCCTATACAAACCGGAAAACTTGAGGATTGGGATGCTATGATGGATATAAACGTGAAAGGATTATTATATGTTTCTAAAGCTATCATCCCAAAAATGATCAATCAAAAATCTGGTCATATTATTAATATTGGGTCGACAGCAGGAAAAGAAGTATACCCAAACGGAAATGTGTATTGTGCCAGTAAACATGCAGTAGATGCCATCAATAAGGGGATGCGTATAGATCTTAATACACATGGCATTAGAGTTGGAGCTGTTCATCCCGGACTAGTGGAGACAGAATTTAGTAATGTACGTTTTAAAGGAGACGACAAAAAAGCCGATAATGTTTATAAAGGATTTGATCCATTAACCCCAGAAGATATTGCCGATATTATTGCTTTTGTAGTTACACGGCCTTATCATGTTAATATTGCAGACCTTATTGTTCTCCCAACGGCACAGGCAACCAGCACGATTGTAAACAAAACTTTATAATTTCTTTATTCTCATTGCATTGCTAGCCCGATAAAAATGGCTAAGTTTATCTTGGGAAAAGTCTAAATTGCTATTTACGAAAGGAATGATCAATAAACGCCTCCTTATTAAAAACCTACTTGCACATAATGACGAGAATAGTTTTTATGATAAGAAGCGTAAGCTTAATATTGGCGAAAAAGAAGGTAAAGCCAAATTCTTAAAGCATATTTGTGCACTTTCAAACTCTAATCCTAAGAACAATTCATATATCGTAATTGGAGTTGAAGATGAGGATAATCAAATTATTGGAGTTGATTTTTTTGATGATAGTAAAATTCAAAATTTAGTCAATGCATATCTGGCTAATCCCCCAATAGTAAGCTATGAAAACATTCCGTTTCCACACTTACCCAGCGACAAAGTAGTTGGTCTGGTTTCTATTAGATCTCAAGGAAATAAAATGTGCTCTCTTCGTAAAAATATATGGAAATACTACGGTGGAGCAGTTTTTTTTAGAGACGGAAGTATTAGTATGCCCAAGGTGTTTGATCTTGAGATCAAAGATGTTAATTCTGAAATTGTGAACGCCATAGAAAGCCATGCTCAAAATAATATAGAACTTACTTTGGATGGGGTCTTTCATTTCATGAACTCAAGAACAGACTACAACCCTAATTATAAGGTGTTTAAAGAATATTTTGTTGTTTGTTGGGCAGGTAAAGAAAAAAGACAAAATGGAGAAACATACTATTCACGAGTGGATATTGAGCTAATTAATGAACATGTAAAATTATTCTACTCAGAGCTGGATGAAGTAAGTATATCATTAACCGATGATCGATTTAAAATTGTAGAATATGTACAATTAGGTTTACAAGACACATTTCAGTATTATCCTTTAGAAGAAGTTGTAATTACTTTTAAAGACAATGCTAGTTATGATATAGAAAGTAAACTTCTTTTTGAACCTCCTAAGTTTGATCGAAAGACATTATTTCATTTATATAATAGCAATAATGCACTCATTGAAAAAATAAAAAATAAAATTCCGTTATCAAAAAACGAAGCAAAAGATATTGTAAATCTTCCTGCTACCTATTTGTTGTGTTATTTTAATGATTTTAGCGAAGCAAAGGAAAAACTGGAAGAAGCAAAACCATATTTAAAATCCTATAACGATACAATATATTCACTTTGCAAAGAGAGCATTAGAATATTAAGAAAAGTACGATATAGTTAATACAAATTAATAACCACAGACCAAACATGGGTAGAACCTTAGTAATTGGAGATATACACGGCGCATTAAAAGCATTAAAACAACTACTCGTCAAGGCAGACGTAAATCAGGATGACACACTTGTTTTTTTGGGAGATTATGTAGATGGATGGAGTCAAAGCGCTCCACTTATTTCATTCTTGATTGAACTTAAAAAAACCCATAATTGTATTTTTATTCGAGGAAATCATGACGAACTTTGCTATACCTGGTTAACTCAAAAAACGTATAATCCCGAGTGGATGAAACATGGTGGTCAAGCCACAATGGACTCGTATGCAAAATTATCTCAGGAAGAAATCAATGTCCATCTTCTATTCTACAAAAACTTGATCAATTATCATATAGACGATCATAATCGATTATTCCTACATGCTGGATTCACTAATCTTAATGGACCAGACAGAGAATTTTTTAGTAAATTATTTTATTGGGATAGAACTTTATGGGAAACTGCCCTTGCTCTAGATCTCAATCTTAAAAAAACCGATCTAAACTATCCTAAACGACTACTCCTTTTTAATGAAGTTTACATTGGTCACACCCCTGTTACCAGGATTAATAAAACTACACCTGTACAAGCCGCTTGTGTATGGAACATGGATACAGGAGCAGCTTTCAAAGGGCCATTAACCTTAATGGATATTGCCACCAAACAATTTTGGCAAAGCGATCCTGTATACCAATTATATCCTAATGAAAATGGGAGAAACTAAAGTTTCACACTAAAAAATTCAATGTGATATAAAAATTTTGGGGATTAATTCTACATTTCATTCACAATCAAGTAGAATGACGTAATAGTTCTTTTTCAAACAAGCTAGTTCTAGTGCTCGTTAAAAAAAATAATGAAGTAGGGTATCATTTTTGATAGACGTTATTATAATAATTGCATCTTCTATATACAATAAATGATTAAAGTTTATATTCTATGAAAACAATAATAAATTTTTTAGCGTACTTAATGATGGCTTTTTCCTTAATTTTTATAATTGCATCAGAAAAATTAGGTGTACTTCAGAAATCAGATTCTAAATCAAATTAACCCTAATATTAATTTCTGAATTATTTTTAGACAATATAAAATAATCAAAAAAACAAGTAAAACAGCCTGTTATCAAATGATTTTGATAACAGGCTGTTTTTACAACATATCCAAACCTATCTTATTTTTTATTCTTTTTCTTCTTCTTAGATTTTGATGCCTTCTTTACTTCTTCTTTCTTAGATGTAACTCTATCAATTTCTTTATCAAGGAAACTTCTAAAATTAGTATTCAATGCAGAACGTTTAGCTGCTTTAAAACATTTTTTAGCAGTAGTATACATCTCATACTTTTCGAATAAGATTCCTTTCAAAAACTCTAAAGATGCTTTATCTGATCCCGGAATTGTAATCCCAATATCAAGTACTCTTTCTGCTTCTTGATAGTTATTTAACAGAATTAAAAGCTCTGCATAGTAATAATATGTTGGAGTAAAGGTATGATCCAAATGCAATGCCATCTGAAAATAAAATTTTGCATTTTTATAATCGTCCAATTGCTCCATGTAGATTCTACCCATTAAATAATGAGCCCCTACGTGAGTATTATTTGCTCCGATTACATATTGTAATTTCTCAATACATTGTTCTATATCAAAAGGATAATTATCCAATGCTTGTATATACAATACTTCTTGTGTATCTATTGCCATTTTATTTGTTTTTATTATTAGGGCATTACCACTCTGCTTAAGCAGAGTGGTCGGGCTATCCGTTATATCTTTTTTACGTATTCTCGACTGCATCAAACCCACGCAAAAAAGGATGCCACTCTTATCCCTAATGCAATCTGTATTTAATTTTTATCCATTCGTACAATTTTAGGAGTAAACATTCCAATAACTTCTACCAATTCAGTCTGATTAGCCATTACTTTATGAATGTCTTTATACGCCATAGGAGCTTCATCTAATCCACCACCTAACACCGTTACTCCATGATCTCGTAACATTTTTTTGACTTCACTACCTGTGAGCATTGTTTTTGCTTTTCGGCGTGATAACCGTCTTCCCGCTCCATGTGAAGCAGAATTTAACGAAGCCTCATTTCCTTTACCCCGTACAATAAATCCAGGAGCGGTCATTGAACCCGGAATGATACCTAAAACATTTTTTCCTGCAGGAGTAGCTCCTTTACGATGCACAATCATCTCTTTGCCTTCTACTTCTTCTTTCCAGGCAAAATTGTGATGATTCTCGATGACAGTTAGCGGTCTTGATCCTAATGCCTTGGATAATCGTCTATGGATATCATCATGACAAGCAGATGCATAATCCCCTGCTAAGTTCATTGCAATCCAATATTCCTGTCCATCATGAGTATTAAGGTCTAACCATGCTAAATGCTTCGCTTCCTGAGGTAAAGGATTTTGTTTCATCGCTAATTTTGTGTAATGCTTAGCAATGTTTGCTCCTAACCCTCGTGAACCACTATGGGATAAAATACCAAGATATTTCCCTGGTGGAATATCAAATTCATTATCAGGATCAGTGATTTCTACACTACCAAATTCTACAAAGTGATTTCCTCCTCCAGAGCTTCCCAGTTGTTTAAAGGCCTTATCCTTTAATTTTTTTACTGTCGGAATTTCACTAAACCCCTTATGTTCAAAAATCTCATGCATAGGAATATTTTTATGCACCTCATAGCCTCCAAACTTACTATGATCCCGAAGCATCTGTATATATTTATCCTTATGTCCTTCTAGATAGGAAACATTAATATCATAAATACTCAAACACATTCTACATCCTATATCAACTCCTACTCCATATGGTATTACTGCATTTTCTGTAGCTAGTACACCTCCGATAGGTAATCCATATCCCGAGTGCCCGTCAGGCATTAGAGCCCCTGCTTTGGCCACTGGTAGTTTCAGCGCAGTATACAACTGGTGTTTTGCTTCTTCCTGAATCTCATTTTCTCCAAAAATAGTAAAAGGTGCTCGCTGAGTATTCAGTTTTTGAGCTTCCACTTTTACCGGTTGCATTAATTCTTCTGCGATTTTTCCCATAATACCATCTCCTATGTATTTTTCGGGAGTTTTGAGTACGGTTTTTAATCGCTGTACCACTTTGTCTTTTCGGTCACGTTTATAATGCCTTAACATGATATCAATTGCGATACTAATTACTTTTCCTTGTGGATATCCTATTGCTATGAGGTCTTTTCCTCTTAATTTTAATTTTGCCATAATTTTTAAATTTAAAGCCATTTTGAAATCGAAAGACCTTCTGCAACTGCCCATTTGCCCATAATTTCCTTTGCTTTATTACTAATTGGTTTATTAAATCTTGCTTTTGACTGCACAATCATTCTATTCGATATGTTCACCTCGATTGTTGCCAAAATCTCTTCATAATTCAATACACTTTCTTTTCTCAAAGTAAAAATAGAAGTCCTTTTCCTGTAGCAGGAGGATGCATAACTAACCACACAGTGGTTCATTCTTCTTCCTTCAATTCTAAGTTCTTTTGTACTTCTTAATTCACTTAACCTATAAGTCACTCTTTTTTCTTCTTTTCCTTCAACAACAGTCAAAGGAGAAATTGAACTTGCTTCCCAAATCAAATCCTTACCTTGTTTGGAAGTTCTGTTGATCTCAATATGCCATTGATCAGAAGCTCTCATTAATGAGGTAATAGTTCGACCTTTAATAACATAAGAATCATCTTCGTCTATACAGTGATATAAATAATCTAGCAGTTCCCCTGTTTTTTGAAGATCTAACATCGTTTGTTTCGACATAAACTGAATTACTTTATCCCAGAAAAATTCATTTTCAAAATGATTTCTGCTCAAAAAAGTATTTGCTATATAGTCCGCAAAAACCTCATCTGCTCCGTATGATAAAGACTGTGCCCATCTTAATGCCATAAAGACATTATAATCATCTGGAGCAGTTCTAAAAAAATGAGCTCCTTTTTTAGTCAGTTGAATAGGGAGTTTTAAACTTCTTATACTACCACCATTTGTTAATTCAATAAACCAACTGATCTGCTTTTTATCGCTGGTAAACCAAGTGCTATATAAGAATTTAGGAACTTCATACTTCTCAAAACAATGTTCTAATAAGGATAGTATTTGTTTATCACTGTTATGGCTTTTTCTTTTCCAAGTTCTATAATCACTTTCAAAATGATTCGTATACCATGCCATATTAAATACTACATTAATATATCGTTGTTCTTGTAGTAAACGATAGCATTTGTTTTTATAAAGAAATAATAATAACTCCTTAAATCGAGTTCTTCTCATCATATATCTCCTTCGACTCAAGTTCTTGAAATAAACATGATAATGACTCGTAAACGGCACTATTCCCTGATGATCACTAGCTCCATTAGCATAGAGATCTTCTATGATTATTTCAAATGGAATTCGTCTGACTCTCTTATGATTTTTTAAAGCTTCCTGAAGCCGAATTTCTCTTTCTGAAGCTTTTTTAATTTCATCTATTCTATTTTTTTTGGATAGATGTCTTCTTTTATATGTTCCCATGATTGTAAACTCATTGAGTATTTTTAGTATTTGTTTTTATTAAACTTTATAGCTGAAAACACACTCCCGAGTCTACAGCCAATTTTATTGACTTACATTTCGTTTCATAAAAAAATTTAAGATTAGTAGTTGATCTCATTCGACGTCTCGAAAATATTGATCCATAAAAAAACCCTGAGTTTTAATGCTCAGGGTTTCAATTTTGAAAAGTATCGTGAATATTCACTAACTACAATATCTAACCATGAGCTGCCTTTGCACTCCAGGATTTATTTGATATGTATGTAGCTTGAACATTTTTTTAGTTTTTTAGACAATGTCTTTATGACTATTGCGATGCAAAAATATTCCTTTTTTTGAAAACTCAAAATTCAAATAGCTATTTATACTCATTCTAATTCAATTATTTAGAAGATTTATCCTTTAACAAAGTGTCAGAATTAGAAGTATACTTTGCACCATACACTCTAATTTTGATGGTTATGTACTTCTGATATTTTCAAAAAAAAACTTCACGTATTTTATATTCATCTATCATATTTATTATTTTTAATGCCATATGAAATTGTCCTAAGTTAATTAAGTGGATATTCACTTAAATTATTATAGCATATTTTGTAGTTTTAAAACACGAATTTAAAATCAACTCATCAATGGGAATTTTTGACAAAATAAAGGAAAAGCTTAGCCACGAGTTTATCGATATTATAGAATGGTTAGATTATACAGATGACACCATTGTACACCGTTTTGAAAGATATCAAAACGAAATAAAAAATGGCGCACAACTTATCGTAAGAGAAGGGCAAACCGCGGTTTTTATAAATGAAGGACAATTAGCAGATGTATTCACACCTGGAACTTATACATTAAACACACAAAATTTACCCATTTTAGCTACGCTAAAGGGATGGAAATATGGTTTTAACAGCCCTTTTAAAGCCGAAGTATACTTCGTCAACACTCATCTGTTTACTGATGAAAAATGGGGAACCAAAAACCCAATTACACTTAACGATGATCGATTTGGCCTGGTAGAAGTTCGTGCTTTCGGAACCTATGCTTTTAAAATTAGCGACGCAGGAAAATTTGTTGTTGATATCGTAGGAACGGATGCAAATTTTACCAATTTTGAAATCAACGAACACCTTAAAAGTTTAATTTCTACACGTTTTACAGACACCATTGGTGAAGCTAATCTTCCTATAGAGTTGTATGCTGCTAATACTACAGAATTATCAGAAACTTGTCTCGAAGTGATGCAACCAGAATTTAATTTTGTTGGTATTTCGTTAGAAAAATTCTTTATCGAGAATGTCTCAATGCCAGAAGAACTTAAAAAAGAAATCTTCGAATACAGTAGAATTGATAAGCTCGATCTTGACAAATTAACCAAGTTCAAAACCGCGAAAGCTATCGAAGCCGCTGCTGCTAATGAAGGAGGTACAGCTGGTGCTGGAATGGGTATGGGAATGGGATTTGTCCTTGCTCAACAAATGGGAGGTATGATGAGCCCTATGGCAGGGCAACAAGCACAGGTACAGCAACAACAAAACGCACCTGTTACTCCTCCACCGATGCCTGTTCAAGTACAGTATTTTTATGCATTAGAAGGACAACAAGCCGGACCAGTTTCTTTTGATCAACTCAAAGTACTATTTGCAAACAGAACCATCAATAAAGATGTTTTGGTTTGGAAACAAGGAATGGCAAATTGGACTCCTCTAAAAGACGTTGAAGAGTTAAAGTCATTTTTAGGGGGCAATACTCCTCCTCCATTACCTGGTAACTAAGAAAACTTCTCGAAATATTTAATCGATCTTGATACATATCGGGGTAATCATTTTATGGAAGAAGAAGAAAAAAAAGCAATTTCAGAACAAAAAAGGTCCTGTGTTAATTGTGGTGCAGAATTAAAATACAAGCCTGGAACCACAAACATTAACTGCGAATACTGCGGTCATCAGGAAACCATTACACAAGATGAGGATGGGTTTAAGGAATTAGAACTTAAACCTTACCTTTCTGCTATGGGTTCTCAATCCCATTCTGAAGAGATCATGATGCTTCATTGTAAAAACTGTGGTGCAAATCAGCACGTCGAAGAGAATTACAAATCACTTCACTGTGTATATTGTACCATGCCCCTAATTATAGAGGACGCCTATAAAGAAGATTGGATTTTACCAGGAGCTGTTCTTCCTTTTCAGTTTGACCAGAAGAAATCTCATCAGATATTTTCAAAATGGGTAAAAGGATTGTGGTTTGCTCCTAATAAACTAAAAAAAGCAGCCTTAGATCCACAAAACACCAAAGGGTTGTATCTACCTTACTGGACATTTGATGCACAATTATATGCCGATTATACAGGAGAGCGAGGAACATATTATTATGTTAGTGTCCCATATACAACAACGGTAAATGGTAAAACAGTTACAAGAACAAGACAAGAACGAAGAACGAGATGGTCACCAACAAGCGGAAATATAACCGGATTTGTAGATGATACTTTGATCAAGGCTTCACATCAACGTAATAACGCTATCCCAAAAAAACTATCACATTGGAATCTCGATGCTCTTGAGCCTTTTAATACAAGTTATCTGGCAGGTTTTGTTACCGAAAAATATACTATTCTTCTGCAAGACGGGCATCTATCTTCTACTAAAGAAGCAGAACGTATTGCAAGATCCTGGGCAAGACAAGATATTGGTGGAGATACTCAAAGGGTACACAGTATTGATATGCGTTTAAGCCAAGAAACTTTTAAGCATATCTTATTGCCGGTATATATTAGTGCATATCGTTTTAATAGTAAGAAATATAATTTTTTCATTAATGGCCAAACCGGAAAAATCTCAGGAAGCAGACCCTACTCTTTTTGGAAAATCTTCTTTTTGGTGGTGTTTATACTTAGTATTATTTTAATCTTATTGTGGTTATCTAATAAATAAAATAATTAGTTAATTACTTTAAAGCTTGAAACAACATAAGCTGTTTGGCTCATATTCCTACATAATCCTTCTTCAACAATAAAAAAGAATTCTTGGTCTTTAATAAGTTTTTGTTTTAATACTTCAAAATCTTCGGCCATGTATTTTCTTATCCCAAATGTAATTTCTTGACCTGCAGAAATCATATTTACAATTCCAGAACCCGAACCTTTAACACTATTAACTTTTACTGTTACTGTAGCTTTATACGATTTCCCACAAATAGAAGCATCCTTAGTAATTTTAGTTACAGAAGCTATAAGGTGCACCGTTCCTGGGTTAATTGGGTCCTGAGAATTAATATATGTTGGTTTTTTAATAGTTGGTGTATTAACGTTAGATCCTTGGTTTTCTACTTCTTTTTTTTGATAGTTCTGTTCTTCTTTTTTCTCCTGCGTATTACCCGTTGTTTTGCAAGAAAATAAGACCATCATCAATAAAAGGTATACTACTTTATCCATAGTGGTTAAATTAAAAAAAGGAGTTGAAAATTTCAACTCCTTTTTTATATTTTTATTTATTATACTTTCAAAATTATTTTTTGATCACTTTGAATTGTGTTGTTGTATTTTGTTCATCAACAACATTTACAAAATAAATTCCAGGTGCATTACTTGTTGCATCCCAAACAAAACCAGAACTTAAATCCACTCCAGACTGTGAGTAAATTTTACTTCCCATAAGATTATACACATCTACATTAACTTTTTTACTTGTTTTTTTGTTAAGCGTATCAAAGTTAAAAGTAAACCTATCGGCAGATGGGTTAGGCGAAACTATATTATCTGATCTGGTATCAATAGTTGCCAGAGGTTCAGAAACATTAGTTTGATTAGATTCTGGATTTTGAACTGTTCCAAAAATTTGGAATATTTGATCTATAGGAATCCCTGCGAAGGCAGCACCTGCAGATGTCCAATCCAAAGAACCAAATACACCTAATTCATCTCTAAATAATGCCTCATTACCAGTAATCTCACTTTGAGCTGACCAGAACCATTGTCTTGCTCCAGGATTAAAAGCTAAGTTTACATAAATCGATATCCAATAATTTCCGCTTTCTAAAGCTACTGGTTCTGCTAGTGCCAAATTAAGCGTAGTATCATTTGGCTCAGAAATTGGGGCAATTTGCCCACTATTAAATATTTCTTGACCAGGCACACCTTCGTTATCTTGGTATATAACTACTGTAGCATTTGTAAGTGCAGGGCGATTATTTTCACCTCCAAACGCTAATATCCTTTCGATATTCCACGTAGTTCCTGTAGGTACTACAAAGTCATCTGCAGACTGTATTAATCCTCCAAAATCAGGGAAAAATTGAGAAATTGTTGACGTTACGCTTGCACCACCTTGATCATAAATCGTATTAACCACTGTAATAGTAAAACCTTCGGCTACTTGTTCATTGCCAGAAGTAGCTACCAACGAAATAGTTGCTTGGTCACCTACAGTCAACTCCTCACTATATACTAGTTTAATGGTATTACCTTCAAGCGTTGCCGTAACTAAACCAGGGTTAGAATTTTCAAATTCGATATCGATAGCCTCTCCATTTGATTGAACAAATAAATCAGTTATATCAATTTCTTCTGGTGAAGCTGCAACATTATTTATATTTAAATCTAAATCATCCAATAAATAAGATACGCTTAGCTCAGATTCTGGTAATTCGTTAATAATTGGGAATCTAGCACTAAACAATCCATTACCATGAGCTGCAACTGCAATAAATCCATCTTTACGGGTAACAACTTCGTCAGTAACTGCATTACCAATTGCAAATTGTTCTTTTCTCCAAACGGTATTTTCACCCATTAACCTATTCGTATAGTAAAGCCCTGTACTTGTAGCTGCATAGATTTTTTGTAATCTAGAACCAAAGAACCCTTGACTACCACCAAAAAATGCAGTACTTCTTACCGATGGACCATTACCAGATCCGTCTCTATTCTCTTCTAAGTTACCACTAATATTGGTCCAGGTTTCACCTGCATTTTCAGTTAAAAACAGACTGATAATACCATAGTTTGAAAAAGTAATAATAACTCTATCTGAATTGGATGGATCTACATTAATATCATTAACAGTTCCTATAGGTAATCCTTTTCCAGTAGTAATATCTATAGCCTCTTGATCATCAATATTTGCATTATCCATTCTGTATACACCACCTTGGTTTGTACCATAATACAATCTGTTAGCAACAGGAAATGTAGATACATCTAAAGATGTGATTCTGCTTCCTGCTGGAGTATCAGAATTTGGTAGTTCTACCCAATTATCCTCTAATTCATCTAAATTATTATTTCTCCACATTCTATTACCTGCAGGTAAATACATAATGTTATCATTATTATGATCTAAGATAAATGGTGCAATAAATGCAAATCCTGTGGCATTAGGCGGTGTCACACCTACAGATGAAACAAACTCTCCAGCTTCATTATAATTCTGTCTAGCAATATTTCCTCGCTGAGATGAAACATATCTTGTTCTCCCCCCATCGGCTATGGCACTATACGCACCATCTCCACCAAACAACTCTTCCCAATCAGCCTCTGGATCTGTAGAGTTGGTATACCACGTACTGTTGTCCTGAAAACCAGCTAATAAATCATCGCTATTTGCTTCTGGATCAAAAGATACATGATAGGGTTGTGTAGTTAAATATCCATTATTTAAAGAGGTCCAATCTACAGGTTCTGCTCCTGCATTAGTTGCAGTAATGTCTTCGGTTACTGCTACACCTCCATCACTACCAGTTAATACTCTATTTGGATTAGAAGGATAAAATACTAACTCATGCTGATCAGGATGCTGATCAGTATATACAGTAACATTATTTAATGGAGAATAACCAGCTATCCAGCTTTCTTGACCTGCCGGTGTTGTAAATCCTGTAGTAGATCTATAAAGGTTTGTACCTCCTACAAATACCAAATTAGGATCAGCTGGGCTTACCTTTACAACCATATTATACCCAGTTTGTAGGTTTAAATTTCCAACTCGGCCTCCAATTGTTGTGGGTAAGTTAGCTGTAAGATCTGTCCAAGCTTCTTCTGGAGTTTCTGCAGATGCATCATATCTATATAGTACTGCTTCATTTCCTGGATTAAGGTCTCTTGTCAAGAAGTAAACTGTATCTTCATTTGATGGATCAATTCCTGCTTTTGATCTTCCAAAAGCGGGTATGAAATTAGGTGGTGTAATATTTTCCCAAGTATCTCCACCATCAGTAGAGGTCCAATATCCCTCATTTACCTCACCTTCTGATGCTATAGTAGCATATAATATTCCAGTAGAAGTTACACTAACTTCAACACCTCCTCTAAAACCTGATTCCAATACTTCGGTAAAAGAGTTTCCTCCATCTTGAGATCTAAAAAGCCCATCAATAGTAGCTACAAATAAATCTCCATTAGTAGGGTTTATAGCTAAAGAATTTATAACATCAAAACCTGAAGTAACCAAACTTACATTACTATTAGCAGTTGCTCTTAATTGTTCCCAGGTACGTCCACCATCTTGTGATTTATATATACCATTTCCCAGAAAGAAAGCTCCTCCTGCACTAGCAGAATTACCTATAGATTCTCCTGATCCATAGTACCAAGTAAAACTGCGACCAGGTCTAGGATCCTGAACAATAGCAGTAATACTAGGGTTTTGGAAACGTCTGGTCACTTTTCTCCAGCTTTCACCTCCGTTTTCAGAGCGCCATAGCCCTCCTGAAACTCCTCCGGCAAGGATTACATTTTCGTTGTTACGATCTATAGCTAAGGCTCTTGTTCTACCTCCTACATTCCAAGGTCCTCTGTTTTCCCAATATGAAAAACGCTTAGCATTGGATGATTTAGCAATACTGTTTAATGATTGTTTTGAATCATTACCAACTTGTATTTTGCCAGAAAACTGTATTTCAGCATTTCTAATTCCTTGAGGAATTTCATTAGAATAAGGATTCTTAAGTCTTTCAAACTCGAATTCAGCACGAGCAATAGCATCATCTTCTTTGTTTATAAGTTTTCCTCCATTCTTTTTTGCTCTACTGTTATAAATCATTTTAGCTTCTTTATAAAGCTTGTGAGCATCTGGTTTAGATTTTTTTTCGTTTTCCTTTACAGAAAGTTTTGGTTGTTGCGCATTTACTGAAATAATGGTTCCAACGATTGAAACCGCCCAGACAGAACGTCTGAGATAAAATAGTAATTTTTTCATTTTTTAAGCTGATTTGTGAGTAATCCGCAAATCTAAATTAAAATTTCGACTTTTTTTCTTAAAATTTAAGGAAATTTAGCAATTTATTAGTTTTTCCTTAATAAAACCTCTAGACTTTCGGTAATAACGTGACATATATCTTCCTCGACAATAACAGGGCTATTTTAATAGTAAGAAATATAGTTTTTTAATGGACAAACCAGAAAAATTTCAGGAAGCAGACTCTATCCTTTTTGGAAAATCTTCTTTTTTTGTATTGTTTATACTTGCTGTTATTGCTTCAATATATTGGATAACTGAGTTCCTAAGCTAAAAATCTTCACTAAATTAATTTATAATCTCAAAAGTAATAATCTCATATACCGTCTTAGCAGAGTCAAAACACAGTCCTTCTCTAACTTTAAACGAAACTTTCTGGTCTTTGGCCAATTTTTGTTTAAGAGCATCAAAGTCTTTCGAATGTGATTTCATAAAAGCAAAAGTAATTTCTTGTCCAGCAGAAATCATATTTACAATGCTCGAACCTAAACCTGTAATACTTTTTACCTTTACTGTAGTAACTGCATTATACTTTTGACCACAAATGGAGATATTCCTATTTACATCTTGTATTACTGCAACCAAATGTACTGTATTAGGGTCTAGAGTATTATGATGCTTAAGATCACTAAACTTAGGTTTTTCTACTTTAGGTTTCTGTTGGCCCTTTTCTGTTTCTTTTTCTTTGGCAACACTATTTGACTTACATGAAAATAGTCCTATGAATATTAATATATACCCGTTGTGCATTTAGTTAATATTAATTTTTAGGTTGTTTATATTTCTGTTGAATTCAAACCTATTGATATATTGAATAATGGTCATTGCTGTGATCTTTGATAAGATTCTATTTTTAAATCCCT
>NZ_VLNR01000076.1 GCF_007489275.1 Aquimarina algiphila
GGGATTTAAAAATAGAATCTTATCAAAGATCACAGCAATGACCATTATTCAATATATCAATAGGTTTGAATTCAACAGAAATATAAACAACCTAAAAATTAATATTAACTAAATGCACAACGGGTTAATTTAAATTCTTCCTATTAAAATAAATGGGGGTAATTTCGAATTGAATCAAAGCAATATACAGAAGATTACATCTATACTTTAATACAACAAATAAGACAAATGTGTAGCTTAACCTTTGTTAAAACAAGGGTTTAATCTTTGATGATTAAACCCTTATAAAAAGATACTATAAATTAAATCATCAACCTAAAAACCAGGTTTATTTATGATTTTTTTATTAGTATTAGACTTGTTCTATATTTTACTTTTTAGATATTAGCAACTCGTTAAAATTATATCTGGCTGATCTTTTTGATCTTTAAGACATACTTTTGTTAACATATCCTTATCTGGAATAAAACATGGCATTACCAGTACTGCATCATAATTTTTTAGTTCTGTTTCGTCAAAAGGCAGAACAATAGTTATTTCACTATCTGGTTTAATAAACGTTTTTACATTAATTCTTTGAAGTTCTTCAGGACTATATTTATCAGGCGTATTAGTGGAAGATTGAACCATTAAAGGTGATTCTTTTATTATAATTGTTTCTTTTGAATCTCCTTTTTCTTCTTCAAAATATAACGTAGGCCAAGACACTTCATAATCTAATATTACTCTGGTATTTTTTGGCAATTTCATACCACAGCCTTTCCAGGGTCCTTCTTTTTCTTCCCATACATACTTATTATCCATTTTTCCATCAGTTAAAAAAGCAACTGTCTTTTTAGGGTCTTTAAAAGCCTTTGACATTTCTTCATTAAGATCACACTTCAAGCTGAGATCGAAATAATTTTTGC
Organism: Aquimarina algiphila; assembly: GCF_007489275.1. Taxonomy (GTDB): domain Bacteria; phylum Bacteroidota; class Bacteroidia; order Flavobacteriales; family Flavobacteriaceae; genus Aquimarina; species Aquimarina algiphila. Next base: position 909 of record NZ_VLNR01000076.1, read on the forward strand.
AGATATCATAAATCTTTTTTTTGTCTTCTTTACTCATTGGTTACAAATTTTATAGATGATTATTTATTAATATTTCACTTATTTGATTGACTTGTTTAATACCTTTCTGTTCATTTACTTTAAATTGTAGCAAACGCATTTCTTCGATACATTTATTTTTTAATTCTAAACTATTTGTAGTTTTGTAATAATCTACTAGTATTCTTAATTGATATAATAGAGTTTTATCTTTTTTAGCAAATTCAAGCCCATTATCAAAATTCTGATTTATTTCTTTATTTGACTTTGTTAATTTAGATAAGCACATAGCTTTAAGACGATAAAAATCCGGCAATTGAAATACCTCTCCACTATTTTTCGCATCTTGCATATTATCCTCTATAATTTGAAGAGAAGTTTTATATTGACCACAATTATAAGCCGTTTGCGCAACTATTAGAGAATAATATGTCCCCGCAGCTTTTACACCTGTATTACCTATAAGATCTCTATATTTCATGCTATTATGAATATCATCATTTACTAATCCACTAAGGGTCTCAAACAAATACAAAAATGTAGTGAAATTATGTTTTACTAAAAAATCCGTATTGTCCTTCAAAACTTTTTTAATTCTCTCGTCTTCACCACGATAAAAGTAAAGCGATATATAAAGAGATAAGGCATATGCTTTTGTATGCGCATCATTTAGTGATTCCGCCATTTCAATACCCTCATCTCCAAATTCATCACTTTTATTGAAGTCTCCAATAAATGCATATACATTGGCTAAAACCAAATAACAATAAACCTTATAATCTATACCAAAAGATTCTTTTACGTCTTTACCATTTATATCATCATAAATTTCAATTGATTTATTCAGATTTTTTTCCGCCTCTTTGTATTTACCAAATAGCCAATTCTTATAACCATTTATACCATAAAGAGCAACAAGTAATGTCTTGTGATTTAACTCCAAAGCATCTTTTTCCGCTTTAATCCATAAAGGTTCATATTTAGAATAATCTGCGGACATAAGGTTGAATTGAATTCTAGTCCACAAAATATTTAATAACCAATTAGAACTATCGGGTAATAAAAGACTTAGTTCTTCTGATCTATCATTAACCAATTTTACTTCTTCATGTGCAAACCCTTTAATTGCTATTAATGCCTGAACTAAATATTGATTTATTCGTAACTCACTTTCAATTCTACTTGTTTTTATTTGAATTTCTCTAGTCCATTCAATCACTATATTTGATTGATTTATAGATTCTAAATACGAAGATTTTTTTAACGTATCAGAAATAGATCGCAAACCATAAAAGGATGCTTTTTCATATTGCCCAGCTTCAGCCTGATGTCTAGCCAATTCAAATGGGTTTTCCTTAATAATTTCTTTAAAATTATTTTCTATAGCCTCTGCAATTCTGCTATGTACCTCTTTTTTTAACTGAGACACCATACTCTCATATGCCGCATCTCGAATTAATGCATGACGAAAAATATAAATCTCATTATGTACTCGACGTTGACGATAGATAAGATTAGCTTCCTGTAGTACATTAAGATTACCTTGTACCATAGCTTCATCATGCATGGATGCTTTTACCAAGAGATCATAGGTAAACTCACGACCAATAGCTGCTGCCAATTGTGCCGTTTCTTTGGCAAAACCGGTACGTCCTAATCTTGTATTGAGTAAACCTTTTAAAGTTACTGGTACTGAGGACGTATCAAATTTTTCTGCCAGTTGGTAGGTTCCGTTATCTAAAACCAAGTAATCTTGTTCAAGCAACATACTGGTTAGATCTTCAATAAATAAAGGAATTCCATCAGATCGTTCCACAATATAACCTAGCGCTTTGGTTTCAATAGGTTTTTGATGAATAAGATCTTTGATCAATGATTCTGTATAGGTCTTGTTAAGTATATCTAAGACTATAGTAGTTACCTGTTCCTCTGTCCAATCGGTAGTGAACTCTGGCCGAGCAGTAAGCAGTAAAAAATAGTTTTGCGTAGAATTTTTTGCGACCAATATATTTAGAAACTCAAGACTTGTTGGATCTATCCAATGTAAATCTTCTACAATCAACATGAATTTTTGTTGAGTATCAATACTCAAAATCCATTTTTCTAACGTGTCAAATAATATTTCTTTTTGTTCTAAAGGAGAAGCATCTGAGGTTGGATATGAATCTCCCAAAGGAATAGAAAACCAGGAACATAGTACAGGGATAGCAACAGCAGGATCACAACCCGCTTTTTGTAATACTTTTTGAAGTTGCGGGATGCTATCGGTAATATCTTCATGTATTTCTGCATCTTTTTTAAGCATCTCAAAAATAGGATACAATGCATTATTCTGGTATTCGGGAAGACAACGACATTCTCTAACTAAAAACTCTTCATTAATGATTTGTTTTTTAGTTTCATAAATAAGTTTAGACTTTCCTATTCCGGCTTGACCTTTAATCAATACAGTTTTTCCGTTTGCAGATACAATCGACTCCCACGCCTCTAGAACCTGTTGTTGTTCTGTTTCCCGACCGATCATTTTTTGTTCGGCACTACGTAAACTAAGATTTGACAGTGCTTCTGCAGGACGCTCACCAGTAAGTAAGAATGTAGATGTTGCATGACCACTTCCAGAAAACCCCTGACTACTATGAGGTTCGAACTCTAAATAAGGATCCAATAATTTTTTGGTAGTCTCTCCTACCAGAATATGCCCTGGTTGAGTTTCGTATAAAAGATTAAATGCTGTATTGGTTACCAGTCCTTCTGGGGCACTTTTATGTTTGATAAGTACTGTACCAGAATTGATCGCAACTCGTATATCAATTTTTATTCTGTGCTGAGCATAGAGCAACGCACTTCTTTTTTGTAATTGACTTATCAATTCTAATGCTGTTCTACCAGCACGTCTGGCATCATTGTCACTTACCTGTGGATATCCAAAATACATAATAATGGTATCAGCCATGGTACCAGAAATATGAGCTCCAAAACGTACTCCCATATCCTTACAAAGGTGTAGTTGATCTTTTTGAATAGCTTCAAGGGTTTCTATATCCAAGGCAGATTTACCTGATATCGATAAGTTAAGTTTTGCACAAAGTACAGTAAGTTGTCGTTTCTCACTATGATTACTAAGCCAGGCAAATTGATTAATTTGAGTGGCATCTTCAGCAGGTTGTACAATTGTATTTTGCGGTTGTATTTGCCCTACAATTGTGCTCAAATTTATTTCTGCAAATGCTTCAGAAATCATTTCTGCATTATGAATACGTTGACGAGGATCCTTATGCAATACATCGTTTAATATTTTGGCAATAGGATGATCCATAATTGATGGTGGTAAAGGAACATTAACAGCATTTAATTGCTGTTGAAATATTTCGGCAACACTTGTACCCTTCATTACCGGCTGGCCCGTAAGACATTCTAAGAATATTAATCCCCAGGCATATAAATCTGATTTTACAGTAGGAGGTTCTCCTCTTAATTGTTCTGGGGCACTGTAGGCAGGTGTACCTATAACTTCTTGAGTTAACGTTAAATCTTTATAATCATCAGATTTAAAATCGTAAGAAAACGTTCCCATCCCAAAATCCAATATTTTCACATAGGATTTGGTTTTTCTTTTGGTGACCATGATATTATGTGGTTTTAGGTCACGGTGAATAATTCCTTTGGCATGAGCACATTCAAGAGCATCTAAAACCTGTTCCATCAATACTCCGGTTTCTTCTGCAGATAAACCATTAGTACGATTGATAAGATCTTTTAATGTTTCTCCTGAAATATATTCGAAAACAGCATAAGGTTCTTCATCAATAGTATACCCCTTATCTAAAAGTGTAACGATATTAGGGTGGTTAATTTGCACACACAATTGTGTTTCTCTTTCAAAACGAGCAATATGTTGCTTTTTTGATTGTTCGCTGAGCGTATCTTTAAACTTAAGCATTTTGATAGCCACCGTCTGACCTGTGCTTATTTGCTCTGCCTTAAAAACTTTACCATACCCTCCTTCTCCTATTTTTTCTTGTATTCTATAGTTTTTAAGGTCAATATCGACATCTGATTTGTGGGTTGTCGAAACATTTTTCATGGTCAAGTAGTATTAGTGATTTGCATAAACTTCTTTATTGTTTTGAAACGTGTTTCAACTTTCGACAGCCAATACTTCTCCAATACATTCTTCTTCCTTAAGTATTTGAAAGTAACGATGTGCAAGCCGTATTTCTCCGTACCTTCTTTCTATTATATTAGAAAAAAGATATCCGTATGGTTTTGTTTCTAGCAATAATTTTCTAAGGCGATAAATCTTAAGATTTAAGTAATATACATCTAATTCTTTACCGAATTCTCTACTCATATCTTTTAGTAAATCATCAATGGTAATCCAACCTTGATCCCCCAAAACATGACCTCTATTAACATCTGTTAATCTTTTTCTTGCCAAGGCCAATAAAATATAATTATGTACTCGTTCTCCTAAATCTAGTTCTTGACTTTGAGTAATAATTTTAATTCGAATATGTTCTTCATCAGAACTCAATATAAATTGGAAATAGGCATTATTTACGACATGCCCATTATCCATAGTATCTTCTAATATGTTATTCTCTACAAACACATATTTCTCATTATCAATACCATACACCTCATCCTGAATTAAATCAAGAGCTTCTCCATTTTTTTCTAATTTCCAGGTTGTATCTCCAGGATAAATAAGAACTTCAGGTTTTTCATCATCTGGAAAGGCATGACAAGAGGTTAACTCAATTATTTTACTTGGATTTTCTAATGACTTCAGATAACTTGAAGGAGAATCTAAATTTATCATTTCCCACTGTGTAGTTTCCTGCTCTCCAAACTGGATTTTGGATCCTTTAGAAAGTTTCACGGTCGCATGATTAATATATTCTCCATTCACCAGAGTACCATTTCTGCTATGATCCTGGATATACCAATGACTACCTTTCCAAGATATTAATGCATGAGACTGTGATATATCTTGTTCAGAAAGATAAGTATTGGAAGTATGTCGATTTCTCCCAAACGTATGTTGAGTATTAAGGTATATAATTTCTTGTGTACGGTTATTTTTTATAATTCCCATTGCGAGCGAACCTTTTTCTGTTATAAAATTCTTACACTATTTAAATTCGGTTCTGTTATTTTCTGATTTTACAGCATAAAATAAATGCTGAATACATCATATGATCAAAATATCTTTACCATAAATCTCCCTATAACACCTAAGAAGCATTAATATATCAAGACATTATAATTAACAAAACAGATCTCTAAAACCCCTGTTTATAAACTTTTATAACAATCAAAACCTATGGTATTGTCATAATTGTCTAACTAAATAATACTTGAAAACACATAAATCCATTACTACCTACTATTAATATAAAAACAATTTATATCTATATCAGAGCACCTATTATAAATACTTTAGCAACGAAAAAGGAGTACGATTGGAGTTAATTATGACTAATTGATATGTTTACTAAGTATTTAGATTTTATGTGTTATAATAAATTTATATAATTTTAAATTTCAGTTTAAAAAAATCATGAATACCTAATCATCCATAACATTTATAATCACAAGCTCAATACACTCTTTTTTGGGGTATAAAAAAGAATATTTCATCCCAATAGCTTCACATTTTAAAGGTTATTTAGTACTTATCAAATATAAAAAAGATTATCATTTTTTTAAGAAAAAAAACAAAATTAAATGTCTGATATACAATTGTTTATGGTTTTACCGTACTTTTAATAAGTCAATAAAGTATATTGGATTTTGCACAAAATTTAAACATTGTTTTTAATCTTTTATTAAAACATTTACAATGAATTTGTTACACTTAAAAAAGCCAAAAAAACTCAGCTTTATTACTTTGATGAAATAAGATGAAATATTTTTTTTGGAAAACTTAATGTAAGTTGGGCGTATCAAAAAAGTGACACAAAAAAAATCGGGTATTTTGGGGGAATATATCTATTTGCAGTGTCACTTTTTTATTTTCATCAAATTTGATTCTCAAAATATTTGCTTTTAATTTCTATCTTAAATAAGGAATGCTCATACAAATGGAATGTATTACTATTATATTTAATTAATATTTTTAAGTCATTCATCCAAGCATTTACTCACCAGAAAAACACTGTCTTCTTAGCATAAATTCGAAAAAGATGCTAGTATACATTATGAACCACTTATCTTAGATTATAACTTTTTAAAAAATCTAATCTATTATCTGACTAAAAACATCTTTAATGAAATCAAATTTTTAACTCAAATTCTATGTAATGTTAATTTTGTTTAAAGTTTTTAATAAATTATTAAACAATTTGTATCTTTAAATAAAAATTTAATTATGGAACTAATAAAAAGAGCCTTAGACTTTGAAGGGATGAAAATGAGTAACATGAGTACAAGTGATCGGGTCGTAGCTTCAAGAGAAGCCAAATCAATTATTTTGGCAATAAATGAAATTTATAAAAAAACCAAGGATACCAAACTTATGGATATTATGAAACGCGTAACTGCTAAGAAGAAGAAAATAGAAAAACGACTTAAAGGGACACCTGTTATCTAAATTGGTTATTTAACCACAAAAACTCACTTATAAACAACATTTTGAAAAAAATGGTTTTAGAAACTACTTATACGAATAAAGATACCAGAAAAACAATCAACAATTTGATTGGAAAACCATTTTCCTTTTTACAACGTTTAAAATTAAATGGTATAGGTTCAAAACGTATGATAATACAAGAAGTGAGTCCTAATTTGAAATCTTATTTAAACACTGTTTCTGACCTCAATTATGGCAATATTGAATTAAGACCTAATGGAATTTTAATAGGGATAAATAAAGGGCTAAAAAATTACACTTGGGTTATACCTTATTACCAATTTTATTTATATAAAACTAATGGAATTAGTATTCATGCTCAGGGTAGGTTTATTCATTTCAAAAACAATAGAACCCATAAAGAAAATGCGTCTTTTTTTGAAAAATTAATACACTTAAAAGCAGATTATGATCTAAGATTTCCTCACGTAGATTCAATTTAATCCTTTAGAGTAAATTTTTTGATCAATGGGTTAAAAAAGAAATTAATATCTATATTATATTTTTCCTCTTTATGTATTGCCCTTTAGTAGATTATACTAATCTTAAAATTATTTTATCATAAATAGACAGGATTAATGCAATGATATGCTATCGATCTCCAATTTAAATTGCTCAGCTGTTTTATTTCCAATAAGAAAAGCTATTTCTTCAAGAGTTGTACCTGGATAATTAGGAATATCCAACTTCCTCCCCCTAAAAGTAGGATACATTTCAGATAAAGGTATCTCGATCACTTGCCAATTTTTTGTTGTCAAGATATAATTGATATAAGCATGTGAATCACTTTTATTTGACTTAACTCTTAACTGGTAACGTTTTCCGTCTCCTCGCAAACGAATAACAATTTTGCTATAATTATCAACATTTCTGGACTCAAAATTATATCTCACCGAAGAAAAGCCACCATTATTTTCTAAGGATACATATCCTTCAAAAACTCCAGAACCTTCATTATTAATATAGAAGTTACCCCCAGAACGACCTCCCATAACTTTATCATCAACTATTTTCCAACAAGTACTATCGGTATCTTTATTAAAATCAAAAATGAGTAATGGGTTATTCATAAGCATTAAAAAACAACAGAACAGGAACAAAGAATTCATAAATCAAGTGTATAAAAAAGTTTTCCAAAAAACTGAATGTCAACAAATTTACGATGCTTCAATCAATAAAACTTATAGCACTATGTTAATTTTTGTTTAACTAATATAAAAAAATATTAAACAATATTGTAAATTTGAATACATAATGCATCAATAAATTTTCAAAACAGAGAAATCTTTTTTACAATCTTTCTGTATTTAATGATGACAGTTAATTTTTATCAATTACATTTCTAAAAAAACATAAATGAAACTAGAAACCGAAACTTTATTAAAGCCTAATGGTTACAATTTAAATGGTTTTTCTATAGATGAAATAGGAGATGATCATATCAGTACCGGAATAGAAACACCGATGAAAGAAAATGCTTTTGAGTTATCAAATAATGAAAAAAAAGAACGTATCACTCATTTGTTTGCAGAAATTATGGACGTTATGGGGTTAGATTTATCAGATGACTCTCTTAAAGGAACTCCAAAAAGAGTTGCAAAAATGTATATTGATGAAATCTTTTCGGGATTGGATCCACAGAATAAACCGAAGATTGCATTGTTTGATAATAAATATAAATATCAGCAAATGTTAGTTGAAAAAAATATCACATTTTATTCTAACTGCGAACATCATTTTGTGCCTATCATTGGTAAAGCACATATTGCATACATTTCATCAGGTAAAGTGATTGGGTTATCAAAATTGAATAGAGTTGTACAATATTTTGCAAAGCGGCCTCAAGTACAAGAACGATTAACAAATCAAATCGCAATAGAACTAAAACAAGTATTAGACACAGAAGATGTTGCGGTTATTATTGATGCTAAACATTTGTGCGTATCCTCACGAGGAATTAAAGATGATACATCTACAACAGTAACTTGTTATTATGGAGGAGTATTTAACACACCTAACAAGATAGCAGAATTACAGAACTATCTCAATACTTAAAAATTGATAAGAAAGAGAAACTAATAATAGAAAATTATGAATTTCTTAATGTAAAAATCATGAGGCACCAAATGTGTACTACAATAATATTTAAAAACTAGCTATGTTTGGATTATTTAAGAAAAAAAGTGAAACCGAAGTTTTGCAGAAGAAATATAAAAAACTGATGAGTCAATGGCATGAATTATCAAGTATTAACAGAACTGAAAGTGATAAGAAATACGCAGAAGCTCAAGCCATTCTTGAACAAATAGAAGACATCAAAAAGGCATAACATAAAAGCTATGGTTCTTAAGCTGTAAGCCTAAATAATTAAAAAAACTTACATCTTTCATCTTATACTGTATCCTTATTTCATCCCCAAGTAAGATTATTAGAAAATGAAAGTAAAATCCTTAAATAAATTGGTTTTATATTATATCCTATGGTAAAAATAGATTCAACAATGGTATCAGGTATCACTATAGCTATAAAAAATAAATCACTTAAAACTTGAAAAATGGTCTGACTTTGGTAATTATTTATCAAATGAATGAGATTAACAAAACTAAAATCCTTTGCCAGATTTATAGGTTAGTATAAAACCATTGGTGTCGTTAAAAGGAGTATTTCTGTCAAAAGCAGTATAGGTGTAAGCAAAGCGCCAATTTTTAAACAAATAAAGTCCGATAAGAGCATTCAATGAAGAACTACTTCGATAACCTGCTCCTATTTCTATTTTATTTTTATAATTAACAGATACATTAAAATCAAACTGAGCGGGAGCATCTGGTTCAAACTTGGCCAATACACTTGGTTGGACACGTATTTCTTCAAACCTACTAAAATATAACCTATATCCTCCATACAAATAATAAGGTGTTTGGATATTTACATTTTGATCAGAATTTATACTATTAGCCCCTATATTTTGTGCTGAAAAACCAATATAAAGTTTATCATGATTATAGAGTACTCCCAAACCAAAAGTTGGAACCGTTACATTTACATCGTTTTCAAAATTTGGATCCCCCTGTATATTTAAGCGTGATAAATCTTCATTTAAAAAAAGCATCCCAGTAGTAAGTCCAAAAGATAAAACATTAGGGTTATAGTTCCACCAACGAGCTCGATCATAATTGTGATCAAAAGATATTTTATATGCATACGAAGCGAAGACTGTTCTTACAGAAGTTACACCGATTTGATCACTTATAAAACCTCCGCTAATTCCAACATTTTCCTTAAAAACATTTGTATTAAAAATACCCGAAAATGTTCTTGGGTTTCCTTCAAATTCACTTAAATATCCGAAGTTACTTATACTTACCTCGGTGTTTTGATGATAACCAGAATGAGCAGGATTAATTAATACTTGATTGTAATAATAATCAGAAAACACAGGTGTTTGCTGAGCCTCTATAGTATAATTATATAAAGACAAAAGAAGTATTGCCAGTATACGATATCTAAATTTTGTCATAAAGTTATCGTTTTAAAACTAAAAAGCCTTTTAGTTTTTTTAGAGTATTACTTTGAGGAATATTAATATTAAAGAAATAAGTCCCTTCTGGTAATTGACCTCCCCCCAGATTGGTTAGACGATTGGCATCTCCTCTAAAGACTCTTGATGTATTATTGTAACCTGAAATTTTAAATACCATATCACCCCAACGATTGTAAATAGAAACAGTATTGTCCGGGTAATTCTCTATTCCGTCAATTTCCCAGAATTCATTAATTCCATCGCCATCTGGTGAAAATCCGTATTTGATATTATCTTCTACAACTATTATTGGATTTTCTGTAGTAAAACTTTCTTCAATACACCCAGTAGCATCACCTGCAGCATTATAGGGTGTAATCACTACAAATATTTCTGTGTTTTCGGGTAAATCATTTTGTAAATCAAAAGTCGTCATATTGCTTACATCCTGATTGTCTACAACATCATTACCTCCCGAAGTAGTCCCTGCAGAAATTCGATATCCCGTAGCATCGGCTACCTCATCCCAATCTAGATTAGTATCTATCGATACATTTCTAGCTCCGTTAGTTGGTGTAGTCAAAGTAGTACAACCCAGAATTATAGTCATATTTTCTGTAGTAAAACTTTCCTCTATACATCCTGAAGCGTTACCCACAGCATTATAAGGTGTAATTGTTACGAATATCTCTGTATTTTCGGGTAGATCATTTGGGAAATCAAAAGTAGTCATACCGCTCACATTCTGATTGTTTACAATATCATTACCTCCCGAAGTAGTCCCTGCAGAAATTCGATATCCCGTAGCATCGGCTACCTCATCCCAATCTAGATTAGTATCTGTCGATACATTTCTAGCTCCATTAGTTGGTGAAGTCAAAGTAGTACAACCAAGACCAGTAGATAAGGTTTCTGTACTAAAACTTTCTTCTATACACCCTGTAGCATTACCCACAGCATTATAAGGTGTAATTGTTACGAATATCTCTGTATTTTCGGGTAGATCATTTGGGAAATCAAAAGTAGTCATATTGCTTACATCCTGATTGTCTACAATATCAACACCTCCCGAAGTAGTCCCTGCAGAAATTCGATATCCTAAAGCATCAGTTATCGTATTCCAAGCTAGATTAGTATCTAATGCTATATTTCTAGCTCCATTAGTTGGCGTAGTCAAGGTAGTACAACCTGGAAGTACAGCTGTAGTTTCTATTGTAAAACTTTCTTCATTACATCCCGTGGCATCTCCAAAACTATTATATGGGGTTATGGTTACAAAGATTTCTTCCCCTTCTGGTAAATCATTCATTAAGTCGTATGTAGTAACATTATTTACATCAAAATTATTTAAGATATCAGTTCCTCCAGCCGTCGTCCCAACCGTTACTTTATACCCATCTGCATTAGCACTTCCATTCCAGGTTAAATTAGTATCTATTCCTATATCTACCGCTCCATTTAAAGGAGTAATAAGTGTTGTGCAAATTGGCGGAGTATTTAATGTTGATCCACCTGTTCTAAAGTTTTCTTCTAAACATCCGATTGCATCTCCAACGCCATTATATGGTGTAATTGTCACATAAAAAGTTCTATTTTCACTAAGATCACTTGGGAAATCATAGGTAGTTACATTTTTAACATCAATATTATTTGCAATTTCAATACCTCCAGGTGTAGTTCCTACTCTAACCAAGTATCCAGTAGCTCCATCAGAACTATTCCAACTTAAATTGGTATTTACAGGTACATTAATGGCATCATTTAGCGGATTAGAAATAGTGGTACACAGAGGTGCAACAGGAATCAGTTCTGTTGTAAAACTTTCTTCTGTACACCCTGTAGCATTACCCTGTTCGTTATAAGGAGTTAGGGTTACAAATATTTCAGTATCTTCTGGTAAATTATTAGACAAATCAAAAGTAGTTACATTACCGACATCTTCATTATTTAGAATATCGCTACTACCAGCAGAAGTCCCTATCGTTAAAAAGTATCCATCTGCATTTGCAATTGCTCCCCAAAAAAGATCAACATCTACTTCAACATCTGTACTATTTGCAGAAGGCCTGGTAAGCATTGTACAACCAGGAACTGAAGCAGAATTCATCGACAAACTAAAAGTTTCTGCAACACATCCTGTAGCAATACCTTCATCATTTTTAGGTTCAATAAGAACCCGTACACCTGTAGAACCCACAAGCGTATTGACTGCAAACTCATAAAACTCAGTGCTTACAGTTTGGTTAATTACTACATTACTTGGTAATAAAGTGATTGTTAAGTCATATTCTGTTGCGTATAGTGCTGGACTCCAAACAAGGTTAGTATTTACAGGAATATCAACAGCTCCATTTTCTGGTGAGATCAACTGTGTACATTCTGGAATAGGACAATCCCGAATATCTCCTGTAAAAACCCATCCATAGGTATCAATCATAGATTGTCTTTCTTCTATACTATCACAATAAGGCAAGGTTTCTGCACCAAAATTAATCCCTGAAGTTAAAGCTTGTGTAGACCAGGCAATGAGTGTATTATCATAGTTTTCTCGAGTAAGTGCTGTGTTATCCAACATATCACGCATATTACTAACGTTACTCACATTCCAGCTATCCAAAGATTGATTAAAAGTGGATGCTCCCTGGAACATTGATCTCATACTAACATTACCAATATTCCAAGTGTCCATCGCTTGATTATAAGCAAGAGCGCCAACAAACATAAAATCCATGTTTTGAACTCCATTTATTCTCCATCCATTAAGGGACTGATTAAAAGCAGACGCACCATTAAACATACTAGACATCGTAAGTACACCTCTTACATTCCAATTATTAATAACTTCATTAAAAGTAGTTGCACCTTGAAACATACCTTTCATAGTTGTTACCGAGGCGACATTCCAAGAGTCCATCGCTTGATTATAAGCAGTAGCATTTCTAAACATTTCTTCCATTGTTGTAACAAATGAGACGTTCCAAGAATCTAGATTTTGATTAAACACAGTTGCTCCACTAAACATTTCTTTCATATTTAGTACTTCTTCTGTATTCCAATTTTCTAATGGTTGATTAAACAGAATTGCATCTTTAAACATACCTTCCATATTCGTAACAGAAGCTACTTCCCAATTACTTATTGGATTATCAAATATTGATGTCCCTTTAAACATGTATTGCATTAGAGTAACAGAACTTACATCCCAGGTATTTAATGGTTGATTAAAAGCTATAGCATCTTCGAACATAGAATTCATAGATGCTACTGCACTTACATTCCAATTACCAATGGGTTGGTTAAAAACAGTAGCCCCTCTAAACATATTATTCATGGTTACTACAGAGTTTACATCCCAGTTAAAAAGTGGTTGATTATAAGCAATAGCAAACTCAAACATACCTCCCATAAATCTAACATTAGTAACCGCCCAATTATTAATATTTTGATTGAAACTAGAAGCATACGAAAACATACTAGACATGTTTACCACAGAAGTTACCTGCCATTGATCTAAAGGTTGATTAAATGAGTTTGCACTTCTAAACATACTGGACATATTGGTTACATTACTCACATCCCAAGTATTTAAAGGTTGGTTAAATGAACTCGTAATGTTGAACATATTTTGCATATCAATTACTGTACTCACATCCCATAAGTCTAAGGGCTGATTAAACTGTTTTGCATTGTAAAACATTCTTCTCATTGTAGTCACTTTTCCCATAGTCCAACTATTTAGCTCTCCATTAAAAACCTCTGCAGAACTAAACATTTCTTCCATCTCTTCAACATTGCTTACGTCCCAATTATTAAGTGACTGATTAAAACTTCTAGCATTGGCAAACATTCTTTTTGTAGTAGTTACTTTAGCAACATTCCACCTATTTAAAGGCTGATCAAAGGCTTCACTATCGTTAAACATATCACTCATATTAGTAACATTTCCTACATCCCAAGTATTTAATGGTTGGTTAAAGGCTTTTGCGGTGTTAAACATATTAGTCATGGTAGTCACATTACTTACATCCCAATTGTCTAATGGTTGATTAAATATTTCGGCCTGATAAAATAAATTTGCCATGTTTGTCACGTTACTTACATCCCAATTATTAATATTACCATTAAATAATTTGTTCCTTCTAAACATGCGAGCCATGCTAATCACATTGGATAAATCTGGTACATCGATTGCGTTATATTCCATATTATCACAAAACCAAAAAGCTTGCTGCATAGTTTGCCAGGGTTGTGTCCCCCATTGATCTACAGAGATTAGTTTTTTATTATCTCTATCTGTTCTCCCGTAAGAATGCGCAGGATAATCCCCTATAATTGCAATGGTATAAATCCCCGGGATTAAATAGGTATGTGTAATTTCATTCGTAACATTATTATCATATTGATTATCTCCCCAATCAATAGAGAAATTGAAATCATAACCTCTTACGGTTTCAATGATCAATTGGTTTGCTGCACTTGAACTTCTATCTAAATTCCTGGTATCTACAGTGAATTTAAAGGCATCCGGACTATTTACCCAACTTTCTACTGTTTTAAATTGTATTTCTTCACATCCTACAGCAGGCCCTTCATCGTTATAAGGTATAACGGTTATAAAAACATTGTCCCCAGGAATAAATTCATTGGTAAAATCTACTCCAACTACATTACCAACATCTTCATTATCATAAATTACTTGTATTATATCTCCTGCATCATTTTCTCTTCGTATACTTATAAAATATCCTGTGGCATTAGGCGCCGGATTCCATCTAATATCAGAATTAGCAGGTACGTTGGTATCTCCATTTACGGGTGATATAATTGAAGTACATAATACAAAAGAGCAATTAACAGCATCACCGCTAATAGTCCAATTATGATCATCTATGAGTTCTTGTCTTACAGTTAATGCATTACAATAGGTTAAATTTAAAGCTCCCAAGGACACGTCGTTCATCACATTTTGAGAAGCCCAACCTATGAGTGTATTATCATAGTTCTCTTGAGTCATACCTGTATTATTCAACATATTAGCCATACCCTCTACACTGGTTACATTCCAAGACGCTAAATTTTGATTAAAAGCTGTAGCCTGGTTAAATGTGTTGTTCATAGCAGTTACATCGTCTACATCCCAATTGTCTAATGGTTGGTTAAATAGAGTTGCTCTAAAGAACATAGATGTAATATTGTTCAAGCTAGTTGTAGTCCAATTATTAATTGATTGATTAAACTGAGAAGCATTAAAAAACATTTGCTCCATATTGGTAACCGAGCTTACATTCCAGGTAGTTAGCGGCTGATCAAAGGCTGTACAATTTTTAAACATTTCGCTCATATCCGTAACTTTATTTACCACCCAGTTACTTAGAGGTTGATTAAAAATCATGATTCGGTTATCACCAGAAAACATTCCTTTCATATTAGTAACATTACTAACATCCCAATCGTTGAGCGATTGATCAAAAGCTCTGGCTCTCTCAAACATTCTACTCATATCTGTAACATTCTGTACATTCCAATTATCCAATGGTTGATTAAATGATGCACATCTAAAGAACATCGCACTCATAGTTTCAACATTTTCTACATTCCAATTATTGAGTGGTTGATTAAAAATCATGTCTAAAAAGCCAGCGAACATCTCTGACATATTCGTCACTTTGCCAACATTCCAACTATTGAGAGGTTGATCAAACTCACGTGCTCTATAAAACATTCTAAACATAGTGGTTACGTTCGCTACATTCCAATTATCCATGGGGTTATTGTATCGCAAAGCGACTTCGAACATCCTCGACATATTGATCACATTACTCACATTCCAAGCATTAATATTTTGGTTAAAACTTGTGGCTGAATTAAACATCCTGCTCATATTCGTTACAGATGATGTATTCCAACTATCCAAAGGTTCATTAAAATTGGAGCTTTGAAACGTTTCTGACATATCTGTTACCCTACTTGTATTCCAATTAGCCAAAGGTCTATTAAAACGAGTATTTGAAAACATTCCAGAAATGTCTGTTACTGTACTTATATCCCAATTATTCACAATTCCATTGAATACGTCACAATCTCGAAACATATTTTTAAGACTGGTTACTCGAGATAAGTCTGGAGAATCTATAGCATCAAAGTTTAAGTTTTCACATCCATAAAAAGCATTCTCCATAGTCTGCCACTCGATAATACCCCATTCTAGAATCTCGATGATTTTCTCCTTATCCCCTGTGTCATTAAAATAAATAGCAGGAAAAGCACCACTTATTTTCACGGTATAACTTCCTGCTGTGGCGTACGTATGCGTTATATCACCTGTTACCCCTGTGTTACTACTTCCATCACCCCAATCAACAGTATAATTATAAGTAAAAGCCGGGTTAGTAGGTATTATAATTTCATTGTTTGCAGAACTACCTGGTTGCGTCGTATCCCATATCGAAGTAAATTCACCTATAAAACTAGAGAACTCCAATTCTTCGTTATCTGATTTTAAACAAAAACTATAGCAAGTGGGTAAAATAAACAGATAACATATTACAAAATATAATAGCGTACGTAGGTGTATATTTTTTATCATAAGTACGATTTAAAAGGTCAATTTTCTCTTTACTTTTGAATTAAAAACAGTTCACATCTGACTGAATTTATTGTGTACGCAAAATGAGTGTCAGCAATATTTAAGTAAAGTCTGATAATCCTTGTTTTTATTATCATCAAAACTATAGATAAATCTTAGCGAAGGCGTTTCAAGTTATAATGTGGAACCTAAAAATGTGGCTTAAACACTCCTTTTTCTATGTATCAAAGGTGTGACAGCTACTATGTTTTGGAATACTTTATTAAAAGAAATTTTACTTTTAAATCTATTTCATAGCAGATAAACAGAAGATGTGTTCTTGATAATTTGAAGTTTTTATTACCCCATTAATTTGATTTATTATATAGAAGTATATAACCTTACCTGATAAAACAAATTTTAATCAAAAAAGAACTTTTCTAAAAGTATATAATTGGAATCCAATATGAAGAGTTTGGAAGATCAATACTACAGGAGAATCTTAAAAAGAAGCCGAGTTTTAGAGTCATAAACTCATTTTACTCGGCTTACTTCAAGTGTTAAATACTTTGATCACTTCTCCCTAGATATTTTCCAAAACTATGGTATCCAAATCTCCATCCAAAATACGATTCCCAAGTATATTAAAAGGGTTTTTATTTTCTTGTTGTAATTCACAATCCAATTGATGCCAATATGATTGAATTTTCTGCAATGAATCTATACAATAGGTTTCTGTCAGCATATTATAATCATTAGCTAATTCTTTATTTGCAGCGTTAGTTCTAGACAAACAGCAGGATATAAGATATATTTCTCTAACAATTTTGTTTGTCAAAATCATGATTCTTTGCTTGGCAAATAGTTCTTCTTTATCAAATGACTTCACCAGATATTTAATATGATTTCCTAACTTAACGACTTCATCATTTACTTTTATAAGATGCTCTTTATTTAGTGATGATAAATTCTGTGCTTCTTTAACAATCTCTTCTGCTACACCAAAATTATTTTTAACTACATCGATATCAAAATCACTATTATAATAAAATGCTTCTAACCAAAGTTGCGTAGAACGATTATCTATCTGAAAATCAACCCCTCCTGAAATTCTTAACCCTCTTATATCTCTAAACACTTGTTCTAACTCTATTGCAGAATACCCTATTTCCTTTTTGCTTTGTGCTTTTTCGTACCCTTCTGCTCCAAAAACAGCTATCGTCCTATCTGCGATATGATTTGCAAATAATGTAGTTATATTTTTTGTAGAAAACAGTTCCCACCATCTATCCGCCAGATTTTCAAAATCTATATTGATTATTCCCCATTTTATAACAGATTCCATAGCAAATATTTCTGCTGCTGTTTGAGATATTTTTCTTTGTATTTCTTCATATTCACCCAAAGAAATTCCATTAATTTTTTTTCTATTACAGAAATCCTTCATCCATGTCAGGCATTTTTTAGAAACAGCTAACGATGCAGAAGTAAGAGAAAACATTCTTCCCAAAGCACTAATAGGCTCTAATAAAAATGTATCTCTCCAGTGCCCCTCTTTCATAGACACCATTTTATTTTTATGAACTTTTACATTATTAAAATTAAGCGCTGCTATAGGAAACCCTCTTAGTCCCATGAGATCATGAACCTTATCCACAGAGAACCCCTGATTTTTAGTATCTACAATAAACAAACAACCCTCATCTGTACCATCTTCTTTTGTTACCGTTGTAGAAACGATAAGAATATCTGCAATCGATCCATTAGCTATATATACCTTTCTACCATTAATGATATAATGTTCACCATCTTCGCATAGTGTTGCCGTAGTACTTACTAATCGATTTGCAGCACCTGTTGGTTCTGTATCAGCCCAACCAGAAAAACCTCCATTTCTTAATTCTTCTGATATGTAATCTTTAAGATATCCTTCGGGTAAAGCGCTGAGAATAGAACCCGCACCAAATGCATTATGTGTGGCTAGAGTAAATCCGGCAGGAAAACAATTACGAATAGCTGTTTGCAAAATTCTAAAAGTATTATAATGAGATAATTCGTGCCCATCATATTCTTTAGGTAATTGAAGACGAGTAAAGCCTTCCTCAGTTATTAATTTTAAATATCTAGCAGGTAACATACCTGTATCCTCAATATCTTCTTTTTTTACATTTTCATTAAGAATTTGATCAATTCTTTCACAAAACTTGTCACCAATCTCTTTCTCTGATGCCGATTGTTCTGGAAATGCTTTGACCATATCCCATTTAAAAATTCCTAGATAAATGTTAGCAAGAAAGCTTTTTTCAATATTTTTTGACCAAAGGTAATTCATAATACATTTTTTTAATGAGTATATATTTCTTTAAGTGATTTAAGTGATGTGTTTTTTGAAAATAATATAGGTATTGATGATAAAATACTTCCTATTGCTGCCACCAACAAAGTGTTTCTAACTCCAATTTGTTCTCCCAATAAACCTCCAAGAAAAGCTCCAAGAGGAACAGTTCCCCAAATTATAAATCGAATAGTTGCATTCATTCTTCCCATTAAATTTAATGGTGTAATAGCTTGTCTAAGACTGATTTGATTTATATTGAAAACCGCAATATTTAATCCTGCCAAGGAAAGTGACAAACCTATAATATACATAGCGTACTCCCCTTGTACAAAAGGTAAAATCAATAACGAAATTCCGGGAAGAATAGAAGATATCGCTAAAACCTTACCCAGGTAAAATTTATTGACTATGATTTTATTTATAAACGTCCCTAGGATAGCTCCTATATTACCCATGGATAGAATAATTCCATATTCAAAGGGAGATAGCTTTAAGGTTGATAAGATATATATTGGTAAGATAGCCTGAATCATACCAAATAAATCAAACATATTGGCAATACTCATAGAAATAGCTATGGGTTTCAAATACTTATTTTTAACAACGAACCTTAATCCTTCTCTAATTTCACTAAAAATTCCAGGTTTTTTTTTGTCTAAAACTGTTTTTTGCTTAGGTATTTTTATATTATAAATAAAAATACCGGACAAAAAATAACTTATCGAATCTATTAGAATTGCAATGGGTGCAGAAAATATTTTGATCATGAATCCTGCTATGGTTGGTCCAACCATCTGCGATGTTGTATAAGAAGTCCCCAATTTACTATTACCTTCTGTTAATTGTTCTTTAGGTAAAATTTCTGGTAAGAAAGATTGATTACTGATATCAAAAAAAACAGTAAAAATCCCATTACAAAAAGCGATGATGAACAATAGTGGAATAGTTAGAAAATCCATACTATAAAGTATAGGAACTAATATTAAAATTGCTCCTCTGCACATATCACAAACGATCATTAACCTTTTAATAGATAATCTATCAACCCAGGCTCCCGCTGGAAGTCCAAATAGTAAAAAAGGGAGATAAGACATCGCTGTCAATAAACCAACTTGTAATGTAGAGGCATTTAACAATTTAATTGCGATAATTGGGAGAGCCACTACAGTCACTTGTGTCCCAACAAGACTTAAAATCTGTGCGACCCATAGCTTTTTAAAATTACTATGCCCGAATAAGCTTTTCTTGTGCGCTTTCAATGTTTCTTATCAATTAAATTAATAATCTTTGATGCCAAAGCAGATGGAGTGGGTGTTTTAAAAATTTCGCGTACAGATAACTTTACGGCAAATGTGGACTTTACCTCTTTAAAAAGTTTAAGTGCCATTAGAGAATCTCCTCCATTATTAAAAAAATTAGAGTCACCCTTTATTTCTTTATTTCCAAGAATTCTAATGAAAAGTAATTCGATTTGTTTTCGTATTTGTTCTTCATTACCTGGTTTGATAGGATGAGGTTTTGAAGACAATTTTTCTATTTTATTTTTATCAGAATCTAAATGAGTATCGGTTACGGAATAATTTTTATTATCAAAAGCATATCCCGGCAATGCTACTCGCCAAGGTTTTTCTAATGAATAAAAAAACTTCCAACGTACTGTTACACCAGCTTTCCATAGTTCTCCTATACTTTCCAAAAAACCAATGTATTCTGAAACCTCATCTTTAATGTGTGGAATACTTCCAAATATCTTACTTTCTTCAAAATAAGAATTCTGATTGATTAACGTAGATAACGTTTGCCCTGGCCCAAGTTCCAGAAAAGAATAATCTCCCTTTTTGAGGATAAAATCACAACATTTTTTAAAATCAATAGTATTTCTCAAATGATCTACCCAGTATTGAGGATTTATTGCTTCGTTAGCCTCCAACGCTCTTCCATAATGATCAGATATCATCGTAATTTTAGGAGGGAAGAATTGTAATGTATGCATGTACTCTGAAAAATCCTTTAAGAATGGATCCAATAGATGAGAATGCGCAGCGCTTTTAATATGAAGCCATCTATATTCAATATTTTGTGCTTCAAGTTTAGTTATATATGTTTCAAGATCTTTTTTCTTACCAGATAGCACAGTTTGATTAGAGGAATTTCTAGCCGCGATCGAAACGCCATATCTTTCTATATCCTCACTGACTTCTCCTAGAACTGCGATCATTGCTCCTTGATCTATACGTTCTAGAATTCCTGATCTTTTGACTATGATTTTTATAGCAGTTTCTAATGAAAATATCCCTGAAACCACTGCCGCTGCATAAGCACCTAAACTATGACCTAAAACCATAGCGGGTTTTAATTCAAGAAGGGTCATGTAATATTGTGACAATGCATATTCTATCGAAAATATTGCTGCCTGCGCATAAGTCATTTCATGAATTTGATCTCCTTCTTCCGAAAAAAGAATGGTTTTTAAGGGTATCCCAAAACTCTCAAATATATCGAAACACTCATCTAAAAAACCTTTAAAAACAGGCTCCTGATCATACAACTGCTTCCCCATTTGATTATATTGCCCACCCTGACCTGAAAAAACAAAAACAAAGGAATCCTTATTCGTCGTTAGAGGTATTTGTCCAAAATCAAATTGAGACTTGATATGTAATTCATTTATCAGTTCTTTAAAAGATGACGCAACAACATAGGTTTTATATGGCAATGGTGAACGACCCGTTTGCATGGTCCAGGCTACCTCCTCAAGATAGATATCTTTATAATCAAATTTTGAATATTTGTTTATTAGTTTTGAAAGTGCATTTGTTGTTTTCGCTGAAATCGGAAAAACGAATTTTTTATTAACGTATATCTCTTGTTTCTCTTTTACAAAATTTTCTAAAATTGCATGAGCATTGGTTCCTCCAATTCCTAAAGAACTAACTGCCGCTACTCTTCGATTTGATTTCCAGTTCTTGTTTTCTGAAACTACTTCGAGACGACTGTTGGTAAAATCAATTTTAGAGTTTGGTGTGTTAAAATGAAGGCTTGCCGGAATTATCCCGTTACTAACCGTTAATGACGTCTTTATTAACCCACAAATCCCTGCTGCGGCATCGGTATGTCCAATATTTGATTTTACAGACCCTATCCAACATTTATCTTTATGATTTGTAGTAAGAGAGTTATATACTTTATTTAGTGCTGTGACCTCGATAGGATCTCCTAATTCTGTTGCAGTACCATGAGTCTCGATATATTGTACATCTCCTGGAATAGTGTCTGATATTTCAAGAGCTGTATTAAATACATCTACTTGTCCCTGAATACTTGGCGCTGTAAATCCGATTTTAAGATTGCCGTCATTATTTACAGAGGTTCCTCGTATCACAGCAATGATATTATCCTTATTTAAGACAGCTTCTTCAAGTCTTTTTAATACCACAACACCTACTCCATTACTCGCAACCGTTCCATTAGCCTTTTGATCAAAAGCTCTACACTTTCCATCTTGAGATAGAACTCCACCTTCCATATATTCACTAAATATTGGGCTGGCATGAACACTAGAACCTCCAGCCAAAGCAATATCACAATCTCCTAACAATAGGCTATTACAAGCTTGATGTACTGCAACCAGGGAGGTCGAACAAGCAGTTTGAACAGTGATTGCAGGGCCTCTTAGCCCCAATTTATAGGCAACTCTACTAGATAAAAAATCAATTCCATTTGCCAGCCTAAGTTGCCACGATGTTGTTTTACTTCTAACTTCTTTATTTTCTTCCAGAGTTCTTAGATAATCTGTTTCACTAGATCCTGCATAAATGCCAATTAATCCATTAAAATCTTCAATCATTACACCTCCTTGCTCTAAAGCTTCATAAGCACAAGTAAGAAACAATCGCTGTTGAGGTGACGTGATAACAGCTTCATTATCAGAAAACTTAAAAAAATCTGCATCAAATGATGTTTCTTCTCCAAGGACTCCAAAAGATGTAATTAAATCCTTGGAGATATTTTCTTTTTTTATATTGAAATGAGATGCTATTTGTTCTTTGGAAAAATGACTAATGCCTTCAAGATTCTCTAATAGATTGTTCCAAAAAGAAAAAACATCTGAAGCCCCTGGGAACTTCCCAGACATTCCTATAATTGCAATTTTCCCTTCTAAATTATTGTTTGCTGTCATTATTTCGTTCGTGATCTATCAATAATAATTTTTATACATTTTTTATTCTAACTCCTCTACTCATAGCTTTTTTCCTAAGTGAAGCTCTATTATTGTTTTCTAATACGGTATCTGTCTTTTGATCATTTCCATTGATATATTTTGAAATGTCGACAATAGTTGAATATTCAAAAAATGTCATTATAGGAATGTTCACACCTATTTTTTCTTGTATTAGCGATTGCATTTCTACAATTTTTAAGGAATGCCCTCCCAGATCAAAAAACTTATCGGTTACAGAAAAATTAGAATGCCCCAGAATCTGATTCCAAATATCTATAAGATGTTTTTCTAACTCGCTGCTAGGTCTTATATCTACAGAGGCTTTTTTACTTTCCAAAGTAGGAATTGGTAGTTTCTTCTCATCGATTTTACCATTAGAAGTCAACGGCATGTTATCTAATTCAACAATATGAGTTGGAATCATATATTCAGGTAATTTCTTCCTAAGATTCGCTTTAATTACTTCACTATTCCTATTTTTTATTTTCTCATTGCTTGTATAACAACAAATCAAATGTTCATCATTGTTATAAACACGTACAAAGGTGTGCGCCTTTTTTACTTCCTCAATCTCCTGTACATTTTTAGTTATTTCCTCTAACTCTATTCTAAATCCTCTAATTTTTACTTGTGTATCTCTTCTACCAATAAAATATAACTCTCCGCTTATTAGAACACGTACCATATCCCCCGTTCTGTATATTTTATCTTCTTTATGATTTGAATATGGGTTAGATATAAACGTATTTTTAGATAATTCTTCATCTCCTAAATAACCACTAGCGAGACCATCTCCTCCAATATATAATTCTCCTACACCTCCAATGGGAACCCTATTTAGTTGATCATCTAAGACATAAATAGTCGTATTTTTAATGGGTTTACCAATACTTGGCAATGAAGAAATTTTACAATATGAAGTAACTTCTGATGATGTTGCAGTTATAGTAGTTTCTGTTGGGCCATATTGATTATACAGTTTCCAATTTATATCTTTTGAAGGTCTCACGGTGAGCTTCTGTCCTCCAGTCAACATAATCCGTAAATCTGATTTTGACGGCCATTTTAATTGTAGTAATCTTTCTACCAAAGGGGTAGGAACATCACAAACCGTTATCTCATTTTCTATAATAAATTTTTGTAATGAAGTAGGGTTTAGTATATCCTCCTTTTGCACATTATATAGTGTTCCTCCCACGGCTATTGGCGGCCAAATTTCAGCTAATGAAGCATCAAATCCAGATGAGTATAGCAAAGTAGATTTATCTTTAGAGGTTAAAGAAAACTCTTCGATATGCCAATTTATATAATTGAGCAATGCTTTTCTTGGAATCATAACTCCTTTAGGTTTTCCTGTAGAACCAGAAGTATAAATTACATAGGCCAGATTGCTACCAGTAACATTTAATAATTGTAGATCTTCTAAAGATAGATATTCATTTTCCGAAATTAAAGAGGACAAGTTGATTATAGAAATCATAACGTCCATAACTACCTCTTTTTCTATATCTTGATTTGTTATAAGCCCTTTACAATTGGCATTTGTTAGAATATATCTTTTCCTTTCAGATGGAGTATCTGGTGTAATAGGAACAAATGCAACTCCATATACTAAACATGCAATTTGAGAAGCAATCATAGATACACCTTTATCCAGATGTAATCCTACAATATCGTTTTCTTTTAAATCTAAGGAAGATAGATGTTTTATGATGCATTTTACTTGATCATATAAATCCTTATACGTAATCATACCCTCTTGAGAATGTAAAGCCACTGTTTTGTCATTCGATTTAAAAGTTTTTAATAGCTGCTCAAAAGAATTAATTTTTGATTGAGTTGAATTTTGATCATCTTTTGTATTAAAATGAGAGGTCATCATTTTAAGTTCTGTATTACATACAGATGGTATTTCCTCTACAGCTTTATCATAATGATCAACTAAGTTTTCTAGCAAAAATTGATAGTTATTTACCATTCTAACCATGCTATCGCGCTCAAACAGTCCTTTATTATATTCCCAAATAATATTGATTCTGTTATCTACAAAACGTGAATTCCCTTGATACCTTTCTGATTTTGGAATAATTACTACATCGATATCTTGCTTTGCCGAGCTATTGCCTTCTTCATGAATTGTACATTTAGCATTCCCTAATACTGGTTCTGCAACAGGGGCATCATGAAAGCTAAACATGGTTTGAAAAATAGGATTATAACTTAAGTCTCTCTTGATATTTAGTTCTTTCACGATATTAGGAAACGGACAAGATTGATGTGTATGAGCCTCCATAATTTCATCTTGTATATACCTTGCTAATTCGAGAAATGAGCTTTTTTTATCCATTAGGCATCGAATCACAATTGCATTAACAAACATGCCGATTACTCTTTCAGTTTCATGAGGTTGGCGATTGGCTACCGCAGAACCTATATTAATATCGTCTTCTAAAGTATATTTATGTAAGAGCAATGCAAAAGCTGTAAACATTGTTGAAAACAAAGTAACTCTATTGTTTTTACTAAAACCCTTAATTTTTTCAGACAAGGATAATGGAAGGTCAAATCGTATTTGGTCTCCTTTAAAACTTTGAATTTTGGGCCTGGCAAAATCTACTGGTAATGGTGTAAGTCTTGGTACATCTTGTAATTTATTTTTCCAAAAATTCAAATGCTTATCCATTGCACCAGAATTAATCTTATTGCGTTGCCAAATGGAATAATCTGCATATTGAATAGCCAGAGGTGCTAATGAAATCTTATTTCCATTAATTAAATCATTATAAATGGTATGTAATTCGTTCATTAATAATGAATATGAGACTCCATCGTGAACGATATGATGCTCAATAAGTAAAAGGTCAAATAATTCATCCTCAATTTGAATCAAAGTGAATCTACATAACGGCAGCTGTTTTAGGTTAAAAATATGAGCAAGTTCTTGATGCTTAATTTTACTTCTTTCATGCTCTTTTTCTTCATTTTCATATGATCTTATATCTATATGGTCAATAGAAAAAATAAAATTAGGATGTACTTTTTGTTTAGGTTTCCCATCCTTCTCTTCATAGGTAGTTCTTAAAAGTTCATGTCTGTTAAAAATTTCCTGTAATGTCTGTTCCAGAATTGGGATGTTAATGGCTCCCTTTATTCTAAGGCTAGTCTGAGCGTTATAAGCATTACTATTGGGAGCATATTGTTGAAGAAACCAAACCTGTTCTTGCTGAACAGACAATGGGATTTCTCCTTCTTTTCTTATTTCCTGAATATTTGCAGATTCTGAAACCTTATTTGAACTTTCTATTATTTTTACTAATTGATGAATCGTTGCATTCTTCCAGAAATCTTTAATCGTAATTTCTATTTTATAAGTTGAACGAATTCTTTCTAAAATTTGAATTGCTGCCAATGAATTACCACCCAAATTAAAAAAGTCTTCATGGATTCCTATATTTTTTCTCTTAAGTATTTCACACCAAAAACAAACCAGATTTTCCTCTAAAGGATTAGAGGGTGGGTCTATTTTTCTATTATCTAATTGTTGAATTTCAGGGTTTGGGAGTTGTTTAGCATCAATTTTACCATTTTTATTCAAAGCAAAATCATGAATAAGTATCAATTTTGTAGGAAGCATGTATTTGGGTAATAGTGCTTCTAAGTGCGTATAAATTTCTTGCTCTCCAGGAGCTTGTCTATATATTTTAGGACTAAAATATGAGACCAAATAGGGAGTTTTATTTTGTTGATTATCTTCAAAAAAAACTTTGGTATAGGCTTCCTTTATATCAGGATGTTTTCTGAGGCTGACAGTTATTTCCTCAATCTCAACTCTATTTCCAAGAATCTTAACCTGATTATCGACTCGTCCACAGAATTCGATATCCCCATGCTTAGTCCATTTACCCAAATCCCCAGTTTTATACATAATTGTATTTACAGATGTTCCAAAAGGATTTTTGATAAATTTTTCTTTGGTCAATTCAGGATCACCATAATACCCTTTAGCTAATCCTTCTCCACTTATAAACAACTGTCCTATTTCTCCATCATTTACTTTTTCCTGATACTCATTAAGTATGTACACTTCTGTATTTTTTATAGGTCTTCCAATAGTAGGAGTTTTATAGGTATCTCTATGATCTGATAATACTTGCCCTGCAGTTGTGCATACCGTATATTCACTAGGACCATAATTATTGTATATTTTAAACGGTATATTTTTATCTGGAAAACTGTACATTTTGTCACCTGCAACAATCATTGTTCTTAATTGACTTTCTTTTGGCCACTCTAATGTGAGCATTATTTCTGCTAACGGAGTAGGGATAAAGCAATGATGAATTCGACAACTTGAAATCCATTCTACTAAATAGGAGGGTAACGTTTTTTTCTCCGGATCAGGAAAAACAATAGTTGCTCCTACCATTAAGGCAGGCCATATTTCACCTATAGAAGCATCAAAACCTGAAGCAGCAATCGATGATACTCTTGATTCCTGATCAAGTCTATAATAATTAGCTTGCCATTTACAGAAATTGTCTAAACCTGCATACGAGATTTCGACATTTTTGGGTCTACCTGTAGAACCGGATGTAGAAATAATATACACTGATGCATCAGATTTGAAAGTATTAAAATCCTCAAATTCTAATGCATTGAGAGGTATATCTTCATTTTTTACATTATTAATATTTAAGGTTTTAAACCTTTTATCAAAATTGGTTTCTTTAAAAGTGATTAATAGCCTAATATCCAAATCTGATAAAATAGCCTCTACTCTTTTCTTGGGTGTATTTGGCTCTATGGTAACAAAAATTTGTTTATTCAGTAAAACCCCTAATTGCGAAGCTATCAGGTCATATCCAGAAGGAAGAAAAAGTGCAATCACTTCCTGTTCCTTAATATCTTTCTCTTTAAGTATTGACGATACGGTGATAGCTCTATTAATAAGCTCACTATAAGAATAATTAACGTTATTTGAAGTTAATGCTATCTGGTTAGGAATTTCAATAGCATTCTTAATAATCTTCTTTAAAAAAGATGTTGCTGACTTTTCTTCCATAATGTTCATTTTAGAATAGTTTTAAGTGTATTGATAAATGCATCAAAGTTTTTTTGATAATAAAAATGCCCTCCATTAAAAAGATGCAGTGAGAAATTTGATAAAGTATGCTCCTGCCAAGTTTCTAAAGCATTAATCGCTATAGAATCTTCGGTTCCTCCAAAAACATGAATATCTGTATCTAATGTATCATTTGCAGATGGAGTATGAGTTCCTAAAAGAGCAATATCTGCATTAACGATCTCCACATAGAGTGCTATCAGGTCTTCATCTTTAGTAAACTCTTCAGCAAGTTCTTCAGATAAACTGTACATCATATCAATTAATTCTACTTCATCTACAATTTTCACTCTATCTTTATAAGAATTAGAAATAGGAGATGGTAGCGCAGATACTATGATAGATTTTGGAGTTGGCAAATTATTTTTTTCAATTTTTTTAGCAAGTTCATACGCTATAAGAGCCCCAAGACTGTGACCAAAAAAAAAGAAATTTCCAGAAATTGATTTCCAATCCAAACTATTAAAAATTGATGTCACAAGCTCCTCCAGAGTTTTACTAAACTCTTCTGCTATTCTCGAACCTCTGCCCGGATATTGAACGCCTATTACTTCAAATCCCTCTAAATATTTCCCCCAGTTCATATATAATCCAGGACCGCTTCCACTATGTGGAAAGAAAAAAATTTTAGATTTATCCCCTTGATTTTCTTTAGCCCCTTTTAAAAAGATATTGCTCATAAACAAAAAATAGTATTACATAAAATGTATTAACCCGTTGTGCATTTAGTTAATATTAATTTTTAGGTTGTTTATATTTCTGTTGAATTCAAACCTATTGATATATTGAATAATGGTCATTGCTGTGATCTTTGATAAGATTCTATTTTTAAATCCCTCAAAAGATTTCGCATAATTTCTTCGAATCATAAATTGATCACAGAGTTGAGAAAA
>NZ_VLNR01000077.1 GCF_007489275.1 Aquimarina algiphila
TAGTTTTTCGATTTCTGCAAAATCAACAGATAATTGTAAACTTTGTCCCTAACAGCAACACTTTTTTAAGTTTTTTTTCTCTAATGGCATCTCCTGTAGCTTCAGCAATATGTAAAAAGGGAATCGACACATGCTCTTTTATAGCATCACTCACTAAATGTATTAGATTGGTACACAGCACTATGATGTCTGCTCCTGCCCTTTCTAATTGCCATGCACTTCTTGCCATAATAGCTCCAATACTATCCCAATCTCCTTCAAATGTTAGTTTTTCGATTTCTGCAAAATCAACAGATACCATGATTATTTTGGCTGAATGAGAGCCTCCTAAAACTTCATTGATTCGTTTGTTAATCAATTCATAGTAAAGTTTTGAAGATTCCCAACTCATCCCTCCTATTAATCCAATTGTTTTTGATGTTTTCATGTTGTATATTTTTTATCAAAATTATGGGTATAACCTTCTATTTATTAAAAAGTAAATTGAATCCTCATAAGTGACTAATTGATTTTTTTTCAACTACAACTCGTAGTATTGTATTGTATCTTTGTTGAGTATGGAACTTAAGTATTTCAGATTAATAAAAACTATTGCAGAAGAAGGTAGTATTGCTAATTCCTCAGAACGTTTATTTTTAACGCAATCTGCTTTAAGTCATCAATTGCGAGAACTCGAAGAACGTTTAGGCTTTAAAGTATTTCATAGAACCAGAAATAAATGGGAATTAACCCAAGAAGGAAAAGAATTGTATCGATTAGCCAATAAACTATTTAATACTATAGATGAAGGTTTTAATACTATTAAACACATCAAAGAAGGTTCTAAAGGGGCTATTAAGTTAAGTGCAGAATGTCAATCCTTTTTTCATACTATCCCTGGATTTATTCAAAAAATGGGTATACTTTATCCAGAAATTGATATTGAATTGAGTCTTGGTGCTACCTACCAAACCATCTCACAAGTATTATCTAATGAAATTGATATTGCTATTGTAACAAACAAACCTGAAGAAGAAGAACTTACTAGTATAGAGGTATTTGAGGATGAAATATTTGCTATTATGCACAAAGAAAGTAAATTAAATGAACATGAATATCTTGAAGCTAGTCATTTTGCCAATATACATTTGTTGATTAATTCGTTTCCATTAGAAGGAGTATCTGTTTATGATCATTTTTTAAGGCCTCATAAAATAAATCCAATTAAAATCTCTGCAATTCCGTTTACCGAAATTACAATCTCGATGATTAGGGCTAATATGGGAATTATGTGTGCTCCAAAATGGCAACTAAAACCTTTTACTCTATCAGAAGATATTGTTTTTAAGCGCATAAGTAAACATGGGGTAAAAAGAAAACATTATCTGGTATTAAAGAAAGAAAACAGAAATAAGAAATATATTCATGATTTCATCTCTAATTTTGAAGAAAATTTTATGGAATTATAAATAAAAGTAATTCAGCATACACATTAGTATACTGAATTACCTGTTGCAAATAATTTTGGTTTTTCTTAGAATCGCTTAATATTTAAAGTCTTAGGTACAAATTATACATCTCGCTATTCATTTGTTTGTGGTAAAAAAGCTTTAAACTCATAAATTCTTGATACAAGAATCGCAATAATTGCTACAATAGAAGGCATCCATTCTCCATCTCCAACCATATAGTGGGCAAAAAACGCAAGTACTGCATCAAAAAAGAAACCAGCGTATGCCCACTCTTTTAAAAATGTATTTTTTCTGCTTAAAACTGCTAACAATCCTAATATCTTAGCTATGGCTAATGGATATATTATCCAAGTCGGAAATCCAAGATTTTCAAAAAAACCAGATGCTCTTTCATAATTAAATATATACATTCCTGCAGAAAATGTGAATACCAGAGTCATAATCCCCGTAGCTATCCAATATATAATTTTATTTGTTTTCATGATAATAGTCTTTAATTTTTTATTAGTTTAATTAATAGGTTGAGAAAAAATAACCTCACGTGTTACTTGCCAACGATTATCTTCTCTAACCAAATCAATGCTTAGCACCAATTTTCTTTCTTCTTCTGTTAATTTTACTTTTCGAGTTATTAAAACATGAGCTGTTTGTTCATCTGCTTCAATATGATTGAATTCAGCCCAGGTATTCAATGGAGCTTCCCCATTATCCCGTTTCATTTGAAATAAATTTTTAAAGGTTGCTTTGTCGGCATTCATTAACTGACCTTTATCATCTATCATAATAACTTGGAGATTATCATGATAAATTGATTCTAATTCTTCTACATCAAAACTTGTTCCTGCTTCAATTAATCTTTCAATAGTTTTCTTGACCTCTATTAAAGGCTGATTTTCTGTATTCATTTTACTAATATTTATATTACTATTTAATGTAAAGGGTTGAGATCTCATCTTTTAAAACATTTAATAAATCCTTAGGCTCTAACCTTATCATATGATTCTCTTCAAAATAATCGTAAACGATTTCCAGATCTTTATTAATAACATATATGGCCGGAACCGGAAGTTCATAATTAGAATTATCATGGATCTCACTAAGGTTGATTCCGAAATTGGTATATTCTTCTCTTAATTTCTTATTTAACTGAAAAACAATCCCAAAGGCTTTCATCAGTTTGGCATTTTGATCACTTAATACAGGAAATGAAAGATGATTCTTATTTGAGGTTTGTATCGTTATTTCTGGAGTTTCTGCACTAATTGCTATGATACCTGCCCCTAATTCGGCAAAGTCTTCTTTTAATTTCTCATAAGCTCTTAATTCTGTATTACAATAGGGGCACCAACCACCTCTATAAAAATTAATGATCAATAATTTATGAGTAACCAATTCTTGTATCGATGTAGATATACCAAAAGAATTTAACACTTCTAAATCTGGAACATAATCCCCTTTTTTAAGAGCATTTTTCTTTAAATTACTTAATCTAACTTCTTTTATCCCATCTAATAAAACTTGGGCAATTGCCTTAGGTATTCTTGAGAATCCAGCATCACTTATTTGTATCAATTGTTGCTTTAGTGTCATCATTGTTTATTTTGATAACACAAAATTACTGAAGCAATAAGGCTTAAGAATGATCAATCAATTATTATAAATAGTCAATCTATAACCGAAGTTGATTAGTTGTATCGTTTGATAAATTTGTTAGGAGTTGTGCCGGTATGTTTTTTAAAAAATCGAATAAAATTTGAAGGTTCGGGAAAACCCATCTTAAAACCAATTTCTTGTGTAGTATATTTTTTTTCAGAAATATTCCGTTTAATTTCAAGAAGAAGCCAACTATCAATAAAAGCTTTGGCAGTTTTATTGGTTACTTCTTTACAGATATCATTAAGGTATTTATATGAAATAGCTAATCGGTTCGCATAATCTTTTGCATTATGACTTTCCTGATAATACTGACTAACTAATAATTTAAAGTGAATAAAATCTTTAAATCTTCGGCTTTCAAAAATTTCATGTTGATATATAGTAAGTCGCTTAATTTGAATAAGTAAAGATAAAAATATGGTTTTAACAAAGTCTGACTTCAAATTATTATTCGTACTGCTTTGTACTTGCTCTAAAAGAGCTATAAAAGGGAAAAGAAGAGCAATGTTCTCCTCACCTATCAGTAGATTAGAAGTATGATATAAATGAAGAAAGTGAAATAGATTCTTTTCACTAATATGTTCCGTAATAAAAGGTTCATTAAATGAAATAATATATCCTTTTACTAATAATTCTTTTTTGAAAAAATGTACTTGGCCTTTTACCAAAGGAATTAAGACTCCTGGAGACAATATATACTCCTTAAAATCAACATCATGAGTACTATTACCCTCTGTGATGATGATAAGTGCATTAAACTGAATTCTATGAGATGAAAATAAATCTACAGAATGGTTTTCAAAGCGCTTATAGAGATTTTCCATTGAAATTATTTCAAAAGGAATAGGTTGTTTTGCAACCTCAGAGTATATTATGTCTTCTATATTTTTGGACAATTAATTATTGATTATTAAGCCAATAAAGATACTAATGAAAATTGATAATCATTCACTCCTTTATAACTGTTCATTTACAAAGAAATCCTGGAAAGAAAAATAAGCTATTTAATACTGTCACAAAATACAGAGATTGATATGAACATCCGTTCATATCAATCTCTGTATACTTATTAATACTTATATATTTCTATTTTTTCATTCCTTCCAGATCCATCATGAATGCATAACTCAAGGCAGTACGTTTATAACGCTCAAACCTACCTGACGCACCACCATGACCTGTTTTCATATCGCAATCCATGATTAAAAGATTATCATCAGTTTTTAATTCTCTAAGTTTGGCTATCCACTTAGCGGGTTCCCAATATTGTACCTGACTATCCCAATAGCCTGTTGTAATTAATGTATTTGGATAAGCTTTTGCTTCAACATTATCATATGGTGAATACGATTTCATATATTCATAATATTCTTTGTTTTTTGGGTTACCCCATTCGTCAAATTCAAATGTTGTTAAAGGTATAGTTTCATCCATCATAGTAGATATTACGTCTACAAATGGTACAGCAGCCACTACTCCATTCCATAATTCTGGTTTCATATTCATAATGGCTCCCATTAATAACCCCCCTGCACTACCTCCCATAGCATACATATGGTCTGGACTTGTATAACCTTCACTAACCAAAAAATCACCACAATCAATAAAATCAGTAAATGTATTCTTTTTCTTAAGTAGTTTACCATCTTCATACCAATGCCTTCCTATTTCTTGTCCTCCTCTAATATGGGCCATGGCATATACAAATCCGCGATCTAGTAAGCTAAGTCTATTGGAGCTAAAAAAAGGTTCTGTACTACTACCATAAGAACCATAAGAACCATAAGAATATAGTAATAATGGAGTATTATTACTTATTTCTATACCTTTTTTGTATACAATTGATATAGGCACTTTAACCCCATCTCTTACCGTTGCGTATAAACGTTCAGATGTATAATTATCTTTTGAGAAGTTAGGATCTAATACTTCTTGTTCTTTTAAAATAGTTTCTTTCTTCGTTTCCATATTATACTCTATAGTACTTGTAGGAGTAGTTAAAGAAGAATATTGGTAACGAAGAATATTAGTATTAAAATCAAGATTTGTTGTTGGATATGCAACATAAGCAGGATCCTTAAACTTGATATAATGATCATTATCACCATTCCATTTCATCACTCGAATTGTACGCAATCCATCTACTCGTTCTTGTATCACTAAATGCTCTTTGAAAATTTCAAAATTTTGAAGCAAAACATTTTCACGATGAGGAATTACATCTATCCAGTTTTCCTTTGTTGTAGAGGAAATAGGTGTTTTTACTAAACGAAAATTTTTAGCATTAAGATTTGTTCTAATGTAAAAATGGTCATCATAATGATCAACACTATATTCTAAATCTTTTTCTCTAGCTTGGATAAGTTTCCATTCGCCATTTGGAGTATCAGCATTTATATATCTATATTCTGTAGATAAGGTTTGATCACTACCAATCATAATATATTTTCGAGATTTTGATTTATATACGAAACAAAGAAAAGTTTCATCTTTCTCCTCAAAAACTAATTCATCTTGAGATTGATCAGTCCCTAAAACATGTTTATAAATTTTATCTTGTCTTAACGTTATAGAATCTTTTGTAGCATAAAAAAGAGTTTTGTTATCATTTGCCCATACTGCTCTACCACTTGTGTTTTCAAGTTTATCTGATAATAGTTCACCAGATTCTAAATTTTTAAATTGAATTACATAACGACGTCTGGAAACGGTATCTACACCAAATGCTAAAAGCTTATTATTAATACTGATCGACCTGCCTCCAATAGCAAAATAAGAATGATTTTTTGCCATTTCGGGCCCGTTGAGTATAATCTCTTCCTTATTAGTGTCATCTAATTTTTTACGGCAATACAAGGCATAATCCAAACCTTCTTCATAACGTGTATAGTAAGAGTAACCATTATCATTATAAGGCACAGAAGCATCATCTTTTTTAACACGACTAACCATTTCATCAAATAACTTCTTTTGAAGACTATCAGTGTGCTTCATTGCTATATTCTTATATTCATTTTCTGCATTTAGATAATCTAATACATCCTGAGTTTGTGCATCAGGTATTTCAGCATTTTTCTGTTTATCACTTAAACGCATCCAAAAATAATTATCAATTCGGATATCATCATGCGCCTCTAACTTCTCAGGAATTTTTTTAGCAATAGGTGGTTTAATTGATGAATGTTCTATTGATTTTGTTTTCTCTGTATCTGTATCTGTTTTACAAGCAACAAAGAATATAGTGAAAATGATAAAAAAATAAACGAGTTTTGTTTTCATGATAGTGTAAGAATTAATTGATTGACAAATTTGTAATTGTAAAAATAGTTGAAAATATTCTAGTATTCTACTTAAAAATTAATTCATCAGTTCTATTACCTCTCTTACATTATCGTCAATTACACGTTCTATCAGTAGTCGTTTTGGATCTATAGCCGCTTTTATCGGAATATGATCAACTTCAAATGTAAAGCTCATATTTTGATCAGTAAACAACACTCTTTTTACATGTATCAGTTTTTTTTCGTCTGCATCGGCATATACTCCAATATCAACCCAATCATGTTGTTGTACATTATGCTCATTGCCCAAACTATCTACTTTTATTTTATGAGCTTCAATAGACATTGAAACATCATACTTCCCATTATTTTTAGCAGTATAAGTTGCTGTTTTCAAGCGATAATCATACAGTGTAATCTCTTTTAACCAATCTTTTACAAGATACTGCATAGCATCTGGTATTCGAGATTCTAAATATGATATAAAATCTAAGGTTGTTGGATAGGGAGCGGTTTTATATTTATAATCATTTAAAAATTCTCTTAAGGCCTCATTAATTACTTCCTCTCCAAGATAATCTTGTAAAGCATATAACACTAAACTCCCTTTTCCATAATGAATATATCCTTGATCCTTTACTTTATATAAAGGATTTTCTTTTTCTGTTTCACGGCTTCTTCCTTTTAAATATTTTTCAAAATCATAAGCCAGGTATTGCTTCATTTTTATATCATCATTAAGCTCTTTTTTCATGACCATTAATGCAGAATACTCAGCAAAACTTTCTGACAGCATTGTAGCCCCTTCTACATTGGCACCCACTACCTGATGTGCCCAATACTGATGAGCCATCTCATGAGCTACTATAGAATAGATGATATTGTTATCATTTTTATTTGAAAGATTAGTGATAAACCCTCCTCCTTCTGTATAAGGCATTGTTCCAGGAAATGCTTGAGCAAAATTATAATATCTCGGAATTTCAACAATTCTTGCTTGATGATGAAAATAAGGACCAAAGTTTTCAGTAAAGTACGTTAGTGATTTTTCAACTGCATTAAGCATCATATCGATATTATAATGATGCGTTTTATGATGATAAACCTCGATATCAATTCCGTTCCATTTTTTGCTGGCAACTTCATATTTGGCTGACATAAAATTGGTAAAGTTTAATGATACGTGATCACTTTTATATTTAAAAAAAGATCTTTCTTTTGTAGACCATTGTTTTATGAGTGAGCCAGGTGCAACTGCTATTTGATCATTCGCCGTAGAAATAGTAGTTTCTATTTGCACCCAATCTGATAGATTTTTAGTTATATAATTTCCTGTAGTTACATCTTTTTTAGCCTTCAAAGAATTCATTACAACCCTCACAGGTAAACCTCTGTTTATTCGATTATTAGCATCTGTTATCTCATTATTAACTTCATATCCAAAAGAAGGCAAAATATGAGATGTATCGAGAAATGTTCCGTTTTTAGCGACGCGAATATTTGATACAGAGTTTTCAAAACCTTTACTAACATACTTTGTTTCGGCAACAATATGTATCGTATCATTTGGCAATAATGAAGTATTTAATTTAAAAATCTGATAACCAAGTCTAGTATCATTATACACCAATTTTGAATTTGGAATAGCTATTGTTTTTTTCCAGTTTGAAATTCTTAATTCTAGCCCTGTATTGCTTTCTCCAACAAAATATGTAGTTGTATAATGTAGAGAATCAATTGCTTTTTTGCTTTTGTTTACTAAAGTAATGTAGGATTTAGATTTTACATTCCGCTCATTTGGGTAAATATCAACTTCATATTGTATCGAAGTTATTTTGGGCTGTATAATGTGTTCAAATTGTTTGTATTTTTTCTCATAAGACTCTTGCATATTTTCAATATCATCAGCAGATGTATAAGGATTTAATACTTGAGTATTATAGTAAACAAAGCTAGAGGTTAAGATAAACAAAACAGAAATAACAATTAGACTCAAAATATATCTCTTCGTGAAATATTTTTGTGCAGTTTTTAATCTGTTTTTGAATCCGCTAATGGTTCCTCTTACCCAAAACACACTTGTTATTATGGTAAGTAAAACACCAAATAATATCCAATATAAGTTAAACCAGTTTTTTGCGGTTAACACTGCCCCAAACGCATTCATATCAGAATACAAATAACTTGGTGTAAATCCAAGGTTAACCATATAGGATGAAATCCCTAATGTATCTACTACCAAAAATTCTATTAAGAAAATAAGTAAGATTGACACAAAGTATGCAATATATTTATGGTTTATAAGAATTTGTATCGATATCAAAATACAGGACCAAATCGCATACGTTGGCAAACCTGAATAGAGAAAATCTAAGAGATATACTCCGATTTCCGGATTTGTGTACCCGTTTAACAATTGATATCCAATAGATATAAAAATTAGAAATAGGTCAAAGATGATATTTATAACAATTAGCGATATTATTTTAGAAATGATTAAAACAAAAGAATGATGATAGGTACTATCAACTACTCCATTAATCTTATTTGTTCGCTCTCTCCATACTAACTCCCCACTAAAAAACACTAACATGATCATACCTAGAATCATACTAATGGGGCGATTAAAATCAAGGATTTTATAGGTTACAGGATAGGATTGAAGACCATAGTACTCAAAACCATTGATAAGCTTATTAATTAAAGTAAGAGCCCCAAAAATGAGCATTATTTTAAAAGTATTACTTTTTAAAAGAGTATAAAAATTGATTTTAAAGAAACTAATAAACTGTATTGCTGATGTTGTATTGTTGAAGTTACTTTTTATTTGAGGGAGATTAAAGCTTTTTGTTTCTGATGTTTTATGCTTTCTTTTCTTAGTAATAGTTGTTTTCTTATTTTTTCGCATAAAAGAAAAGGATATATAAGAGCCAAAAATGATAATTAGTCCAATAGAAAACCAAAGAATTCTATTGACAAGTAACCACCCTGTAAAAGACACGATTTCTATATTTTTTTGAATACCAGTTAAGTATTTGGTATCTATAGTATAAGCTCTTATCCCTAAAATATCAGTAAGTGCTGCCAAATTTTCTGTACTGATATCATTTAAAAATGTTCCTGATAATAAATATCCAATTATAATAATAGTAGTAGCTATAAATGAAATAATTGTGCTTTTCCATGTATTCGCAATAGCAAAAATAATCGCACCAGAAATAAACATATTAGGCAAAATAAATAGTAAATAGTTATTTATAAAAGCACCGAAATGAAGCTCTCCTAACCTGTTTTCGGCTATTATTCCAGTTTCAAACCCCATATTAGTACCAATTAAGAAACCAATAAGTACACCCAATAATGGAATTGTAGATAAAAAAAGAGCACCAAAAAATCGACCAAAAAAATAACCAGCTTTATGGATAGATGTACTAAAAAGAATTTCATCAAAATTATACTGATAATCCCTTAATGCGGCATTATTAAAATAGGTCGTAGCAATTAGCAATCCAAAAATTGACATATTTGCCACATATATTGTCATTACATAGGGAGCATTTCTTAATGTAGTTCCTACTGAGCCTCCAAATGTTATATCATCGTTCAGAACTCCAATGACAGCAATGATTGTAAATATGAAAAGAAATATATAGATCATGGGTTGTTTTAACCCTCTTGTGATCTCTTTTAAAAAGAATGTTTTAAACATCATGTTTTGTTTTAAGATTATACCTAATCAAGAGGCTTAAATAATATTTGTTTTTGCAAAAAAAACATCTTCTAATGTTGGTGAAACTTGAAGAAATCCTTCTCCGGGTATCTGATCACTTAACACATGAATTAGTGGCTTACCTCCTACCATTTTATTTGAAATCACCTTATACATATTTGTATAAGTTTCTAACTCATTTCGTTCTATTAATTTTTGCCAGACTTTATCTTCTAATTCATCAATTACTGATTGAGGTTTGCCCTGACATATTAATTTTCCTTTATTCATAATGGCCATGTGTTGACATAATTCTCTCACATCTTCGACAATATGCGTAGATAAAATAATGATTACATCTTCTGCTGCATCTGCCAGGAGATTATGAAATCTATTTCTTTCTCCAGGATCCAGCCCTGCAGTGGGTTCATCTACAATTATTAATTTTGGATTACCAATAAGCGCTTGAGCAATGCCAATTCTTTGTTTCATTCCTCCTGAGAATCCTTTAACAGCTTTATTTCGTTTATCATAAAGGTTTACTTTATGGAGTAAATAACGAACTAATTCGGCCCTTTCTTTCTTATGACTTATACCTTTTAAAATGGCTAGGTGATCTAGTAATTGTTTTGCGGTTATTTTTGGGTATACACCAAATTCCTGAGGAAGGTATCCCAATACTTTTCGTAATTCGGTTGGATATTTAAGAATATCTATTTCTCCTAAAAAAACAGAACCACTATCTGCTTCTTGTAGTGTTGCTAATGTTCTCATTAAAGAAGATTTACCAGCTCCATTTGCGCCCAATAAACCAAACATTCCGTTAGAAACTTCTAAAGAAAGATGATCCAGTGCTTTTACCCCGTTTGCATATGTTTTACATAAATCTTGTATAACTAATTTCATAAGTTCGTAGTTTTAGAATCTGGAACAAAAAAAATAGAATGCGTTTGGGGAATCAATTCTTTTTAACGAACAACGCTATACCTGTTGCATATAAGTATAGTTAAACAATGAAATAAGTTCATTAATAAAAAGAATCAATTCATTGATGATATAATGATATTCGTTAAATAGAATAGTCCTACTTCGATAGTTTTAGTACATTAGTTTTCTATGAAAAAAAGAATACTTATTCATATCCTCATTCTTATTAGCATATCATTTGTAATCGGATTAATGTTTGCTGTTGCAAATTGGGATACACTTACTTTTGGTTCATTAGCCATTTACTTTTTGCAAGTTGCTTCGGGTATTTTCTTAATACTTGTTCCACCTATTTATTTCAATATATACTGGCTCATCCCAAAATACCTTGTTAGAAAACAATACATTAGGTTTGGTTTAATAATGTCTGTTGTGATTATTGGTTGGGGATCTGTTATAGCTTATATAGAGCCTTGGATGGATCATTATTGGTTTAATCAACCAAAGGAAGAAAAAAACATAGAAAGTGGAATCTTGATTATGGTTTTTATAATGCTAATCACTACACTATTAAACCTCTCTTATAAATGGTTCTTTCAACTTTCTAAAATTAACAAAATCGAAAATGATCGTCTTCATCTTGAATTATCTTTATTAAAAAATCAAATCAATCCACATTTCTTTTTTAATACGCTAAATAATCTATATGCTCTTTCTCTCGAAAAGTCTGATGAAACCCCTTCTGTTATTTTAAAACTTTCTGAAATGATGCGATATACAATTTATGATTGTAAAGCTTCCAAAGTTTCAATTGCTGGCGAAGTAACATATTTAGATAATTTCATTGCTTTACAAAAGATGAGGCATCACAAGCGTGGAATAATTACATTTAAAAAAGAAATTGAAAATGAATCTATACAAATTGCTCCAATGATTCTAATTGTATTTTTAGAAAATGCATTTAAACATGGTTTTGATCTTATCGAAAAAAATGCATTCCTAAATTTTGAATTAAAAACAACAGAAAAAGAGCTATATCTCTGTATTGAAAATAATTTTAATGATACAATATCCCAAAATCAATCTGGAATAGGACTTGAAAATGTAAAGAGAAGGCTATCTTTAATTTATCCAAATGCTCATTCTCTGGATATTATCAAAAAAGACAATGAATTTATAGTAGAGCTAAAATTAAATTTAGAATGAATTGCATAACGATAGATGATGAGCCATTAGCTCATAAAGTAATCAAAAATTATTGTGAAGATCTTTCTTTTTTAACTATCGAAAAAGAATGTTATTCTGCATTTGAAGCTATGAGTTATTTAAATGAAAATCAGGTTGATTTGATTTTCCTGGATATTAATATGCCAAAACTTAAAGGACTAGATTTTTTACGTACGCTAAGTAATCCTCCACTAATTATAGTTACTACAGCATATCAGGAGTATGCTATTGAAGGTTATGAGCTTAATATTATAGATTATCTCCTTAAGCCATTTAGTTTTGAACGTTTTCTAAAAGCTATTGGCAAAGCACGAGATCAAAAAAAATTA
The DNA here is from genome assembly GCF_007489275.1 of Aquimarina algiphila. GTDB lineage: Bacteria > Bacteroidota > Bacteroidia > Flavobacteriales > Flavobacteriaceae > Aquimarina > Aquimarina algiphila. The sequence goes on from NZ_VLNR01000077.1 coordinate 12,581, forward strand.
ATGGAAGGAGCACAAAAAGGAAACTCTAATCAATTAACATCAGTCACCAACTCAGTTATCAATACAGATGAAAGTATATTCATAAAAGGGGATAAAAAAATTCATCAAATATCTCTAAATTCAATTTTATATTTAGAAAGTTTAGGTAGTTATGTCAAAATACATCTTGGTCATGAAACGATCACATCCTTGGATAGGTTAACAAATTTTGAAAATATGTTACCTAAAAAACAATTTTTGAGAATACACAGATCATATATCGTAGCCTTAAAAAAAATTCAAACAATAGAGGGTAACCGAATTAAAATAGAAGGTGTTCATATTCCTATTGGTAGTGTTTATAAGCATAATTTAATAGAAGCGATACGATAATTTTAATTTTTATATTACTACCATAAAATCAATACAGGAATATCTATTTTTTGTGATACTTGTTTTAAAATAGCATCAATCCTTCCCTTTTAGCTTATTTCAAGTTTTGTTGTTTTAAATCTTTGATGATTTCAAACCTTTTTTGCTGTAATATCTCATTCTTTTTCCTAATAATACAGTTTCTGGTTTTACCTTATCTATATATTCTTTGATACAGTTTTTAATATTTCCGTAGGAAAACTTATACTTTATCGAAATATTATTTTGTTTTTCAATTGTTCTTATAATTTCAACTAATTTGGATTTTGTATTTCCATAATCTTCATGAATTGATCGCATTACAGAAAATTGATTTTCATTTTTTTATAACATCAGTAGGCGCCTTTATATGAAGGACTTCTACACTACTACTCGTTGTTGTTTACTCTGAAAAGGATAACACATTATTTTTTGTTTTTCTATCGATGAGTTTATATTTTGGATCTATTCCAGCTTTAGTTGGTTTTTGATTTACTGTAAGTTCTAATTGAGTAATCTGATTTGTAATTTTGTGCTTTTTTAGATAAATCAATTTATCTTTTCCATTCTTTCCATCAGCATAGATACCAATATCAACCCAATCATTAATACTAATTGATTTTTCGACGCCCAAACTATCTATCCTATATTTCACAGCATCTAAAGTTAAATTTACCCGATACTGATCTTTTGATATAGTAGTATAACGAGCTTCGGTAGTTTTGTTTTCATATAAAGTTATGGTCTCAAATAAATCCATAATAATATATTGCAAATGGTCTGGAGTAACTTCTCTAAAATATCCTAATAAATCTGCAGTAGTAGCGTATCTATCGGTTTGCAATTGCCCATTAAAACCATTCCAATCTCTAATAAATCTTCTTAAGGCAAGATTCACTTTTTCTTCAGATATATAATCTTGAAAAGCATATAGGTTTAAAGCTCCTTTTCCATAATGAATGTACTGTTGTCCTTCTACCAATGCTAATGGTAATTCTTTTTTTCTTTCTGAAGTTCTGCCACTTAGATATCGTTCTAATTCTCCTTTTAAGAATTGTTGAATTTTTTCTTCAGAATACACTTGTTTCATAACCATTAATGCAGAGTATTGTGCTAATGATTCTAATATCATATGCCTACCCTCTACATTGGCTGCCACTAATTGCAACCCCCACCATTGATGTGCCAGTTCATGTGCTGTTATATAAAAAGTCATATCTACGTCCTTTTCATCATCAATATCCATCATAAATCCTATGGCTTCAGAAAAAGGTACCGTACTTGGAAAAGACTGAGCAAAGGTTTCGTATCTGGGGAACTCCATAATTCTCATCTGATGGTCCTGATATGGGCTAAAGTTTGTACTAAAATAGTCAAAAGATGCTTTCATAGATTTCATCATTCTATCCAGATTGTATTCATGCCCTTTATGATAGTAGATTTCCAGATCTACTGGATCTCCTAAACTATCATTTTTTGGAATCCATTGATCTTTCTTTACTTCATAACGAGCAGAAACAACAGCATAAAAATTTATCATTGGAGTATCCATTTTGTAATGAAAATATTTACGATCTCCTTCTATCCATTCTTTTTTTAATGTACCTGATGTAATTGCGGTTTGATCAGCTTCTGTGCCAATAACCATCTCAAAGTTGATTTTATATCCGTCTCCCCCAGACCTTCCATTCATTAACTCTTTGGGGTCATCTATTTTGGCCTTTGTAATTCTAGGAGATAATCCATAATCCCTACGAGTATTATTATCCTTTAGTTCATAGCTTTTATTATATCCTAATGTTGGAAAATGATCGTTATTAAAGAATGTACCATTATAAACTATTTGAGTATTTGATTGATTATCGCCTTCAAACCCTTTTGTAGTATAGGTTTGTTTAAATTCCATTTTTAAAGAATCTCCGGGAACTAAAGGCTGATCTAATGTATAAACATAATAACTGAATTCTTCGAATTCGTTACTAATGCTGACTCCTCTGTTAAAGTATACATCCTCTAAAACTACATCATCATTAGCTAACTTTTGAATATGAATTTCTTTAATATTTGTATTGTGCTTGTTTTTAAGTATAAAATACCCTTCAGCAGTATAATTTCTCTCTTTTGGATATAATTCTACTTTTAAATTTACATCTACTATTTTGGGTTGTGGGAGGTATTCATACCTTTTAAGTGTTTTCTCATAATTTGCTTTATACGTTTCTTTTGTTGATGTAGAAAAGTGTGTATTAAGAATATTCGTATTATAAAAGATATAACATCCTGTAGTTATAAAAATAAACATTGCCACTGTTCCTAATTTTATCAGGGAACTATTTAATCGTAATTGACCTAATTTTAAACGCTTTTTTAATTGTGTTTCTGTACCTCTTACAGAAAAAACTACCGTTATAATGAATATAAGCATACATATTGCAATCCAATAAACTTTAAAGAGACTATATGATAATGGAAAGTGACCATATCCATTCATATCAGAATATGTTCCCAGATCACCACCTCCAAAACTATAAAGTCCGTGATTAAAACCTAGTATTAGCAAAGCCAAGGTTACAATAAAGAAAATTAAAACCATCAAATGTCCTATATACTTATGGTTACAAATGGTTTGAAAGAAAAAAGAGATAAAACTAAAGAGCATAAGAAAAGGAAAAATCTCGCCAAAGAAACCAACGGTATAATTTACAAGATCAACCTGGTAATATCCTTTTGAAATCTGAAAAACTATTCCTGATACGATTAAAACTACTATCAATATTAGATACATAAGTAACAACCCCAGAAACTTTCCTGTTAAATTGATAAAGTCAGATATTGGTAAAGAATCATGTATTAAATTGAGTTTGACATCCCTCTCCTTCCAGATCAGTTCCCCAGAATAAAATACGAGAAGTATCAAAAAGAAAAACATCGACATTTCCTGAAGTTCTTCGATTACTAGATATGTACTTGGATAACTATTTACACCAAATATATTTCCCAAATCAATAGAATTGATAAATATGATACCTATTCCACAAAGTACTATAGCCAAAAAGGAACCTTCCTTTAGTATAGACCTTAAATAGAAGAATGTATGATGTTTAAGCTGAATAAAATTTGCTTTAATATCATGACGTATATTCACCTTAGGAATTTCTATATCCTCTTGTAATGATTTTTTTTCTTTATTCTTAAAAGCTTTAGACTTCTTTTTCGATCCTTTATCCCGAACTACATTAAAGCTAAATTTGTAAGCGCCAACAATAAAGACAACAATTCCTATAATGACCCAAATTAATCGATTGTATAATAACAATCCATCCATAGGTACCATAGTCAAATTACGCTCTGTAGTTGTCCAAAACCTTACAATTGTATTAATGGTTTGAAAAGAAAATGGATCTAAAGCTGTCACAAAAAATGGAGCATCAATCCTTCCTTTGGTTAGCATAGCTGTAATCTGATATAAAACAAAAAATATGATTCCTTGTGTGTATACTACAATGAGTTTACGACTTAGTGCGCCACTAATAAAAAAAATAACTCCTCCACAGAATAAATTTGGTATGACTAAATAAAGAAATGGTTGAAGATAATGCCACAAATTGAAGGTTAGCATATTATCTGTATCTCGCCATGGCATAAACTCTCCTAACATAATACCCAAAAGCAATCCACTATAAATAAATAGTAGGACTACAAAAGAACCCAGAAATCGGCCTAGCAAATAATCCTTTTTCTTAATCGGATTAATAAACATTAGTGATTCCATATTATGATCAAAATCCCTCAATGCTGCAACTCCCATAATCATGGACGTTATCATTGTGAAAATGGCAGTAACAACTGCCATAGTAAAAGCGATAACATAAGGAGCGTTTTCTTTTACAGGGTTTAGACCTTTCTCAAATATGAAGTTAACAGCTATTAAAGAAAATAAAAAGACGATTGCAAAATAGATATAAGTATCAGGGCGTTTTGCTCTATATTTAATTTCAAATTTGAATATTTCGTACCACATCATGATTGATTTTTTATTACATTAAAAAAATTAGGGTTGAAGTATGCTAGTTTTATGGATTTAGTCTTTGAGATTAACCAAAAATTTGTGAAAAGTACACATCGTTAAGATCTGCTTCTATAGGAATAAAGTCATTACCAGGATTATGATCACTCAGAACATGAATGACTGGCTTACCTTGTAGTAATTTTTCAGCAATGACCTTATATTCTTGCTTATACATCTCCAATTCATTCTTTTTAATGGTTTTTTGATATACCTTCCCTTCTATCTTTTCAATAGTTTTTGTGGGGTTACCTTTAAGCAATACTTCTCCTTGATTTATAATGGCCATATTGGGACATAATTCTTTTACATCGTCTACAATATGAGTAGAAAGTATCACAATAGTATTCTCGCCAAGCTCACTTAATACATTATAGAATCGGTTTCTTTCAGCTGGATCAAGTCCGGCAGTGGGTTCATCTACAATAACCAATTTGGGGTTAGAAAGTAAGGCCTGTGCAATACCAAAACGTTGTTTCATTCCTCCAGAAAAACCTCCAAGATTTTTCTTTCTATGATCATATAAATTGGTTTTATGTAAAAGTGCTTTAACCATTTCTCTCCTTTCCTTTTTGTTTGTGATTCCTTTGAGAACTGCAAGGTGATTAAGTAATAATTCTGGAGAAACTTTTGGATATAACCCAAATTCTTGAGGTAGATACCCAAGAACTTTTCGAACTTCATTTTTTTGAGTAAGAACATCCAGGTCACCCAGAGTTATTGTTCCTTCATCGGCTTCTTGTAAAGTAGCAATAGTTCTCATTAAGGTAGATTTACCCGCTCCATTAGGACCAAGTAGACCAAACATTCCGGTAGGAATCTCTAGTGAAACATTATTTAGTGCTTTAACCCCATTAGCATAGGTTTTCGAAAGATTTGTTATGTTTAGACTGTTCATATTGATTGATTTTTCAACAAACATATCAAGTATGTAGGGTGCCTTTCAAACAATTGTGATGAACTTAGTTGCATAAGGGATACAAAAACCAAAAGTGTATTTAAAAAGTTTTTATCACACTTTTAGAAGATTTTAACACCGTATAGCGTTTGTTTATCAACTTCTTTGGCTGAACCATTTTATTCAATTAATATTGATCTATGATTTCAATTATTAGAAGATATAAACGTAGTATAATAGCATTAGGGTTTTCTTTATTTTTCCTAATGAATATAGCTTTTTTAGGTGTTCTAGATATATGGTTTACCAGCTCTCTATGTCTTTTTGCTGTGATTTGTATTATGGGATACTCCACTTTTTTTGAGTTCCTTAAAAACAAAATTGATATTCAATCCTGGAAACGTAAGGAATTTAGGGTAATGGCAATATTGATTGCCTTTTTATATTTAATAGGAGCAATCGAAACTGAATCTGATCATAATGCTCTTTCTTTCTTTTTTAGCTTACTATTTTTAGTCATCCTCCTACTTATCTTTATACAATACCATATGGCCAAAAAAAAAATCCGAGCAATCGGTATCTGGAGTACCTCCAAACTTGGTTTTGTAGTGTTATCAATGATCATGATGATGACACTCATTGTGTTATTTATGTATACGGTAGAAGTAGATACGAATCAAAAAGATGTGATACCCTCGGGGAGCGAAGAGTTTTTTGAATTACTCACACCTGTTTTCTTTCTCTCCCTTTTTGTTTTTCTGGCAAATTGGATAATTAGACAGATAAAATCAGTCATTAGGCTTAAAAATGAAAAGGCTCAAACAGAATTATTACATTTAAAAAGCCAGGTTAATCCTCATTTTTTCTTTAATATGCTTAACAATTTGTATGGTTGGGTAGAAAAAGACTCAAAGAAAGCTCAAGAATTAATTCTTAAGCTTTCTGACATGATGCGATATAGTATATATGAAGGAGAGAAAAATTTGGTGCCTCTGGACAAAGAAATATCATATTTAAAAAATTATATCGAATTACATAAAATACGCTATCATAAAAAGATAGAAATACAATTTGATCTTGATATTGAAGAAGAATATAAGGTGATGCCACTATTGTTTATCATACTTCTTGAGAATGCTTTTAAACATGGTGTAGAAAATTTAAGAGAAAACGCATATGTACATATCAATATGATTGCTAAAGAAAATGAAATCCATTTTATAGTAGAAAATAACTTTGATAATACAGAACTTAATAACCAACCGGGGATCGGTCTTAAAAACCTGAAGCGTAGGCTTGAATTAATGTATCCAGAACAGCACTCCTTATCTTTTATTATAAAAGAAGATGTATATAAGGCAGAATTAACATTAAAGAAATATGATTAGATATATAATTATTGATGATGAATTTGTAGCTCATGATATAATTAAAGGATATTGTGACTTATTGCCCAATATGAGCTTGATGAAGAATTGTTATGATGCACTAGAAGCTTTTGAATATTTAAATAAGAATGAAGTAGATTTGATTTTTTTAGATTTAAATATGCCCAAATTAAAAGGTTTTGATTTTCTAAGAACACTACCATCTCCACCAAACGTTATTGTTACTACTGCGTATAGCGAATTTGCTCTAGAAGGGTACGAACTTAATATTGCGGATTATCTGTTAAAACCCTTTGGTTTTGAACGTTTTCTAAAAGCAATAAATAAAGCAGTAAGCTCAACCAATAAAGCACAACAGTCAATGTCAATAGCGAACGTCGAAAGTCCTGTTGCAAAAACTATTTTTCTGCGCTCTAATAAAAAATACACACAAGTAGGTATTGATACGATTCTTTATATTGAAGCCGCCGGTAATTATACCAAGGTTATTACTATACATGAAACCATTACTATTCGTGAAAAAATCTCTGAAATGTTAGAATTATTACCTAAAGAAGAGTTTTTACAAGTTCATAAATCCTTTGCCGTTGCTAAAAGTCATATAAAGAACATAGAAGGTAATAAAATACACATAAGAGATTATATTATTCCTATTGGGAAGATGTATAAAATAAAAATCAATGAATTACTTAAATAATTGCCTTTCTTGTTGTTAAAATATTAGAATATTCAACTTGGAATTCTATTTCTGCTTCCGTTTTTGATTTAAGTGTAATACGAAAGTTGCATTAAATCCAAAAACAAAATTTCCATCTTTAAAATTAAAATTATTTGGGGTTTGTGTAATAAAATTATCCTCTACCATACCTCTTGTATTGGTCAGCTGAAATTGTAACATTACATCACTTAGCTCCCAGTTTACACCTAATGCAAATGCATCATAGGTATCTATAGACTTTAGAGGATTGAGAACGTAATAGTATTCTGAGACTATAGATACATGGCCTCCCAATTTATATCGACCACCAATCCCAATTGCAAAATGATTATTTGGATCTTCATCAAATGAAGACGAACTCCTATGTATATATGTTGGAGAAAGTTGCATAGAAAATTGAGGCGTGAACTTGCGAGCAATTAATACCTGACTGGTAAATGCTAACTGATCTGTAAAATCCTCAAATCTATTAATATCAGTAAAAGGTCTATTACGTCTACTGCGATATGAACCATTTTGAAATAAAGTCATGCTTATAGGCGATCCTTTTTTATCACTTCGTTGTCTAAGTAACTTATATTTTAAAAATCCATCAAAAATACCATCCAATGTGCTTACTCCTGACCCAAATGTTAATCGATCACTAATACCATACTCTAAAGCCAATCTTGCATTTATCTTATCCGCTACAAACCGTTGACCTTCAAAATTGGGTATATTCCAAAATCGATTCATTGCTTTTATTTCTAACACTCCTTTTTTACGATTTTCTATAGAATGACCAATAGAAATGCGTGTAGCTTTAAAAGTAGCAATTTCATATTGTGGGGTATCCGGGTATTCCTTTTCTAATGTGTCGAGTAAACCCTGGCTTTTAACAGAATTACTAAATCCCATCAATATAAAAAAGTATATAATAAAATGTACATTATTTTTCATAAGGCTGGTATTCAAATCTAAATGTTATCGATATATTCTTGGCTATATTAGGAGCCAAAATAGGTGGAATTTTGATATCAAAATCTTTAACAGCAACTTCAAAATCGCCAGTAAATAAATATTTCCCCTCTGTGTTTTCTATTGTCGCTTTTATTTCTACTTCTTTGGTAATACCATGAATAGTAAGCTCTCCGGCAATCATTCGAGTTTGTACTCCATCCATAAGTGGATCAAAATCTTTAATTTTACCTTCAAAAGTAGCCTTAGGATGTAGATCAGACTCTATATAACTCTCATTAAAGTGCTCATGCATCAACGACTTTTTAAATATAAAAGCGTTCATGAGCATACTTATCGCAATTTCATTTTTTGATAAATCTATGATACTTAAAACCTGATTATTTTTTGCTTCTATATTTTCGACAGAAGTATAAGAAAAGAAAGAAATCTGTCCCTGTCGTGCTATAAATTGATCTGGTTTTGTTTCAAAATCAGCAAAATTTATCAAAAGAAATATCAGAATAATAACTTTATTCATTGATTGGTGTATTAATCAGTATACAATGTAATATAATAGCATCTTTTAGAAACCCTTTACAAACTCCTTTAATCCTTACTTTTTGACCCTTCTTGAGTTTTTTTATTTCTTCAACTTGATCATCTTTCATATCACACAATACACTAGAATATTTATTATTGCCATGCAATAATACAGTATTTCGATTATTTAAAAAAGTAACCTCTTTTACAATACCTTCTACTTCTATAACTTTATTTCTATATACAGAATTTGCTGAATTTTCGTTCAACATAAATAATGATATTAACTCTGAAGAATTAACAGAAGTATCAGTAGACATTGCATCTATATTCTTATAAGAACTTTTGTGAAATTCAAAATATGCATACCCCCCTATAATCAGTAGAGCGGAAAAAAAAAGGAATATTATTTTATTTCTGTTATTCATTTATAGTTCTTAAACAACATAATTAGATTGGTATAGTAAAGCTTTGATTTTATAAATTATATTTTTTACAATATATAGATAATACATCGCTTATAAAACATTGTGTTTTTTCTATACTTTATTTAAAATATGAAATAATAGAGATATATGGTTTTAAAAAAAAGTACTTACGTAAATAGATTTGAATTGTTTTCATCCTATGATTATTTTATATGTTAGTGTTCAACAAATAAACAATGGTTGATGTATTTTATAATACAAAACCTCTCTCAAGAAGAAAAAATAACCTTAAAAAGGAAAAAAAACCATTAAAGTGATTGGTAATTATTTCTTGAATTAAAAAAAATAGCTATAAAAATATATTATTTTCGTCTTCATAATCATAATTATAGTATACTTGATTGTTTAAAATGAGTAATGATATTGTATCAATAGTATAATGAGAAAAGATAAATTATATTTTTTAACCTTTATTTCTATATCAGTTATTTTTTTAATCATCGCTTCTTTTGGGGTGAAATACTTTATTAAGGTTAGTGCTAATCAACTTATCGAAATACAGTTAGAATCGAGTAAAAGAGAAGCAAATGAAATAGCAAAACTCATCAATTATCAACTTACTGCTAACATTGATAAAAAGACTACAATACAAAATATTCAAAATACGATTGAAAACACAAATACAGATGCTTCATTTATTTGTGTGTTTGATTGGTCTGGAAAAGAAGTTTGTAATCCTGATATTACAAAAGTTGGACAAAAAGTAAACTCTAATCAATCTTTATTAGAATCGTTAAGCAAAGAAAATAGTGCTGATAAGCTATATGACTTATTAATGAACCAAAAGAGACAAAAAGAAGATAGCATTACTATAGCATCAGAAATTGTGTATATATCACCTGTTAAAGATTCTGATTTAATCGTAGCTGCAAATGTCAACCTGGATAAAGTAGCTACACAAATAAGAAAATTAAAAACAAGTTTTTATACCATATTTATATTAATGGGAGGATTAATCATTTTATCTTCTTTTTTTGCTGTTCGTATTATAGGTAGTTATTATGAGAAACAATTAGAGCTTAAAAACACAAACCTAGAAAGTGAACTGATAAGTCTCTCTAAGCTAAACACTGATCTTGTAGCTTATCAACAAAAGGTTGTCGTAGAAAATACAAATGAAGAACAATCAGAATCAACATCAGATCATGGTAAAAAACGAATTCTTACGTATATAAGAAATGAGCTTATTCCAATTTCTATTGATGAAATTTCTTATATCTATACCGAAAATACGATTACCTATGTGAATTGTTTTAATGGAAAAAAATCCACTAGTAATATAAGTTTAGATGATATGTATATAAGCTTAGATTCTTCCCTATTTTTTAGAGCGAATAGACAATTTATTATTAGTATTGCTTCGATAGAAAAAATAATCAAATATGGTAATAGTCAGCTTAAAATTTTGGTTCGTAATGCTGATGTAGAAATTATTATCAGTAAAAATAAAGCTGCAGAATTTAGACAATGGTTAAACACTTAGCTTATCTTTTAACTTTTTTACCATATTTAATAACTTCACACGCCATATTCAAGATATATAATTCATTCTTATAGTTAACTCTCTCTTTTCTTACCTCTCAATTATCCGTGCAGGTATTGATATCTAATATTTTATCCATAAAACAAAAAAATGGGTTTTTGTTCAAGTCGATTTTTTCCTTTTTAACCTCTTTTTTTCCGTTTCATAAATTTTAATTTCATTGCAAAGCCTATAGATATGGTTATTTGCATCTTCACTCAAATAGTAAATAATTTTTAAAAAGAAAACCATGAAAAACTTTTTTTTGCGAACAATTGTAATTTGTGCATTGGGGCTTTTATCCGCCAATTGCGAGGACGGTGATATCGGTCCTGCAGGACAAGATGGCATTGTTGGGATTGATGGCGTTGATGGAACAGACGGTATCAATGGAACAAATGGTCAAAACGGTGTTGGTTTTGATGAACTAACCAAATTTGGAAGTATCACACTTACGCTAGAAGGAACACGACCAGATAATATTCCTTTTACCAAGACCGATGAATTTAAATTTACCAGTGTAGAAGATATCGACCGTGACAACAATGTAGAAATAGGAGAAAACACTTTAGACTTTAAGATAGAACGAAATCTAAGTGTGCCGGATAGCGATTTTGTAGGCTCACGAATTAAAATTTTTCTCGAATTTACTGACCCGGGAGAAGTTGATGAAATTATTGAATTCGAACTAAGCGTAGATGATTATACGATGATTTTTGATGATCTCACCTACTTTGGGTTTAATGGCGATTTTAATAACAATCGAACAGAGATTACAAACTTTAGTGTAACCAACTTCAATTTTATTAATGAAACCAATACGGTTACATTTTCATTTTCTTTTGATGTTGATGCTGCAAATAATGATACAGGTAATGATTTAGCCATTTCTGGAGAAGTAAATGTCATAGTCGTAGAAGATATAGATGACATAGAACTTTAAATAATAACAAAAAAACAAAAATAAATGAAACGATTTAATCATATAAATATATATAAAGCAATTTTTATTTGCTGCTTTGGGGTATTATTTGCCAATTGTGAAGGAGAAGATGGTGAAATAGGACCTGCAGGACAAGATGCAATTAACGGGATTGATGGTGCCGATGGAATTAACGGAACAGATGGAACTGATGGATTAGGTTTTGATGAACTTACACAATTTGGAAGTATAACGCTTACCTTAAAAGGGACAAGACCAGATGATGTAGCTTTTACTGATAGTAATGTATTTCGATTTACTCCATTGTCTCCAGAAATTTTACCACAATCAAATTCTGTCATTCTTGAAGAGTCTTTTTTACAGTTCGATTTTGGAAGATTTCTAAGTGCTCCCGGTGGCGAAGAATTTCAAAGCGTTGGCACAACATTTAGTTTACAAGTTACCAATCCCGAATCAGATAATCCAGAGTTTACCGAATCTCGTTTTACTATATTTCAATATCCTGTAATTTCAGACGATCTTACCATATTGGATATTACAACATTTGTTGGCAGCGATAACGATATAGAGAATTTTAGTATCACCAATTTCAATTTTAATAACGAAACGAATGTACTTACATTTTCTTTTACGTTAGATGTACCTGCAAATAGAAATACTACTGGTAATGAGCTATCGGTATCAGGAGAAGTAGATGTGATTGTATTAAGAGAGCTGCAAAGAACATAATAAGCATAGTAATAAAAACTATAAAATTTACACAAAATGAAAAATATACGTTTAGCAACAATATATAAACTCCTTTTTATTGGTTTTCTTGGGATATCCCTTGTCAATTGCGAAGGTGAAGATGGTGCAGCCGGACCTGATGGTCTAGATGGAGTTAATGGAAGTGACGGATCTAATGGTACTGATGGAATTAACGGACAAGATGGTGTTGGTTTTGAAGAATTAACACAATTTGGAAGTATCGATCTTACTCTTAATGGAAACAGAGCTGATACAGGTGAGGCGTTTACAGATACAAAAAAATTAGAATTTACAGCTATTGATGCGATATCGCTTATCAATTTTAATTCATTTACTACAAATGACACAGGGATTACTTTTAATCTTTTGAGGTTTCTAAATACTCCGGATGAAAATTCTCAAGAATTCACAGCAGGGATTAAACTTAATGTTATCAACCCTGGGACTGATACTCAAGAGTTTGAATTTACATTAGATCTTAATGAATATAATATCGTTTTTGAGGATCTAGTATTGTTACAATTAAATGAACTCTTTGATAATCAAGATATAGAAACACCTTTGTCTAATTTCAGCATTACCAATTTCAATTTTAATGATGATACAAATAATCTCACTTTCTTATTTTCTTTTGATATCGATGGGGCTAATAACGGCAGTGAAAATGATTTATCTATATCCGGAGAAGTAGATGTTATTGTTTTAGAAAATATTCCCGGAGTTGACATACTCTAGAATTATAAAGATTTTTTAATTTTTCAATACCCTAAATCCTGTTGGTTACGAATGAGACCAGCAGGATTTTTTATTGAATACTTTCAACTTTAGGTAAAGAGAACTACTAAAGAAAATATATTTCTTTATAATACGAACTCAAAATAGCTATCTCCTCCCCTTTCATCTTTTAAAACTAATCCAGAACTACTTAAAAGAACAGAGTGATTTTGATTTGAAAATAAAGAAACATAAACATACATTATTAAGTTCAAAGTAAAGTTTCGAGTTAATACTATATCATCAATATTGTTTTTATTTAGATGCAAAAACTTATAAGTATTAATGAGCATCAATCTAAAATATGAGAATTTATTGTTAGGCATATGCATGAACATACTTTAAGCCTTCCAAAATCGATAAATGTCATATTTTTTCAAGTCTTTTTTTTCCTTTTCAACGGCATTTTTTCCCTCTCGCATACATTAATTTGAATGTAAAGCCCCTATTGACGGTTATTTGCCCTGTAAACCATAAATAATTTTTTAAAATGAAAAACTCAATTTTCTTACTACTTATTTCTATCACTGTATTGTATAGTTGCAGTAGTGACGACTCAGATTCACCATCAAATCCAGAACCAGAAGCTAACGCTGTACAATTGGTTAGTAATACTACATTTGGAAATATCTTAACCGATGCAGATGGTAAATCTCTTTATTTCTTTTCTAGAGATTCTAAAGGGACTTCTGCTTGTAGTGATGGATGTATTGCTAATTGGCCTGTATTTTATGCTAATAATTTAACGCTTGATACAGGATTAGAAACATCTGATTTTGGTGAAATCACCCGAGAAGATGGTGAAAAACAAACAACCTACAAAGGATGGCCATTATATTACTTTATAAATGATAATGCCGCTGGAGATACAAATGGAGATCAAGTTGGTAATAATTGGTATATCGCAAAACCAGATTATTCTTTGATGTATGCAGAAGCGCAATTAGTTGGAAAAGATACAGATGGAAACAATGTGAATTTTAAAAGTGACTATACGCCAGGTGATGAGCTTACTTTTTACATCGTAAATGCAACAACAGGAAGAACCCTGTATACTTTTATGAATGATAAAAAAGACACTAATAATTACACCGCTGCTGATTTTTCTAATAATGCTATATGGCCCGTTTTTCATATAGATATCGATAAACTCCCAAGTATTCTTAACCCTAATGACTTTGGAACCATAGATGTATTTGGAACCTCGCAGTTAACGTATAAAGGTTGGCCTTTATACTATTTTGGGCAAGATACAGAAAGAGGAGATAATTTAGGAATTAATGTTCCTAATCCAGGGGTTTGGCCAATTGCCAATACCGACACTCCTGGAGCACCTGAATAATAAGAATTGATTTCATGTTTAAGTAGTTAGTTGATAAGAGGGAGAAAATAATTCTTTCTTCCTCTTTTTTTAAATCCGTAACCAATGAATTTACCATCAAAAATTAAAAGCATTTTATTAATAACAATATGCTTAACCATACTTTCTTGTGAAACTAATGTTGAAGAAGAAACTCCAATAGATGAAAATGGAAATCCTATAAGTGAAAATGAATCATGCGATCCAGATATTTCATTTAGCACCAGTATAAAAGCTATCATAGATACTAATTGTATTAGTTGTCATGGTGGAAATCAATTTCCTGATTTAAGAACATATGAAGGAATCAGTGCTAATGCCTCTAATGTTAAGGGACAAGTTGTAAGTAGAAGAATGCCTCTTAATGGTTCTTTAACAAGTGAAGAAATAGAACTAATTCGCTGCTGGATAGATAATGGGGCTTTAAACAATTAATGTTATGAGTAAAAAAATCAAAAACATAATACTTGCTATTATTTTGGGAATTACCGGCATAATCATAATAGTGAATATAGTATATAACAAACCACATATTAGTGTGTCAGAAGCATCACCAGATATCACTTTAGTATCTCAAAAATTATTGAATGATTTTGAAAATAATGAATTCGAGTCAAACTCAAAATATTTAGATAAGATCATTGAAGTAAATGGTACTATATCAGAGATTAATGTCAGTGAAAACAAAGGAATAATAACACTTAGCGATGAAGGTTCTATGGGAGGGGTAATATGTCATTTATCTCCCGAAGAACACACAAAGATTGCAAGTTTAAAAAAAGGGCAAAACATTAAAATAAAAGGTATCTGTACAGGATATCTCATGGATGTTATACTTGTAAAATGCATAATCATTAACTAATCAAAAATTTAACTGAAATATGAAAACTACACATATACTACTACTCTGTTTTTTCTTGACCAATTTTTTGCAAGGACAAGAAAGGTTTTTAACCAAGCAAGGATATACTTCATTCTTTTCAAGTTCACCTGTAGAAGATATTAAAGCTGATAATAATCAAGTCTTAAGTATCATAGATACATCAACCGGCGCCATCGCAATTTCCATTTTAATGAAATCATTTCAGTTTGAAAAATCATTAATGCAGGAACATTTTAATGAAAATTATGTAGAATCTGACACATATCCAAAAGCTAAATTTAAAGGTAAGATACCTAACATCAATGGATTGAGTAATAGCGAAGAAACAGTTACTATAACAGGTGATTTAACAATACATGGAGTAACTAAAAATATAAAGACACAGGCCAAAATAATTAAAACACAAGATAATATATCACTTAAAGGGAGTTTCCCGGTCAATGTAGCAGATTACAACATTGAGATTCCGGCAGTGGTAATAAATAATATTGCCAAAACAATAGAAGTAACATTTGAATTAGATCATAAACCTTATAAGAAGTAACATGAAGAATTTTTTAATCGTTTTTGCTGTAATGGCAATTCATTTACAAGCATCTTCTCAAGATCTTTTTGATATTTTAGATGAAGAAGCTCCTCAAACCAAAAATTATGTTTCTTCTACCTTTAAAGGAACACGAATTCTTAATGGGCATTCTATAGAAAATCGTAAAAAAGGAACATTAGAATTTGTGATTTCTCACCGTTTTGGAAGAGTTAACCTAGGAGCTGATGAGTTATATGGTTTAGATCAATCAAATATTCGATTTGCTTTTGAATATGGTTTATCTGATAATATAATGTTAGGTGTTGGAAGAAGTAGCTTTGATAAAACTTATGATGGTTTTGTAAAATATAAGTTACTAAAGCAAAGTTCGGGTAAAAAATCTTTTCCATTTTCCACTTCATTTTTTGGAAGTATTGCCTATAGAACAATTGATGATTTTGAACCCGGTAATGAACCTACCACAAGTCAACGCTTATCTTACACTTCACAAGTGTTAATTGCCAGAAAGTTTAGTCCCGGATTCTCTTTGCAGGTAATGCCAACATACATACATAGAAATTCGGTAAAAACAGAAGAAGACCCGCATGGTATTTTTGCTGTAGGTATCGGAAGTCGAGTAAAATTGACTAAAAGAATTTCTATAAATGGAGAATATTACTATACCGTAAATCCATTAGAATCAATCAACACTACAAATTCATTAGCATTTGGAATCGATATTGAAACAGGAGGACATGTATTTCAGATTATTTTATCCAACTCTATTACAATGATTGAAAAAAGCTTTATCACAGAAAGTACAGATGACTTTTTTGAAGGAGATGTACACTTAGGTTTTAATATTTCCAGAGCTTTTCAGTTCGGAAAACATAAAAAAAAGAAGCTGAAAAAATTACAAGAATCCAATCAATAAAAATTTGAAATAAAACATAAATCAATATCCACATGTTTAGAAAAATATATAAAGTGAAAGGAGAAGATGTAAATGATTTTATGGTAATGCAAGACATCGCTTATCATAAATATGCCTCCTCAATATTAGAAACTTTTTTGTTTGAAATTGGGTATTCAAAACAAAAACTAAATACATTAAAAATAGGTTTGCAAAAATGTCAAGAAGAATTAGTACATCATAAACCGTTAATGTTTATGCAGAATTTTTTTCTAAATCTTGAATTGCTGGATTCAAATAATAATGAAAGAGAAATAAGTATAAGGACTCGTTTTTTTGATACAAATAATGGATTATGCGCAATAAGTTTTATCAAATTCAATTGGTATGACCATTATAATAAGAAAATGATTGCCCCTCCAAAGAGAATGATCAAACATTTGTTAGCTTAGTTTTTTTCATTTTCTTATAAAAAGCCACGATAATTTCATCGTGGCTTTTTTTATACCTATGTCTTGTCCTAAAATAAGTTGACACAAAATTGACTTATTTATGAAACATTCAGAACAACCAAGGAAGAAGCGTACACAACGAGATTACAATTTAGGCTTTAAATTGGCAATAGTTGCCCAAGTTGAAA
>NZ_VLNR01000078.1 GCF_007489275.1 Aquimarina algiphila
TCCTTTTAAAACCTTGAGTATTTTATCGTAATTTGCTTGAAAGTTGTGCATATGAATTATAGTGTCGTAACTACAATTTACTGCCTTTTAGCAGTTTGCGCAACTTTTTCTAAATGCACAACGGGTTTATATTAATATTTTCTTTTGGGATTTTTGTTTCTTATGGACAAAGCGATAAAAGATATATTAAAACAGTAAGTGGAAAACCTGTATCCATTTCACAATTAGATAATCATATTAAAAAAATAATGGATTCAATAGCAATGCCAGGACTTTCTATTGCTATTATTAATAATGCTGAAGTTGTGTACCATAATACTTTTGGAGTGATAAATATAAAAGGTAAATCACCTGTAACTAAAAAGACAATTTTTGAAGCTGCTTCTCTTTCAAAACCACTTTTTGCTTATTTTGTCATGAAAATGGTAGAGAAAGGAAAATTTGATTTAGATACCCCTATATATCCACATTTGAAAGAGATTTTTCCAGCTAATACTATAGATAGTGTTTCATTTGATTATTATAGGACTATTACACCTCGTATTGTACTTTCGCATGCTACGGGAATCCCAAATTGGGCAAAAGGAAAACCTATTCATATCGCTTTTAAACCAGGAACAGGGTTTTCATACTCGGGTGAAGCGTATCAACATCTTGGAGCCGCTATGGGAACAAGTTTAGGTATAGGTTGGCATAGTAAATTGGATACTTTGTTTCTTAAAGAAGTAGCTCACCCATTGAAGATGAATACCAGTTTTTATACCTGGAATGATACTATAAAAAAGTATAAAGCAAAAGGACACCAAAAAGGAAAAGTGAACCTCGAAATAGAAAAGTACAATGCTGTTGGACCGGGATATAGCCTTCATTCTGAAGCTTTGGATTATGCTCGGTTTTTGATAGAAATGATGAAGCCAAAGCACTTAAAACAAGAATTAATCGATGAAATGTTGAAAGAACATAATCATTTTAAATCAGATAACAAACTTTTAAAAGAAGTAGGGCAAACAGGATGGGGGCTTGGTTTTGCACAAAAACCGACAGCTAATGGATTAATGCATTTACATACAGGCAATAATCATGATTTTCAATCATATGCCATGTTTGTGCCAAAACAACAATACGGAATAGCACTATTTACAAATTCAGATACGCTACTTCCTTTAATAGAAAAAATAGGAGAATTAATAGAACAACAATTTTAAAGTATAAAACATGGAAAATTTAGGAGAAGCCCTAGGAGGTTTGATCATAGTAATTGGATTAGTAGTAATGGTTTTTATCGTAGCCAAATACAATTATCTAATAAAAAAAGCAATGATAGAAAAAGGATTGGTCCCAGAACAGTCTCAAAGTAAATTTAAATATATAGATATAGGATGTATTGTTTTTGGATTAGGAATCGGACTATTATTTTCGTCAATTTTTACATCAATTGATTTAACAGAAGACACTACAGATTTATTGGTGTGGGGTACCATTTTAATTTTTGGTTCGGCGGGATTAGTTGCTGCTCATTTTATAAGAAAAAGACTTGAAAGATAGAATCGAAGATAATGATATCCATCTAATCAAGCAGATTAAAGAGGGAGATACAACCTCTTTTAGACATTTAGTCGAAAAGTATAAGGATGTATCTCTTACTCTTGCTATATCAATATTGAAGGATCAAAGTATAGCAGAAGATGTTTTACAAGATGTATTTATTAAAGTATATCAAAAAATAGGCACATTTAAATTTAAATCAAACTTTTCTACCTGGTTATATCGTATTGTTGTTAATACAAGTTATAATGCTTTTAAAAAACAAAGAAGTCATATAAGTATTGATAAAATTAATAGTCATGAAATAGAGGCAAATCAAAAAACAGGTGTCGAGAAACTTAAGGAAAAGGATCAAAAGAAATATATCACACTTGCTTTGGAACGCTTAACACCAGACGAAGCGTTGCTGATAAGACTTTTTTATCTTTGTGACTTAAAGATAACAGAAATAAAAGATGTTACTGGTTTTAGTGTTTCAAAAATAAAAGTAGGTTTACATAGAGGAAGAAATAATATGAATTTTATTTTAAGAAAGATATTAGAAAAAGATATAGATAGTTTGTTATGAATGATAAGTTAACTCAGGATTTAGTAAAGAAAAGTATGATTCATACTTCAGATGATTTTACAGACTTATTGATGAATAAGATTGAAGAGAAAAACAAGCAGGAAATAAAAGTTGTTTTTCCTGTAAAGAAGCTTCTTTTTGGAATAGCTACAAGTTTAATTATAATAAGCTTCAGGGCATTTAAGTTACTTGCCTCGTCATATCATTTATTTAGTTTAGACATACATATTTCAAAAATGCCAGTATTGATAACGATTGTTTTATTATTTCTTTTAGGAATGTATTATATTCTAAGGATGAATGAAGTTTATCGTGGTTTAAAAAATGAAATTTAAAAACTTTTTCATCATATTTAGATAGAATGAATGCGATTCAGCAATTGAAAAATAATCTGGAGAAAGGAGGAATTCTAACAAAATTCAAAACTCTAGAAAGAGAGGAGTATTTAAAAACGGCTAATAATATTAATACAAATTTGTATTTTATCTCAGAGGGAAGCCTTAGAGTTTTTTATGTTAATGATAAAGAAGAACATACTTTGTATTTGGGATATAAAAAGTCATTGATAACTGCTTTGGATTCTTTTTTTTCAAATAAAGTATCACAGTTAGAAATTCAGGCCCTTAAAAAAACAAAAGTCGATTTTATTTCCAAAGATGACTTTATGAAATTTATGATGAGTAATCCAGAGAATTTATCTTTATGGTATGCGATCTTAGAAGAACTTATTTATTTACAAACCGAAAGAGAAATTGATCTTTTAATTTCATCTCCGGCAGAACGATATCAAAGAGTTTTACAAAGAAGACCAGAGTTATTTCAGGAAATTCCGCACAAGTATATTGCTTCATATCTAAGAATGGCCCCAGAAACACTATCCAGAATTAAGAGATATTGATTTCAATCAATTTTTATACGCTTATTATGTGGTTATTTTGTAACTATTCCAATACCAAATAATAATTCTTTAGCAGATGAATAAGTATATAGTAAAAATGTTAAGTGTAAATGATAACAATGCATTCTTTCAGTTAATTAACACTAATAGAGAGCGATTAGAAGATTTCTTTGCAGGAACAGTTTTACGTACTAAAACCATAGCAGATACAATCAATTATTGTGAAGAAATAGAGCAAAAAATTAATAAAAAGTCTTACTTTCCATACCTTATACTTGAAAAAGAATCAAACGTGATTGTAGGCTTCATTGATGTTAAAAATATTGATTGGAATATTCCAAAAGCAGAATTAGGAGCTTTTATCGATTCAAAACATGAAGGAAAAGGAATCATTACAACTACAATGGCTTCTTTAATTGATGATATTGTAAATGAACATCATTTTAAGAAATTATTGTGTAGAATTTCTAGCAGAAATACGAGAAGTATTAGAGTAGCCCTAAATAGTGGTTTTGAATTAGAGGGAACTATACGATGTGATTATAAAACTACTAAAGGTGAA
This sequence comes from Aquimarina algiphila, assembly GCF_007489275.1. Taxonomy (GTDB): domain Bacteria; phylum Bacteroidota; class Bacteroidia; order Flavobacteriales; family Flavobacteriaceae; genus Aquimarina; species Aquimarina algiphila. Next base: position 3,574 of record NZ_VLNR01000078.1, read on the forward strand.
ATTGTTGACTTGAATTACTACGGTAAAATCTTTTAATATATTGAGTTTAAAATTGGGATAGTCTTTCCATTTTATACCTCTATCTTTGCCAAAATTTATTTTATGTCAATACAGTTTTCCGATTTAGGAATTATAGCTCCTCTTCAAAAAAGTTTAGAAGACTTAAATATTTCTACACCAACAGATATTCAAAAAAAATCAATTCCCGTCTTATTACAAAAAAAGGATGATTTTGTTGGTTTAGCAAAAACAGGGACAGGAAAAACAGCCGCTTTTGGATTACCATTGTTACAATTGATTGATGTTAATAATAAAAATATTCAAGCAGTAATATTAGCACCGACCAGAGAGTTAGGACATCAGATTTATAATAATTTAATGTCTTTTGCAACATATTTACCTGACATATCTATAGCTTCAGTTTGTGGTGGAATTCCTATTAAACCACAAATAGAACGATTAACAAAAGTAACACATATCGTTGTTGCTACTCCGGGACGTTTAATAGATTTAATTAAACGAAATGCTATTGACATAAAAATCGCTAACTACCTAATTCTTGATGAAGCAGACGAAATGGTGAGTTCTCTAAAAGATGGTTTAGATGAAATAGTCTCAGTATTGCCTAAAAGCAGAAGAACTATTCTTTTTACCGCCACAATGCCGGGAACTATAAAACAGATGGTACAAAACTATATGTCAAAACATGTCATACAGGAAAGTGCTGATATGGAAAAGATAGGTCATCAGGGTATAGACCATCGATATGTAGTTGTCGAACCTATAGAAAAATTAGATGTTTTAATGCATTTTTTAACGTCAAAAGAAGGAGAACGAGGGATCATTTTTTGTAAAACAAAAGCTGCAGTAAATAAACTCGCCAAAAATTTGGCAATAAATAAATTCTCTTCTGGTGCTCTACACGGAAGTCTATCACAGCCCATTCGTGATAGAATTATGGAACAATTTAGAGAAGGGCATATACATATTCTGGTAGCCACTGATTTGGCTGCAAGAGGAATTGATGTTAAAGAAATATCGTATGTGGTTAATTATCATTTACCAGATGTATATGAAACATATGTACATCGAAGTGGAAGAACCGCAAGAGCAGGAGCGAAGGGGTTATCATTAACTGTTTTGCAAAAAGAAGAAATAATAGATATTGCAGAGTTTTCTGATGAGTTAGATATTAACTTTAAAGAATATAATAAGGTAGATGCTCAAAGTATTGAAGAGAATAAAGGATTGTTATGGGCTAAAAAAATATTTAAAACTAAACCAAATCATGACCTCTCTAATCAGTATAAAGAGAAAATAAAAACTGTTTTTCATCATCTCACAAAAGAAGAACTTATTGAAAAAATGATCGCAAACTATCATATTCAAAATACATCAAGTGTTCTTGTGGTTAAGACAGAGGTGTCTAAAAAGAAAAGAAAGTAATATATATTGATATGGCAAATAATATTAAAGGACAAAAACGAATTCTTGATAAATTGAATATTGAGAGTTTAAATCCAATGCAGGAAGAAGCTCTTGTTGCCGTTGAACATACAGATAATACAATTATTTTATCACCTACAGGAACAGGAAAAACCTTAGCTTTTTTATTACCGATTATTTCGGGAATGGATCCCGATTGTACTGATATACAAGCATTGATCTTAGTGCCATCACGAGAGTTAGCCATTCAGATAGAACAAGTAGTTAGAGAAATGGGATCAGGTTATAAAGTAAATGCTGTATATGGTGGGCGATCTATTTCTAAAGACAAAGTAGAACTAAAACATACTCCGGCAATCCTAATAGGAACACCAGGTAGAGTAGCAGACCATTTTAGTAGAGAACGCTTTTCAAAAGAAAACATAAAAACTTTGATATTAGATGAGTTTGACAAATCTCTGGAAATTGGTTTTGAGTATGAAATGAGAGGAATTATTAATGCATTACCTAATATTAGAAAGCGTATACTCACTTCTGCAACACAAGAAATTGATATTCCGGATTTTGTACAACTAGAAAACCCTACTATTGTTAATTACTTAAAAGAAGGAGTTTCTAATTTGGCTATTAAAACCATAATTTCTCCATCAAAGGATAAATTAAATACACTTGTGTCAGTCTTAAATCATATAGGTAATCAACCCGGAATTATATTCTGTAATTTAAAAGATACCATAAAAGATGTAAGTGACTTTTTAGATAAAAACAATATAAGTCATGGATGTTTTTATGGTGGAATGGAACAAAAAGACAGAGAACGATCTTTGATCAAATTCAGAAATGGAACACATCAAATCATAATTGCGACTGATTTGGCAGCAAGGGGAATTGATATACCAGAGATAAAATTTATCATTCATTATCAGCTTCCCATAAAAATGGAAGAATTCACACATAGAAATGGTAGGACTGCAAGAGTAGATGCTAAAGGAACTGCATATGTTTTAAAATGGGAAAAAGAGTATTTGCCAGATTTTATTAAAAATGCTGAAATAGAGGTGATTAATGACCAATCTGCACAAAGGCCTTCTCAATATTGGCAAACTTTATTTATTTCTGGAGGTAGAAAAGATAAGATTTCAAAGGGAGATATTGCAGGTTTATTTTTTAAACAAGGGAAAATTGATAAAGATCAATTAGGAGTTATAGAATTAAAACAAGATTGCACTTTTGTCGCTGTACCTGCATCTATTGCAAATCAATTAGTAGCTAATTTAAATAATAGCAGACTGAAAAAGAAAAAGGTAAGAATAACAATTATTTAACCGATATGTGTAGAATTACTGTTGGATAATCAAAGAACTAGTACTTGTATTAAGCCAATAGTTCTAATAGATTCTGCTAGGAATTAGAATCTCTTTTTTTATTTATTTCTTCTTTATTTAGTGTATAGAAATACGAATTTTATAAAATGATTTAATTTTTTCATCATAAAATTCTTTAAAAACCCATGAAAGGCCTTAATTTTACATCCCTTAAAAAAATAGAGGTTATGTCGGAAATAATTACTAGTTCAGAAGAGAGGAAAACAGGAAAAGAATTATATAGTTATCAAAAAGGAGCTATTAATAAGATTTTTAAAAGTTTTGAAGATGCCCGCGAAGATTACCATCTATTATATCAATTACCAACTGGTGGTGGAAAAACGGTGATTTTTTCTGAAATAGTACGACAATATTTAAAACATCATAATAAGAAAGTTTTAGTGATGACGCATCGCATCGAATTATGTAAGCAAACCTCTAATATGCTTACGGGATTTGGTGTTGTAAATAAAGTAGTTGATAGTAAGGCCAATCTTGATGATCAGGAAGAGTATAGTTGTTTTGTGGCCATGGTAGAAACATTAAATAACAGACTTAATGAGGATAAATTAGATATTTCAGATATAGGTTTGGTTATTATTGATGAAGCGCATTATAACTCTTTTACCAAGTTGTTTAAATTTTTTGATAAATCCTTTATTCTAGGAGTAACAGCAACTCCGTTGAGTTCAAACATGAAGTTACCTATGAAGGATAATTATGATGAGCTAATTACTGGTGAAACCATAGAGTCTCTTATAGAGAATGAGTTTTTGGCACGTGCAGAAGTCTTTGCTTATAATATGGGATTGACGTCATTAGAAGTTGGATCTAACGGTGATTATACTGTAAAATCATCAGAAGATTTATATACTAATAGCGATATGCTTGGGAAATTGCTAGAAGCCTATAAAAAGCATTCTTTGGGTAAGAAAACTTTAATTTTTAACAATGGGATTAATACTTCATTACATGTATTTGACACCTTTAGAGCTGCAGGATATCCTATAGCACACCTTGACAATACCGCTACCAAAAAACAAAGGAATCAAATCCTTACTTGGTTTAAGGAAACACCAAATGCTATTTTGACTTCGGTGAGTATTTTAACAACAGGATTTGATGAGCCTACGGTAGATACCATTATTTTAAACAGAGCGACTAAATCTCTTACTTTATATTATCAAATGATTGGTCGAGGTTCTAGGATCTTAAAGAATAAAGCTAAATTTTCTGTTATTGATCTAGGAAACAACCTTTATCGTTTTGGACCTTGGGGTGCAGATTTAGATTGGCAGAAAATATTTAACTCTCCTAACTATTATATGGATAGGCTTCTCAATGATGAGGAGATAGAAAGTAAATTTAAGCATGAAATGCCAGCCGAGTTGAGAGCTGAGTTTGCTAATTCTGAAGAGGTGTATTTTGATATTAAAGATACATATATCGAATCTGTGAAAAAGGGACAATCTTCTAAAGTCGTTTTGGAACAATCTATAGCGCAACATGCAAAAATATGTATTGAAAATAGTGAGGATATCTATGATGCATTAGGTTTAGCAAAGATGTTAGGTGAGGATATTGATCATAGAATACAGGCGTATGCAAAATGTATAAGCAAGAGTACTTATAATTTTTTAAGCTGGTTAAAAGATGATTATAGAAAGAAGTTAAATTCTTATCTACGTGATAATTTTGAGACATTATTTGAAGAAATTCATGGTAGGCCGCCTGAAGATTAATTTAATTAGATAGTATAATTTTAGAAAGTTTGATTAAATTTATGGCACCATATTTGAATATGTTAAAATAATTATTAAAATTAATATTATAACAATGAGTAAAGGAACAGTAAAATTCTTCAATGATGCTAAAGGTTTTGGTTTTATTATTGAAGAAGGTTCAAACAAAGAACATTTTGTACACATTTCTGGATTAATAGATGAAATTCGTGAGGGTGATGAAGTTGAATTTGATCTTGCAGAAGGTAAAAAAGGATTAAACGCGGTAAATGTAAAAGTTATTTAAATATATATACGCTAAAACTTTTTATTCAATGCCTGTCACATAGTATGACAGGCATTTTTCTTTTAAAAATATTTTATACTTTATAATATAAGAAATTAAAATGTCCAGGTAATCAGACGACTTTTTTTATGACCTTGAGACATGTCTACAATAGTATGTTGAGCTTTTATTTTATCTAGTTGTTTTTTTAATTTGGCTACATGTTCTTTTTTAGAAACTAAACTGGTAAAAACACCAACCTGTTTTGAAAAAGAAATACTTTGTTTTACCATACGTTTTAAAAAAAGCGCTTCACCACCATTACACCAAAGTTCATTCGCTTGCCCTCCAAAATTAAGTTCTAAGTCTTTGGATACTTTTAAATTCTTTAGTTTTCTAAGTGTACCTTTAGACGCTTCTTCTTTAGAGCTATGAAAAGGAGGGTTACACATTACAAAATCAAAATATTCTCCTGGTTTTATAATCCCTTCAAATATATTGGCATGATTTGATTGATGTCTTATTTGAATAGCTTGTGAAAGATGAGGATTAATTTCTACATTTTTGTTTGCAGATGCAATGGCAGTTTCATTAATATCTGCTCCTACCATTTGCCAGCCATAAATTTGAACACCTAAAATCGGATAGATACAATTAGCTCCTACACCAATATCTAAACCTTTTATATTGGGATTTACTCCATTTTGTTTCAATATATCTGCTAAGTGGTGAATATAATCAGCTCTTCCCGGAATTGGAGGACAGAGAAAATTCTTGGGAATACTCCAATCTGTTAATCCATAATCATGTTTTAGAATAGCTCTGTTTAATTCTAAAACTGCTCCAGAATCTGAAAAATCAATGGTCATATTTCCAAATGTATTCATGAAAACATGCGGTTTTAGTATAGGATGTGTATAAATCAATGACGGAAAATCATAAGACTGATTGTGAATGTTTTTTGGATGCACTTTGGTTTAGTTTTTAAACAAAGATATATTTAATTGTATGACTCTTTTTTACGATTTGTAAGAAAGAGAAAATGATTGAGATGTTTACATTGCAAAAACCGTAAATAGTATAGTGATAATTTATTTTGATTCAGTTAATCTTATTATTGAATAAAAAACACTTAAATTACTTTTAATGAGTACTTTGCCTTTTAAAATATCTGATCTTTAACCAAGTCATAATAACTTGAACTTACAGGAATCTTAATTTCTGAGATCAGAATCTCTTTTCCTTTTAATGAAGTTACTTTGTTTTTATTAACTATATATGATCTATGTACCCTCATGAATATTGATTTTGGTAATGTTGCTTCTAATGATTTTAAAGCCAGATGACTCATTATCTTTTTTTCAGCAGTATAAAAAATAACATATTCGCTATCGCTTTCTATATAAAGAATATCATTGTATTTTAATTTATATAAATCATAACCAGACTTAATAGTCATTGTATTTTGAGATATTGTATCCCCAGAATCTCGTTTAATTTTATTTACGGCAATCAAAAAGCGTTCAAATGTGATGGGCTTAAGCAAATAATCCAATGCATTTAATTCAAATCCTTCTAATGCATATTCAGAATATGCAGTTGTAAATATTATTTGTGTGGTTTCAGGAATCATTTTAGCAAAATCTGTCCCTTTTAAATCGGGCATTTGAATATCTAGAAATACAACATCTATATCAGTAGTTTTAAGTATTTGTAAAGCTTCAAGAGGATTCTCGACTGCACTAACCATTTCTAAAAAATTTAACCTGTCTATATATGTTTTCAGAAGTGTTCTTGCCAATTCTTCATCATCTATTACCAAACATTTAAGCATTATTAGTCTGTTTTATATTTAGTTTTACTTTAAAAACCTCATTATTTTCAATAATATCTAACTGATGATTTTCTGGATATAATATAGCTAATCTTTTCTTAACATTTTCTAGACCAATTCCTCCAATGATATCTTTATTAATCCTTTTCTTCGGAATACTATTTTCTATTTTAAAATTAATATAATTAGGAGTAGATTGGATTTGTATTTTTATAAAAGAATCTTTTGGCTTTTCGATATTACTATGTTTAAATGCATTTTCTACGAAAGGTATGAGTAGCATAGGTGCGATCCATGTATTACCATCCAAAACACTAAAATCAGTTGTTATTGCATAAGCTTTACTACTTTTTAAAGAAAATAATTTAATATAATCTTTTATATAAGAAACCTCTTTTTTTAAAGGAACTAAAGGACGTTCACATTCATATAAAACATATCGGAGCATATCTGATAAATAACCAATACTTTGTTGAGTTTTATTAGAGTCTATAACAGAAAGAGCATAGATATTATTAAGAGAATTAAATAAAAAGTGTGGATTAATTTGAGATTTTAAAAGTTTAAGTTCTGTTTGAAGATTTTCGTTCTTATTCTTAATGGTTTCTTGCTCTTTTTTTTGTGCAAATACAAATGTTTCTATAAATACTGCAATCACATAAGAAATTGATAATAATAAAAAATGAATAAAAAATCGAGAAGGAGGTTTTGGATTTATGTTTTTGGGTCCTCCTCCAAATGGTGGTGGTATTTTAGGAACTGTAAATAAATTTATAGAAATAAATGCAAGTGTAGTTATTCCAAGAATTGAAATAATAAGAAATAAAACATACTTCTTCTTAAATAAAAACATTGGGGCAATATAATATATGAGAGCACCAATGAGTAGAGCCTGAAATGCAAAAGCAAAAGAATTTTCTGCTAAAAATTGTGAATTAAAACCTCTTCCAAACCACAATACGGACCAAATAATTAGCCATAAAAATGTTTGATAAAAAAACCTTTTTAATGCATTCATAATGCAAATTAAAGGAAATAAAAATCAATCAATTGATGAAATTACTCTTTTGAAAACAAAGAATTATACCGTTCACTGAATTTAGTGTTGAATTCGCTTAAAACTTCCCAAGATCTACAGAAAGCGGTCTTTTACTTCTAAACTTTTATAGAAATTTATAGTCCTATATAGGAAACAATAACATTTGTAAAATGAAAAGTAAAACTATAAAATTAGGATTAGTATTAAGTTTTATAGCATTAATGATGTCTTGTAAGTCAAATGCACAATCTGATACTGAGGAAAAAGAACATCATCAACCTCCAAGCATAGAGGAAATTTTTAAAATGATGGATGATAATAATGATAATAAACTTGCTAAAGAAGAGGTGAGAGGGCCATTAAAAAGAGATTTTTTAAAAATAGATACAGATGAAGATGGTTTTATTACCAAAGAAGAATTAGAAAAGGCTCCGAAACCAAATCATAGAAGAGGACCAAAACAAACACACGATTAAACTATTAGAAAATGGCTTAGAAATGGAAAAGATAATAACCAAATCGTATGAAAATGAAACAAAAAAGAAAAAACAAAAGTATCTGGACATTAACCTTAGGAATAAGTCTCGTATTAATGGCGTTCATTGCTTGTAGCAGTGATGATGGAGATACTACAGAAACAGAAACAGGAGGAGAGGTTTCGGGAGAATTACACGCTGCTTTTGCCGAATTTGATACTAATGAAACAGATATTTATCTCGAAGGGTCCAATGTTGTTATTGAGACTACTGGAAATCCAAATCATACCACTCCGTATTGGGGAGTAGGCAATGCGTTATATGTTGCACCTACAATAGCTACTAATATGACACCAAGTCTAATTCCCGGTTATGATGGAGCGGCCACTTTAACCGTTTCTTCAGATCCTCAATTGGCAAGTAGCAGTACAGCGACTTCACTTGGAGCTATAGGTATTTCTGTTAGTGGAGCGGCTATTTTTAATGATCAGGAAGGAAATGGAGCGTTAGATCAAGCTGTAGTAAGCCTGGATTATTCTGGAGGACACATCGGACCAGCAGAATATCATTATCACCTAGAACCAAAAGCCTGGTCTGACGATGACGACAAGTTAATTGGAATATTATCTGATGGATTTTTTATATATGGAAGGAAATGTAATTCGACAGGAACATACCCTACAGATTTAGATGCATCTGGAGGTCATGCAAGTATTACACAACATACTGATGAAACAGAATATCATTACCATATTATTAATGAAATATACTCAACTACGGGAAGATATATTGTATTTGTTGGACCATATAAAGGAACTCCAAATGCAATTAACTAAACTATTTTGTATTATCCCTTTGTTAATCATTATCAATTGTAAAAAGGTTGTTGTTGAAAATCAAAATAACGCTACCCCCGAAAAAAAAGATATTGAGAATACAGAAGCAGCAAAAGATCTTTTAATTCTTAACGCTACTGAAGGGAAATGGTATTATAAGAATCAACCTTTTTCTGGATATGCAGTGAATTATCATCCAAATAATGTACTAGCCGAGAAGATGGGATATTATAATGGAAAAAAAGAAGGAATAGCTCAGAAATGGTTTTCTGATGGTACGCTCAGAAAACAATCTTATTATACTAGAAATCATCTTGATGGTGTCGTAAAAATTTGGTGGGCTAATGGTGTTTTGGCTGCAGAATCTAATTATGAGAATGGGGTAAAACATGGAATACAACAAAAATGGTATTCTAATGGACAACTATCCAAACAAAAGCATATTAATCAAGGAAAAGAAGAAGGTATGCAAAGAGCTTGGTTAGAAAATGGTAAGATATATGTTAATTACGAGGCTAAGAACGGACGTGTTTTTGGTTTAAGACGTTCAAATTTATGTTATGCATTGGAAAAAGAAACTGTACAATATCAATAAACACATATATTATTCATTATTGATATCAATACTATTGATAACAAGTTGTAAAGATATTGGAAGAAATCAAGAGACTAGCAGAGTAGAATCGCTTCCATATTATAATGAAGCGTCATTTACTCCAAATTGGCTGATACCAAATACCGAAGATGAAAAAACATTTCATATTATTCCTGATTTTACTTTAATTAATCAAAAAGGAGATACAATTACTCAAAGAACTTTTGCCAATAAAATATATATAGCAGATTTCTTTTTTACTTCATGTCCTGGAATTTGTCCAAAAATGACTGCGAATATGACAATGTTGCAAGAGGAGTTTATAAACGATAGCGATATATTGTTATTATCACATTCGGTTACTCCAGAGTATGATTCGGTGCCTGTTTTACAAAAATATGCTAAAGCAAAAGGAATTCTAGAACATAAATGGCACCTGGTAACAGGAGATAGAAAACAGATATATGATTTAGGTAGAAACTATTATTTTGTTGAAGAAGATTTGGGAGTCGAAAAGGATGAAGATGATTTTTTACACACAGAAAACTTCGTACTTATTGATAATAACAAACATATTAGAGGAATTTATAATGGTCTAAATAAAGCTTCAATAGCACAATTGATTATAGATGTTAAGGCTTTAAAATCAGAACTTTAATTCTTTAGAGAAATTTAAGAATGATTTAGTAATAAAAGGATTAAATTACATGTTATATAAAAACCGTCAGAAGCCTAAATGACGTAAAAACGTTTAGGTTATTATTATTCTTAAATCCTAAATATTATGAAAAAATCAATTCTGAAGATCGATGGAGTTCAAAAACTCACCAAGACTTCTCAAAAACAAATTAATGGAGGAATGTTATCAGATTGCGTTTCTGGATGTTATCGTTTTTACTTATCTGATGTTAATGGCGATTTCTGCGCTGTTCCGAGTCCATCAGGTGCTGTTTGTTTTGGTACAATTCAAAATAACCAATGCTGTATATAAAATATAGTATTGATACTTTAATTTATTCACATACAATTTAGAAGGCGGACTACAAAAGGTAGTCCGTTTTTAATTTTCATTTCTGTGTTTTAATTGATTTAATGTTCTGTTCAAACTTCTTAAGGTAACGCCCAGATAATTAGCAATATCACTTTTTGAAATTACCTCGGTAAGTTTAGGAAAAAGCTGTTGAAGCCTTAGAATATTGTCTTCAATAGGGTAAGATTGTTGATAAGAATGTCTGGGAGCTTTATAACTTATTTTTGCAGCCATTGCCTTGATAACAAGTCTGTTAAATTTCTTATCGTTTTCTAATAGCGTATTAAAATCTATATATGAAATTTTATATACCACTAGTTCTGTTATAGCTTCTATACAACAAAAACTAGGATTACCACTAAATACTTCAATTTCACCAAACTCCATTCCTTCTCCCAAAAATTCCTGAATAAAATCTTTTCCATTTTCATCAGATAAATAACATTTTGTAATACCTTTCTTAATGATATATACCCAATTATATCTCTTATTTTGTTCGATGACACGTTGTTTTGGATTGTGTTTTTCTTCGGTTATACCATTGTTTTTCTTATTATAAAGTTCATTAATATAAGTTAATAATTCTGGATTTGTACGTATCATTTTTGTGTTGGGACAAATGTCCTTTTATAAAAGTTCAAGAAACCATTTCTTTGAAAACTATAAAATTATACAATTAAAAAAAATAAGAGGATGCTATCAGAAAGATTATCCAAACAAATAGAATTTATTAAGGAAATAGATAAAATTAAATACATCCAAAGAAAAACTAAATTGTTTGATAGTGATAGACCAGAGAATGATGCAGAACATAGCTGGCATCTAGCGATGATGACCTTAGTTTTGGTAGAACATTCCAATGAATCTATTGATTTGATTAAAGTCTTAAAAATGGTATTAATACATGATATTGTAGAAATTGACACTGGTGACGTTTTTCTTCATGATCCTGTAAAAAACCACATCAATACCGATGAAGAACTAATAGCGGCAAAAAGAATTTTTGGCTTATTACCTGAAGAACAAGCTAAAGAATTTATAGATATTTGGTTAGAATTTGAAGAAGGTAAAACTAAAGAATCAAAATTTGCCAAAGCAATCGATAGATTCGAACCAATACTTCAAAACAGTTCGAATAATGGAGGTACTTGGAATGAATATAATATTGATTATGAAAAAGTAGAAAACAAAACAAAATCTATTCAATATGGTTCTTTTAATTTATGGAATTATGCTAAAGAACTAATTCATTCTTATTATAAAAAGAGATAGGAATGAAGGATAAAAAAGGCTCTATATACACCATCAATTTTGCTTTAATTTCTTTAAGTTCTTTATTGTTTTCAGCAAGTTATAATATGCTTATACCAGAATTGCCTGCATATTTAAGTAGCATTAATGGAGCTGAGTACAAAGGATTAATCATTTCTTTATTTACACTTACTGCAGGTTTATCTAGACCATTTAGCGGAAAATTAACAGATACGATAGGAAGGAAACCAGTAATTGTAATTGGAGCAATGGTATGTTTGGTATCTGGATTTTTATACCCTATACTCACTACGGTGTCGGGGTTTTTATTCTTACGTTTATTGCATGGTTTTTCTACAGGTTTTAGTCCAACAGCAATATCTGCATATGTGTCAGATATTATTCCTAGAGAACGTTGGGGCGAAGCACTAGGTATACAAGGATTATGTTTTAGTACAGGTTTGGCTTTGGGGCCAGCATTAGGTAGTTTTATTAGATTACACTACTCATTTGATATATTATTTTATACTTCTTCATGTATTGCATTAATATCTATTATTATGGTGGTAGGTATTAAAGAAACCCTTGTTCATAAAAAAACATTTTCTTTTTCTGATCTCAGAATTTCAAAGAACGATATTATAGCAAGAGAGGTTTTACCTTCTGCACTAATCACTTTTTTGACATATATCGGTTTTGGAGTAATCTTAACTTTGATTCCTGATTGGAGTGATCATTTGGGAATTATAAATAAGGGAACTTTTTTTATTGTTTTTACAGCTTCTTCTTTGCTAATCAGAGTTATTGCAGGAAAAATATCCGATGCTTATGGAAGAATTCCAGTTATCAATATAGGTCTTGTTATATTGTTTATAGCATTAATACTAATTGGTTATCTTAATACGATTAAAGGGTTGTTAACCGGAGCGGTTTTTTATGGATTAGCTATGGGAATATTATCTCCAGCGCTAAACGCATGGACCGTAGATATGAGTGATCCAAACCATAAAGGTAAGGCTATGGCTACAATGTATATTGCTCTCGAAGCTGGTATAGGTTTAGGAGCTTTTTTTTCTGGGGTATATTATCAGGATATAATTTCTAAGATACCTCTAATCATGTACATTTGTGCAGCAATGGCAGCTGTAGGGTTGCTATATATGTTATTTAGAAAGAAATCATGAAGTTTATTAAATTTGTTTAATAATTGCTACTATGATTCATTTTCTAAGTGTATAATCATTTTTTTTAATAATAAAGATAAAGTGTCTTTTTCTGAAGCATCAAAAATATGAACAGCTTCATTTGCTTCTTCAAATCTCGTTTCTATGGCTTTATCAATTGTTTTTATTCCTTTTTTTGTTAAACCAGCCAGTTTGACACGTCCATCCTTTTGATCAGGAGAACGATAAATCAAATGTAATCGTACCAATCTATCAAGTAAGGCTGTCATAGCACCAGAGGTAATTAAAACAGATTGCATGAGTTGAGTTGGAGTAAGTTCAAATGGTTTGCCCGAGCGTCTTAATGTCGCCAATACATCTAAATCAGTATAATGAATATCACTGCTCCGTAAAGCCTTACTAGCTCTTTTTTCTAATGTCTTCCCCAATTTTAAAACTCTACCGACAATTAACATTGCAGAAGCATCAAGATCTGGCCTTTCTTGCTTCCAATCGGTAATTAAAGTATCAATAATATCCTGATGATTATCGTTCATTTTGGTGTAAATCTCAATTTTGAATGTTGAAACTACAAAAAAATACCTTCATATAAAGATAAATATTGTATAATTGTATGATTTATCTTTATGTCAAGATAAATTTTGAACATCAATTAAAAAATCAATGTATGAATATATTCAAATCCAATCTTAAGTATCTGTTTGTTCTCATCACTTTATTAGTGAAAGTTTTCACCGTACAAGGATGTGTACAGTCTTCTGTCAATAAAAAAACAAAAGATAAAAATCAAACCGATACTATACCCACAAAAGCAATAGAGGATAATAAAAATCTAATTAGGACAATGGCAAAGGTATTTTTGGATTCTAAAAATAGCCCACCAGGGATTTCAATTGCCGTTAGTATGAATGATACTATTGTATTTGCAGAAGGTTTTGGATACTCAAATACTCAATCAAAAGACCTCGTGGATAGCTCTACAAAATTTCGTGCGGCTTCAGTTTCAAAATTAATTACAGCTACGGCTATTGCTACACTGCTTCAGGAAAATAAGATAGATCTCGACCAAGCTGTACAAAGCTATGTACCTGCATTCCCAGAAAAATCACATACAATTACTTCAAGAGATATTGCAGCTCATATATCTGGTATTGCGCATTACTCTGATGAAGATCGTTTTAAAAAAGACTTTTATAATTCAATTGATGAATCATTAACCGTATTTGCCCATAAAAAACTCCTTTTTGAGCCTAAGACAGATTATAAATATTCGACTCATGGTTTTACATTACTTTCTGGTGTAGTAGAAGGCATAACGGGAACACCTTTTTTAGAATATATAGATAATGAAATATTTAAACCTTTAAAAATGACTTCTACAGGACCAGATTTGGGAAGTGATAAAGTAACCAACATGACAAAACTATATACGATGGACCGATCTGGTAATGTTTCGATGGTAGAAAATCCAGATGACTCAAGTTACAAGTGGGGAGGAGGAGGAATGATATCAACGCCTTCTGATCTGGTACGCATGGGAGATATTTATTACAATGGTTTTTTAAAACCTGAAATTGTAAAAGAAATGTTTAAAACTCAGAAACTAAAATCTGGAGAAGATACCGGAGTAGGTATTGCCTGGCGTAGAAACTGGGACCCACAAGGCAGAGAGGTCTTTGAGCATGCAGGTTGGATGCAAGGAGCAAGGAGTATACTTAGTGTTTTTCCAGAACAAAAACTCTCGATTGCAATTATGTGTAATACGCAAAGACCTTATGAAATAGAAGAGATGTCTCATATTTTTGCATTGCCATATATGATGAATAGCTCTCCTAAAAAACAGCCAAGAGGTAATGCAGACGTTCTTTTTAGTACGGTAAATGATGAAGATAAGGTGACTAAGAAAGGGAAACTTTACTTGGATGGTATAAATGACAGACTTGTTTTAGAAGGTGAAGATGGTAAAACAAACACATTTAATATGATTTATTTACAAAGAGAGAATTTATATGGAATGGTAACACCTTATGGAATATTATTTACATCAATAAATTTAAGCGATAACCATTTGGTAGGTAAATCAATAAAATATGCTAGAAGTCCACAGAAATCACCATCAACTTTTGAAAATCCGTTTATTATTTTTGAAGGAGATTTTGTGAACGAATAAACCTGTATGATATGAATTGGTATGAAATAGAAAACATAGATGAAGTTGATTCTCCATCAATTGCTTTATATAAAGATCGTTTACTATACAATATAGATAAAATGATTGGTATGGTAAAAGGTGATATGTGGCGATTAATGCCACATGTTAAGACTAATAAAATGCCCGAGGTAATTAAAAAAATGATATCTTCTGGTATTAAAAATTTCAAGGCTTCAACGATATCAGAAGCAGAAATAGCTGCGGTAGCAGGAGCTGATTCTGTTTTAGTAGCACATCAGTTGGTTGGTCCAAAAATAGATCGTTTTCTTTCACTTATAACAACATTTCCCCAAACTAATTTTTTAACTATAATTGATAATATAGGTTCTACAAAATTACTACAGCAAAAAGCTTCTACTAAGAATTTGAGAATAGATTTTTTTATTGATATTAATAATGGAATGAATCGTTCTGGAATTGAATTGGGTAAAGATTTAGATGAGCTTATAGAAAGCATTCCTGCTTATGAACATCTTCAATTTAAAGGTTTACATGTTTATGATGGTCATCTTAGGGATAATGACTCTCAACTTAGAAAAGATAAAATAGAAGAAGGGTTAAAAGAAATAAATATCTTGTTTGATATACTAAAAAAGAATACTACTGATATACGTTTAATTTGCGGAGGAACCCCATCATTTACCACCCATCTGTTACAAAAAGATCGTCTCTGTAGTCCGGGAACTTGTCTGCTTTGGGATTGGGGATATAGTGAGAAATTAGTAGAACAGGAGTTTAAATATGCAGCCGTATTAGTGAGTAGAGTGATTTCAAAACCCAAAAAGAATATTATTACTCTTGATCTTGGACATAAATCTTTAGCTGCTGAAAATCCAATTCATCACAGAGTAAAGTTCCTAAATCTAAAAAATTATGAATTGCTCTCGCAAAGTGAAGAACATGGAGTGGTGAAGGTAGACAACTGGGATAGCATAGCAGTAGGGGATGTGGTATACGGAATTCCGTATCATATATGTCCGACCATTAACCTTCATGATGATGTTTCTGTTGTTGTAAATAATAGAAAAATAACACAGTGGGATATTATAGCAAGGAAAAGGAAAATTTCAGTATAATTATAAAATCCATCAGAAATTCCCTTTAAAGATTTTATGATTAATCATAAAATCTATCCATAAAAGAATACTTACGGTTATTATACAAATAAACAGTATTGATATATTTTTTGGAGAATTGTTTATTAAGTCTGATATGAAATATAAATCATTTGTTTTTGTATGAATAGTACTAGAAGTTTCTCCTTTCACTAGGAAGGATAGTATAATTAACACCATTATTACAACAGCAAAAATCATCCCAGAACTTTTTTTAATAATAGGCCTTAATTTTATTTTAGACTGAGATAAGTTAATATTTAATAAAACTGAATTTGTAAATTCTTCCTTGAGATCAGTTTTTTTCATCTCCTCTCTAACACTAACAAATAAGTTGTCAGAACGTAATTTACTTTCAATATCCATTGATAATTGTTCCATTACAGCATCTGTGAATTCCATACTTGGAGAATCAAGATCAACTTTCTTTATTAATTTGATTATTTTATTTTCCATATTACTTTGATGCTACAATCGTTATCAGTTGTTTTTTTATTTTTTTACGAGCCCTGTATAACTTCACCTTTATATTAGATACTGAAAGACCTGTTATTTCTTGAATTTCTGTAATCGAATTTTCATTGATGTAAAATAGTGTTACTAAAAGAGAATCTAATTTAGGTAAACTATCTATTGCCTTTTTTATATGTATTATTTGTGCTTCTTGATTTAATTCTTTTTCAAAGGGGTTTTCATTGTCAATACTACGATTCTGGGTAATGTCTTCGTCGATTTGCTCTGTTGAAATTCTATTCTTTCTTAAGTTGTAGACTGCAGTTCGGTAAACAATAGTATATAACCAAGTAGAAAATTTTGAATCTTTTTTAAAAGAATGTATTTTCTGAAAAGCCTTGATAAAACTTTCTTGTGCAGTATCCTCAGCATCTTCTACATTCCTCATTATTTTTAAAGCAACAGTATATGCCATTCTTTGATATTTGTTTACAAGAAAAGCATAAGCTTCATGGTCTCCTTGTAGAATTCTATCAATATATAAATGGTCCTCTGTTTGTGTCATCCTATTATGAGATGCACGTTTTTTTTAAAGGTTACAGTTTTAAGATTATTTGTCTTTAACTACTATTATTTTTTTTAAAAGTGTAACCAAATATAATTTTGAGCATCATACGAGTGAACCTTCAAAATTGAATATGATGGATGAAATATTTAGGGATTTTTTAGTAACATTTATAATTGTCGCAGCAATATTCGGAATTGTTTATGTGTATTTTCTTACACGACATAGGGAACGTATGAAAATGATGGAGCAAGGAATTGATTTATCAGAAATTATATCTGCCAAAAAAGGATGGATTGCTTTAAAATATGGCATGTTTGGTATTGGATTAGCAATTGGTTTTCTTGTTGGAAACGTTTTGTACGAATATTTTGATATGAATGATATCATATCTTTTTCATCAATGAGCTTCTTATTCGGAGGTATCAGTCTAGTTGGTTATTTCTTAATAGAAACGAAATACAGAAAATAAATCATAATTACTTATTTAAATCAATTTATCATGAAAAAACAAACTTTTTCAATAGGAAAACCTATGCTTTTATGTAACCAAAACTTGTGCTTATCCAAGTTCAAATTAACACTTCTTTTTGTAGTTATATTTTTACCGCTACAGCATATAAAATCACAAGTAACTCAGTCATCTCAACTTTTTCAAACCATTAAAAAAATGGACAGGCTTTTATTTGAAAATGGATTCAATCAGTGTAAGTTATCTACTATAGAATCATTTATCAGTAAAGATCTCGAGTTTTATCATGATCAAAGCGGAGTTAGTAAAACAAGAGCACAGTTCATAACAGAAATGAAAAAGAATATTTGTTTGGATACCAAAAATAAATTCCTTCGAAAATTAGTTGATAATAGCTTGGAAGTATATCCTTTATATGAAAATGGTACTTTGTATGGTGCGATACAAAATGGGTATCATGAATTCTATACTATACTATCAAATAAAACTCCTCAAAAAACAGGAATAGCAAAATTTTCTCATGTATGGATCAAAGAAAATAATAATTGGGTCCTAAAAAGAGTACTTAGTTATAACCATAAAGAAGTAAAACTACCTGTAAAGAAATCATTGATATTATCTGATAAAGAACTTGATTTATTTGTAGGACAATACAAGGCACCTAATACGGGTAATATTAGTATTATTAAAAAAGAAATGGGATTAGAAATAAAAGCAGGGGAAATGGTTCTAGTTGTTTTTCCAGAAACGAAGACATTGTTTTTTAATAAACAAGCTCCGCTTAGTTTTGAATTCATTAAGAATACAAATGGAAATACTATAAAAATGCTTATTCGAGAACATGGAAACATTGTTGAAGAAGCAAAAAAGATATAACTATTAGAAAATTAAAGCACTCAATTTATTAATAAATTGAGTGCTTATAAGAATTATTAATTGTTTAGTGGTATTCAAAAATTAATCTCGAATAGTTAACCCAGAATTATCAAATGTTCCACCAGAGCTGGTAGATTTTACTCTTTGATTGTCTGTTATTCCTTTAATTTTAAGGTCTGCATTGTTTTTCATTGAGATTTCTAAATGTTTAAGATCAACTGATATAGCTGTACTGCTGGCTTGAGTAACCGTAATCTTAAGAACATCTCCTTTAATAGTATTTAATGCAGTTAACTCAGCAGCATCTTTCACTTTTATGTCAACTATTTTTTTATAGGTTACTGTGATTTTTATAGACTCTCCACTAATACTTCGTGGAGTATCTATAAATAATGTTTCGTTATCCACAAAAACTTTAATTTTTTTGATAGCGACACCACTAACTTTCATATCGACCTTATTCTTTGTTCCTTGTTTAATATATACCTGTGCTAAGCCAGATATATCTAAAGCTTTAAAATCGGTTAGATTAATCTCTTTTTTTTGATTATTAGTGTCTTGTCCAAACAATATTGTGGTTTTGGATACCAGTATTGCGATAATACATAGTTTAATTACGATTGAAAATTTCATTGTTTTTATCATTTTGATTATTAATTTCTATTACTTCTTTTTGCATTTCTATTTTGAGCATTTCCAAACTTATATGAAAAACTCAATGTCCATCGAGCCGCATTTCTATTGAGGACACGATTTACAGTAAAATCATTTCCTGATATGGTTTCACGAGTTTTTCTGGTATTAAAAGCATTACTTACATTTAATACAACAGAAGCTCTTTTATTAAAAAGTGATTTACTAAGTCCAAGATTTAAGTAGGATATGGATTTGGTTTTGGTTTGAGCATTATTGCGTTGTCCTTCATGTAAAAACCTACCTTGCAATCTAAAACCTTCTGGTAATGTGGCTCTAACATCAAGACTGGAGAACCAGGTGTCGTCAGAAAAGTCAAAACTACGAGATGCTGCCATTCCTTTTTCTTCAAAAGCAAAATAGTTGAATTCCCCATTCATTTTAAGCCTTTTAAAAGGAGAATATGAGGCTACAAACTCAAAACCATATCTTGTTTCAGAATCCAGGTTAAACAGTGTAGATACAAATATGCTTTCCTCATTTTGTACGGTTAATCTTTGTATTGTATTTTCACTATTAGAAAAATAAATAGAAGGGTTAATAGAGAAGCCTTTTCCTGTTTTAAGGAATGATAGTTCAATTCCATCGGTAAATACAGGACGTAAATCTGGGTTCCCTTGTGATTGTCTATTAAAATCTATGAGTTCAAAAAATGGATTAAGCTGCCACAATCTTGGTCGGTTAATTCGTTTACTATAGTTAAGCTGTAATGTATTTTCTTCATTAAAAGCATACTTAAGATTGACCGAAGGAAAGAATCGATTATAATCATAGGTTTGACTAAATGCACTGTTTTCATCTTCTATATTTACACGAGTATATTCCATTCTAACTCCTCCTAAGTAACTTAATTTACCAGATGTGTTACCAAATTGGGCATAGGTGCCAAATATTTGCTCGTCATAGTCTATGCTGTTATCTAAGGGATCAATACTCACAAAATTTGTATCGATCAATTCTTCTGCAAAAAAGGAATTTGATACTGTACGGGTTTCATATTTAACACCAGTTTCGAACTGTTTCTTTTCCTTAATGGGATTTATAAAATCTATCTGCGCAGCAAAATCATTATTATCATTGGTTGTAGTAGTTCTTTGGTCTAATATTGATGTGATCTCAGGTAAGATTTTATCAATATCAATTTTCCATCGTTTAGTGCTTTCCCAAAAATCGTATTGAATATCAAAAGTTAGTTTTTGCCTCTCTTTGGCAAAGGTTTTTGTATAATTAAATTCAAATTGATTGTAATTACGTTTTTCGCGAGAATTCCCAATGGTAACAAGTGTACTATCTCTTAAATTCTCAGTAAAATAATCATAAACATAATCAGTTTTGTCAGTGTCTTTGGTTTCATTCCTGTAAAAAGCTATTGTAAAAGTATTTTTATCATTTAGATAGTAGTCAGCTCCGAGATATATCAAGCGCCCATCATCATGACGATCTTCATTCTGACGTTGATTAAGTATATTGGTGATCCCATTATTTTGAGTTTCCTGATTACGAGTATACAGGCCTTCATAATCTGTATAACGAATACCAAGATTTGCGAAAACATTAAATTTATTGGCCTTATAATTAAGACTACCAATAGCTCTATAGTCATCTGGAGTTCCAGATACTAATCTTACTTGTCCGTTTATTCCATTGGCTTTGTTTTTTTTCAAAACAATATTGATTATACCTGCTGCACCAGCAGCATCATATCTGGCTGAAGGATTGGTGATCACTTCAACACGATCAATAGTATCAGCTGGTAATTGCTCTAATGCTTGCGCTTCGGTGAGACCGCTTCGTCTACCATTAATTAAAATATTAACATTACTATTTCCACGTAAACTTATTCCTCCCGATGGACTAACCGTAACAGAAGGTATGTTGTCCAACACATCTGTTGCTGCTCCAGCTTGAGAAATCAAATCTTTACTTACATTGAATACTTTCTTATCCAAACGAAGGGAAACCTGAGCTTGCTCACCAGTAATAACTACTTCTTCTAATTGAGTAGGATCTTCATTCATTTGGATTATTCCCAAATCCAGACGTTTTTGGGTGGTATCAGTAATAGAAAGAGGTATGGAATATTTGGAGAATCCTGTATATTGAACTTCTAAGGTAAATACTCCGTTTTTTATATCTGTAATTTTAAAAACTCCATTTTCGGTAGTAATTACACCTTCTACAATGGTGTTTTGTGCATCCTTTATGATAACCGAAGCAAAGGGGAGGGGTGTTTCCCCTTTTGATTCTACAACCTTACCCTCTACATTCTTTTGGGCAAATACTACAAATGAATAGCATAGGAATACAATAGATAATAATAGTGTTTTGTTTTTCATATTGTCATATAATTTTATGATGCATCATGGCATCTGATTGATTGATGTCCGACAAAAATCAATAAGTATTGCAGAATGACGTAGAATAATATTGTGAACTGCTATATACATTTGTGAAAAACAAATGAGAACCACTTATTTCATTTAATTTTAACCTATAGTTTAAAAGGTTATTTATGTATAAAAAGTTGAGCTTTCTAATTCTTCTAATAGTACTGGCTTCTTGCGATCCCCCTGGAGATTATGCCATAAAGATAAAAGAAGATAAATCCAGTGGTAAATCATTCTGGAGCACTCCAGATTTTGCATTTGCAGAATGGGAAATAGAGGGGAATAATATGAGAGATTCTATTTTTTGGGCTAAGACTGAAATTATACTAAAAGATAATATTCTAGATAAAAAACCACTTGGGATTGCAGTAAATAGCTTTGGTGCTTATGAAATGTATTGGGATGATGTATTACTAGGAACGAATGGAACTCCAGGGCAAGAATTATTAACAGGAAAAGTGGGGGAAACAGATCGATATTTTTATATCCCTAATGAATTAGCTACAGTAGGAAAGCACCATCTTACAATGCGAATATCTCAATATTATTTCCCTGGTTATGATCGATATATAGGGATTTATTTTGGTAATCATGAACAAATTATAAGAAACCCTTTAGAACTTACGGCTCTGATACATATTCTTGCGGGAGCTTTTTTAATAACTTTTTTATACTATTTATTACTTTTTATAAATGATAGAAAAAATATCCCGGCACTATTATTTAGTATAAGTTGTTTACTGTTTTTTATGTTGATCATCATGGAATATCTCAAGTTTTATGTTCCTATACATTATTCTAATTTCTTGGTTCGATTAGAAACTATTGGTGTTTTAACATTATTGATATCGTTTCTAATTCCGTTTTATTTTTCTATACAATTTTCAATTCCATGGCGCAAGTTGGTTTTTGTACTATATGGGGGATTATTATTATTTATATTTATAAAATTTAGAGGATCTTATGACTTTACAGCACGTAGTTTAGCACAATCTATGTGGCTTATCTCTATTGTTATGGTTTCTATTGCTGCATTTTATAGAAATAAAGGGGCCGTAATTGTTTTAATTGGATTAATTGCCAGTGCTCTGGTGGATTACTTTTTATATTATGATGTAAGTTTATTTTTAAGTTTTACCATCATTCTTTTATGCATGTTATATATGCTTTCTGCGAAAATGAAAGAAGAAAAATTCGTATATGAGCAATCTTTGATACGATCAGAACGATTAAAAAATGAATTGTTAAAAAAGAAAATTCAACCTCATTTTTTAATGAATACACTTACTTCGCTTATGGATTGGGTCGAAGAATCACCTAAAAAAAGTGTACAATTTATAGAAGCACTGGCAGAAGAATTTAATATGCTTAATCAAATTGAAGATCAGACACTTATTCCCATTACACAAGAAATTGCACTATGTAAAAGTTTATTGAAAATAATGTCTTACCGTAAGGAAACAAAATACATTTGGAATGATTTTAATATTGATGTTACCAAAAAAATTCCACCAGCAGTGATACATACACTTGTCGAAAATGGTATAACACATTGTTCTCCTTCTTCTAAAGGAGCCATTGTTTTTGAACTTATGTATTATGAAGAGGAGAGGTTTAATGGTTACGAACTTATTACCATAGGAACAATAAGGAAACCCAACAAACCAGTAGCAGAAAGAACAGGCACAAAGTATATAAAATCAAGGCTTCAAGAAAGCTATAGAGATCAGTGGCAATTCATATCTGAGGCTACTGAAAAAGGATGGAAAAATGAAATACGAATATATCGTTAAACTAGATTATGCAGATATTAATAATTGAAGACGAATTACGAATCGCAAAGCGATTAAAAAGAATGATTCAGACTTTTTTCAGGAGTCTTCTTTGTGAGGTACATCATGTGGATACACTAGATGAAGGTTTACAGTTTATTGCTGATCATAAAATTGATCTTTTGTGTCTGGATTTAAATCTTAATGGTGAAAACGGTTTTGAGATGCTTAAGCAAGCCGTTGCAGGTTCATTTCAAACTATAATTATTTCTGCATATCGAGAAAGAGCTATTGAAGCGTTTGAATATGGAGTTCTGGATTTTGTTCCAAAACCATTTACTCAGGAACGAATAGATCAGGCATTTCACAGAATTATAAATGAGAAAAGTGCACATTTATCTACCCGATATCTTGCCATAAAAAGAAAAGGAGGGATATATCTTATCAAAACTGAAGACGTTTTATATATTAAAGGAGCTGATGTTTATGCAGAGTTAGTATTGAAAAATGGGATTACAGCATTACACAATAAAACTCTAGAGTCTCTGGTGCAAATTTTGTCAAGTGATTTCGAAAGAATTCATAAATCTTATATTGTCAATATGACTGAAGTAAAAGGTATCAGTATTGAACCTGGAAGTAAATACTCCTTAGAATTAAATAGTGGCGAGTTTTTACCAATTGGGAGAACAAAGTATAAAGAAATTAAATCCAAATGGTTTGAATAGTTCTATAAATTATACCCTAGAAATGCGTTAAAATACCCAAAGAAGTAGAGTAGAAGAGATAAACATGACTACCCTTTCTCCTCTGTGGTATTGAAGAGAAAGGGATGTTTTTTTATTAATTTGATACAGGTTTATCTACCGTAATACGTTTATCTCGATTGGCAAGTTCCCATGCTGTATAAAATACCAATCGT
Organism: Aquimarina algiphila; assembly: GCF_007489275.1. GTDB lineage: Bacteria > Bacteroidota > Bacteroidia > Flavobacteriales > Flavobacteriaceae > Aquimarina > Aquimarina algiphila. The sequence continues at coordinate 28,103 of NZ_VLNR01000078.1, forward strand.
GCGCGATTTTCTAGTAAATCATATTGAATTTTATCAGGAGTGTCACTTGGCTGATGGTAATCATCGTGTGTCCCATTAAAATAAAAAATAACCGGAATATTGTTTTTTGCAAAATTGTAATGATCAGAGCGATAATAAAATCGATTAGGATCATTATCGTCGTTATACGTATAATCGAGTTCAATATTCATATACTTTGTATTCATTTCTTCTGAAATTGTGTGCAATTCTGTACTTAATTTATCACTTCCGATAAGGTATACATAATTGCGATTTTCGCTTTTGCGTTTTGGATCTATTCGTCCGATCATATCAATATTAAGATCGGCTACCGTGTTTTCTAAAGGGAATATTGGATCAACATCTGTATAATGACGAGAACCTAAAAGACCTTTTTCTTCACCGGTTACATTTAAAAACAATATAGATCTTTTAGGTCCATTACCATCTTTTACAGCCTTTGCAAAAGCCTCAGCGATTTCAATGACGGCTACTGTACCAGAACCATCATCATCAGCTCCATTGTATACTTTTCCATCTTTAATTCCTTCATGATCAAGATGCGCAGAAATTACAATGATTTCATCTGGTTTTTCAGAACCTTTTATAAATGCTGCTACATTTTCTGAAGCTATTTGTGTTACATTATTTTTATAATCTAATGTCAATTTTGTTTTGACAACACTAGTTTTATCGTTTGTTGATATATCATTAACCAGACTTTTCGCCAAATTATCATTTATCAAAAAGAAATAAGTGTTTTCTGTTTTTCCAGAAAGTTGCATATTACCAGAGGCTTTTCCAAAACGAGGAGCGACCATTTGGTATATTTCTGGATAATAAAAAAGTATTGCTTTGGCTCCTTTTTCTTTAGCTATATCATGTTTTGCAGCAAATTGCTGACGCATATTGGACCATTTAGATGCCTCGGTAGTACCAGAAATAAGGTAGGTTCCGTCGGTATTTTTAGGTTCTCCTGATTTGATAAGAACAACTTTACCTTGTACATCAATATCAGAATAGCTAGATACGTTTTCATCTTCTATACCAAAACCAGCATAGATAATTTCATCTGTTGATAATTGATCTGTTTTGCTAGTAGAAACAGACACTAAATCTTCAACATAAACAAAGGACTTACCATCAATAGTTAATTGCACTCCAGGCACATCGATCAAATCCAAAGGTACATTTTGAAAGTAATTTCCATCAGTTTTTGCTGCTGGGACACCATACTTTATATAATGATCCTTTAAAAAATTAATCGCTTTTTTTTGTCCTGGTTTGCCCGTTTCTCTTCCTTCAAATTCATCTGACGCATATGTATATAAAGCAGTTTTTAGATCTTCGGCCGTTATTGTATTAGCATAGTCTTGAGAATTACTTGCCTTCTTGTTAGTACTTGAGGTTTGAGTTGTGGTAGTTTTTGTTGAATTACAAGCTATAATACAAAAGAGTAGTATTGCTATCGAAAGTATTCTTTTCATGAAATGTGTAGATAATTAATTATGTGTGTGGGGTAAAAATACGAGAAAATTAGTTTATATTTTCTGTAGGTATTGTTAATGCTCAAAAACAAAATTATTAGTGAGTCGTCCTAAAATAGGTTGACAATTTTACGATATTTAATTTAGTCCTGTGAAGCTAGCTTCACAGGATTTTTTGTTATGTATAAAATTAGGTGTTTTTAAATTAAGACTCCAATGTGGTCTTTTATT
>NZ_VLNR01000079.1 GCF_007489275.1 Aquimarina algiphila
TCCTTTTAAAACCTTGAGTATTTTATCGTAATTTGCTTGAAAGTTGTGCATATGAATTATAGTGTCGTAACTACAATTTACTGCCTTTTAGCAGTTTGCGCAACTTTTTCTAAATGCACAACGGGTTATCTTTATTTTTTTCTAAAAAGTCTTTAAAAACTAATATCGAATCTATTTCCTCCTTTTTTCCTTCAGAAACTTTATCTCCTCCCATTTTCATCAATTCTGAACCATCAAAATTTATCGAAATTTTTCCGGTTCCGTCTTCATTTAAATCTAAATTCTCAGAAAAATGACATCCTACCAAAAGTAAGGCAGAAACCATAGTTAAAATACCGTAATAAAATCTTTTCATATTATATTCATATTTATTCAGGTTTCTAAATCGTATCAAAATTATGATCATCCTTGTCAAGAGATTTCTTAAAACCTTTAGCCATTTTCTTTGTTTATGAGTAGTTTGTTTATACTTACAAAAGCTTAACGAATATACAACGATTAAAAAAAGTGAACAACGAACCTTATTTTATTCTTAGGTAACACGATACAAAAACTTAAAAAAACACTAGTTAGATTCTTGTATATCTCTAATTACCCAATCCATTTTATTATCTTTTTCCTTTGAGATTTTTTCAATGTAAACATCAGGCTTAATTCCAAAACCATCGGGTTGGATAGTATGAGGAGCATTTATTTTCATCAGCCCTACTCTCATATTTATTTTTGAATTTGGAAGTTCAATTATCGCAAAAAAACCTGCAATAGTACCGTTGTAGGCTCCACCGGTTTCTTTTCCTACAAAAGTAGCACGTTTTGTAGCTTTTAAATGAGTCGATAATATACTACTTGCTGAAAAACTTTCTCCATCAATTAAAACATAAATTTTACCATCAAAAGAATTAGGTTTTGGTTCTCTAAGTCTACTATATTTAAAATTAAAATATGGATCTCCATTTTCTTTTTTAACTTTAAACATTTGATACACAGATAGTACAGGTAACAACAACGTTGTCCCTGTTTTTTGCAACCATGATTTACTATGAAATAATGGATATAGAAAGCTCATACGTTGTGTCATTTTTGCTTTTTCGATAAACACATATTTTTTATTGGTCAAATACGAATAAAGCTCATCTATCTCTGCAAGCCTTCCGCCTAAATTCCCTCTTAAGTCAATAACTAAGTTCTTACAATTTGCTGAATCAATTTTTGAAAAACTTTCCTTGTAAAAATCTTTATAATTGCCTTTGGTAAAGCGTCTGATTTTCATATACACAATGCTAGGAGCAGTATCAGAAGCTATAAACCTAAAATTTCTATTGTATTCTTTTTTATACTTATCAAAACCATATTTATTATAATGCTTCCGTAATCTCTTATTCTCTTTTTTAATTATTTTTTTTTCTGATTTACTAATTTTTACAGCTGGGACTACCACTGTATCCTTGTTTAAAACCTTTTTCTCTTTACTATAATTGGCATACAAATAACGCGAATAAACACTATCATTAGTTTTTAATCTCATTAACACACTGTCTTTTTGTTGATGTGTTCGGGTATAAAGAAAGCCAAACCCTCTACTCGTATATTGAGGAATAAAAGTAGTATTATACCCATCTCCTGTATGTAACTTCTGAAAAGAATCTAATAAATCACTTGTTTTTTCATTATCCACACTCAATAGCTCAGAACCTACCACAACAGTGCTGTCTTTACCATAAATCTTATTTACAAATAGCTTATTATCAATCCCACGAAATGCTAAAGATCTAAAAGGAGAACTTCTTTTTCCTCTAATTTTTTTTTCTTTTCTGGTTTGCTTAGTTCTTGGAGAATAAATAGCCGTATGCCCTTGCCTAATACTAGCCACTACCGGTGCAAATTGCTTATAAAACTCTAAACTGGATATAGGTTGTTGTACACTAGCTTTTAATTCATTTATTTTTTGATCTAATGAATCTTTACTAATATACCAATATAAATCAGGATGTAACCTTTGCAACTTATGATATGCAAAATCAATATCGCTACGTACTTGTTCTGGGCTATGTAATGTACTAATCTGTTGATTGTATTTTTTTACTGAAGAACAACTTGCCAATAGCACAATTAGCAAACATATAAGTACTTTTTTTATCATAAATCTTTGGTTTTTTATTTTATTCAGCGAAATGTGTGCCACATTTTAAGTCAATCAACTTAACTGCCACTGGTCATCCAAAGCTATGAAAGATTTATGGATTATTTTGGATTATTAAGTATTACCAATGCGGCAATTACACCAGGAACCCAACCGCAAATGGTTAATAATAAAACTATTAAAACTGACCCGCAACCTTTATCCAATATTGCTAAAGGAGGAAAAAAAATAGCCAACAAAACTCTCCAAATACTCATAATTAGTAGTCTAAATAAATTAAATGTTATAATTATATGTATTCAAGAATTTTATTATGTTACAATATTATTGTAAAATTAATCTCTATATTTTCAACTAGTTTTATGATTAACATGAAATTTCAATACCTTATTCTCTACTTTATTCTATTCGCGAGTCCCAAAATGCTATTCGCACAATACGAATTTTCTGGATATGTTGATAAGCAAAATTGGTCTGGAGATATCTATCTATCATTAATCGAAGATTACCGTCAATTATCAGGAATATATCCTGAGCAAATTATTCAAAAAGTAACTAGTGACTCTTTGGGGTATTTTAGTTTTTCTGGTGACAATCTCCCATCAGAAAACTGTATGTATAGAATACACATGGAAAATTGCTCTGAGCACGAAAAAAAAGCAGTGCATTTTAATGGATTTTGCTCGGATAGTAAAGAAATCCTATTCATTGCTAACAATAATGATACGCTCACACTACCTTTTTCTTTTGACAAAGAAATGTTTTGTAAAATTATTTCGAATAATCAAAAGAGCAATGCTTTTATAAAAGTAGATTCAATTATTGGTGAAATGCGTTTTGCCTTTGCTTCCTATAGAAGTGAAACTAATCGAAAAATAAATACAAAAAAATGGTTCTCTACTTTACAACGTTATGCACGAGATCAAGGCGAACCACTTACAGAACTTTATATATATGCTTTTCTATCTGATAAGGCAAATAATTTACACGCTTACTATCTTGATGACCTAAAGCATAATTTGTACTATGATCAATTGTTAGAGCGACTTGAGGAAAAATACTCTAATAATACATATACAACTCAATATAAAGCAGAATTAGCTTCGGATAAGTTCTTAATTAGTTCTGGAAAAACTGCTCCTAAAAACTATTGGCTATGGTTAGTATTGATTCTATTAATTTCTTCGGTAACACTTAATATTTTTCAATTTGTAAAATCTCGAAGGAAAAATAACGTATATCCAAGCTTTGGAAAAAATCTTACACAGCAGGAGCAAAAAGTATTAGATTTCATTCTTGAAGATAAGACCAATAAGGAAATTGCCGCCTCTATGTTTGTAAGCATAAGTACAATAAAAACCCATATCAATAATTTATACAAAAAACTAGATGTTCGCTCCAGAGAAGAAGTTAAATCACTATATATCAACAAATAAGTAAAATTCCACCCGGGATCTAGTCCCCATTTCAAACCCAGTTTTATTGATTTTACTCTCCCTTATCTTGATTTTTGATCACATATCTATTTATGAATTAAAAACAAGAATAATGAAAAGAGTCCTTTTAATTTTATCTGTAATTTCTATTAGTGTACTTACATCCTGTACCAATAATGCCTCTAGTAAAATAAAACCTGAAAATGTGGCTATGGCTAATGTTAGAGATGCAAAAGCCAAACTGTTACCGGTAATGACTTTTGATAAAACCAATCATGATTTTGGAATTATTGATGAAGGTGATATTGTAGAACATAAATTTACTTTTACTAATACCGGTAATGCTCCTTTGGTAATCATAAGTGCAAAAGGTAGCTGTGGATGTACCGTTTCTAAATGGTCAAAAGAACCTATTGCTCCGGGAGCAACAGGAGATATGCTGGTAACCTTCAATTCTAATGGTAAGCCTAATCTACAGAATAAGAAAGTTACCATAACTGCTAATACCACAACTGGTAAAGAAACTCTAAAAATTAAAGCCATGGTTACTCCTAAGAAAAAATCAGTTGCCAGTGGTATTCCTTTAAGCAAATAAAGGATTTAGAATCTTATACAAAGAAACCCTTCTGAATGGAAAGGGTTTCTTTAGATTAACAACCATAGTTTACAACCACTTAAACTTACTATAAATGAAAGCATTAGTATATTTTATTATATTCTTAATCTTATCCGCAAAAACACTCACAGCACAATCTTTTAATCGTGAAGTTAACATAGAAGAAAATTCCCCAATGCTCCTTGGTAAAATCAGCAATCATGGGCTTAATCAAAATCCATATAACCACTGGTTTTCAAAAAACTATACTGCATACACACCTAATCAGAATAGCATAGATTCATTAAAAACAGAGCTTCAACAGTATACCATCAAACTTTTTATGGGTACCTGGTGCGGAGATAGTAAGCGTGAGGTACCTCGTTTTTATAAAATATTAGAAAACAGCAATTTCCCTCTTGATCGTCTTACTACTATTGCTGTTGACCGAAGTCGAGAAGCCTACAAACAGAGTCCTGGCGGAGAGCACGAAGGTCTTAATATACATAGAGTACCTACCTTTATTTTTTATAAAGATGGTAAAGAAATTAACCGAATTGTAGAATCTCCCATAGACACTTTGGAAGAAGATATGCTAGCCATAGTATCAGGCAACTACATTTCAAAATACAAATCTGTCCTATTATTAAATGATATTCTTGAAAAAAAGGGAGCTTTATACATATCCAAAAATGGAAAAAAGATAGCAAAACAATTTAAAGACAACGTCGAGAATCTATATGAATTAAACACCTATGCTAATGTTTTATTCTTTGCTAATAAAAAAAAATGAGGCCATAACAATATTAAGCTTTAATACCATATTGTTTCCAAAAGAGAGTTATGTTTATGTTAGTCTTGCAAATAAGCATGTTCAAATGAAGAATAAAGCCAGTGCAATCAAGTATTATGAAAAATCATTAGAGTTTGATAATAACGAAGAAATACAAAACAAAATTAAAGAATTAAGAACGACTGTGAATCAGGGGTAAAAGTTTTTAAGCAGACTTTTCTTTAAATTCTTCAAATAGGCTACTTTTGTGCCTTTAAAATGAAGAATCCATGCAATTATCAGAACAAGAACTTGTAAGAAGAGAGAAATTAAACGCATTGCGTAATCTAGGTATTGATCCTTATCCGGCGCCATTATACCCGGTAGACCATACCTCTAAACAGATAAAGAACAAGTTCGAAGAGGGTAAAAAGGTAATTATTGCAGGTAGATTAATGTCCAGAAGGATTCAGGGAAAAGCTTCTTTTGCAGAATTACAAGATACAGATGGGCGAATTCAGGTCTATTTTAACAGAGATGAGATTTGCACAGGTGATGATAAAACCAAATACAATGAAGTCTATAAAAAGTTATTGGATATAGGTGATTTTATCGGTATCGAAGGAGAACTTTTTACTACTCAGGTAGGAGAGAAAACTGTATTGGTTAAAGATTTTACGTTATTAAGTAAATCTTTAAAACCTCTTCCTCTGCCTAAAACTGATAAAGACGGAAATATTTTCGATGAATTTAATGATCCTGAGTTACGATATCGTCAACGTTATGCTGATTTGGTTGTTAACCCTAAGGTTAGAGATACTTTTGTAAAGCGTACACAGATTGTAAATACTATTCGGGATTTTTATAATGAAATGGGGTTTTTGGAAGTTGAAACCCCTATTCTTCAGCCTATCCCCGGAGGAGCAGCTGCTCGGCCCTTTATGACGCATCACAATGCATTGGATATACCGCTTTACTTGCGTATCGCTAATGAACTATACTTAAAACGTCTTATTGTAGGAGGATTTGATGGAGTATATGAGTTTGCAAAAGATTTTCGTAATGAAGGTATGGATCGTACACACAATCCAGAATTTACGGTTATGGAAATGTATGCAGCTTACAAAGACTACCATTGGATGATGGATACCACAGAAAAATTACTGGAAAAAGTAGCCATCAAACTGCACGGAACTACTGAAGTACAGTTTGGAGAAAATGTAATTAATTATAAAGCTCCTTATAAGCGTATTGGTATTTTGGATGCCATAAAAGAGCATACTGGATATGATCTTTATCAAAAAAGCGAAACCGAAATTCGCGAAGCAGCAAAAGCTTTAGGTCTTGAGGTTGATGAAACTATGGGGATTGGAAAAATGATAGACGAAATTTTTGGTGAAAAATGTGAAGGAAATTATATCCAACCTACATTTATTATTGACTATCCTGTAGAGATGAGTCCTCTAACCAAAAAGCATAGGTCTAAAGAAGGACTTACTGAGCGTTTCGAATTAATGGTTAATGGTAAGGAATTGGCAAATGCATATACAGAGCTTAATGATCCTATTGATCAACGTGAGCGTTTTGAAGATCAACTTCAACTCTCAGAAAAAGGAGATGATGAAGCTATGTTTATAGATCAGGATTTCTTACGTGCCTTAGAATATGGTATGCCTCCTACCTCTGGTATAGGTATAGGTATTGATCGATTGGCTATGTTTATGACTAATAATCAATCTATTCAGGAAGTACTATTCTTCCCGCAGATGCGTCCAGAGAAAAAGCAGGTAGAACTTAATGATAATGAAAAGGCAATCTTTGATATTCTTAAAAAAGAACAACGCATGGCCTTAACAGACCTTAAAAATGCTGCAGGTTTAAGTAATAAAGGCTGGGATAAAGGCTTAAAAGGACTTTCTAAATTAGGCTTAACAAAAGTCACAAAAACTGATGACAGCCTAATTATAGAAGTGACAGAATAAACAAAAACAACTAATTAAAGTGATAAAAAAACGCAACCTTACCGGTTGCGTTTTTCCCCTTATTAAAAACAAATTCTAAATATACGAAGCTGTATTCCCTACAGTTTCGTTATATCCTTCTTGAGCAATTGTGCTAATAATATTCCATTGTGCATTAGCCTCTCCTGCTGTAAATGTCACTTTTAGATACCCTCTACTAGATACATCTGTATATTGTAGATCATTAATTAACACTTCCAAAGACTGTTCAAAACCAGCCACTGCTGCTGTATCCAATCCTATATATTGTTCTAATCCGGGAGAAGTTACAGAGGATGTTGCAAACTCAACACCAACCTCATCTCCATTTATATCTTTTAAAACACTGTACCAGGCATTATGTGTATCTCCCGCCAGACATACCGTTTTCTTTCCTCCAAGTGCAGTAAAAAGCTGCTCTCTTTCTACAGAGTATCCATCCCACGCATCAAGGTTATACGGAACAACAGTATTTACTCTAGCCATTTCTGCTGTCGTAACCGTAGTATCTCCAGCTAATACCCTTCCCTTAATTGTTGTTAGTTCTGTTAATGCTGTCTGAAACGCTACTGATGTTGCACTAGATACAGTTCCTGTAGCGCTTACTTCTCCAATAATCCTACCTAATAGAATTAGTAATTCTGCAGGCATAAACATTTTGCCCATTAACACTTGTTGACCCAATACTTGCCAGGTAGCACTACTACCAGATATCACTCCCGATAACCAGGTTAACTGATCAGATCCTAATAAACTTCTGGTTGGATCTTGTAATGCAGCTTGAAAAGCCAAACCATCTAATTGTCCTGTAGTAGCATCAAAAAAGTCATTATATGATAATTGTTTATCTCTTCCTATAATCCTTGTATCCAACATATGAAGACTCACTATAGATCCAAAATCAAAAGACCTATATATTTTTGCCGGGTCTGTAGATATTATAGGTAAATATTCACTATAAACCTTTATTGCAGTCTGTTTTCTTGTTTCATATACCCCTTCATTATCCTGATGATTTTCTGCTCCATCTTTATATGCATCATTTGTGATTTCATGATCATCCCATACACAAATAAAAGGTTTCTTCTGATGTGCTAACTGTAATTGCTTATCTCCCCTATATTGCTTGTATCTATTTCTATAATCCTCTAAGGTTATAATTTCATTTTTCGGACTATGTACTCTATCTAATGCTACTGTATTTTCATTTGTTCCGTATTCTCCTTCTCCATATTCATAAATATAATCTCCAAGGTGTACAATCACATCAACATCAGAATTTGCAATGGCTTCGTAAACATTAAAAAGTCCTGCTGCATAATTCGCGCATGAACATACTGCCAGTTTAACATCTGAAACAGCATCTCCTTTTGCTGGTAAGGTTATCGTTTCTCCTGTAACTGATACTGTTTCTGTGGACAAATCAAAGAATCTATAATAAAACTTACTGTTTGATGTTAACTCCTGTACGTCAATAGCAATCGTATAATCCCGATCTGCAGAAGTCGAAAATTCACCACTTCGTATTACGTTTTCAAAATTTGCATTAGTAGCCACTTGCCAATTAATCTTAATCTCTGTTGATTGAGAAGCTGTGGGTGTAAATCTAGACCAAATAATAACACTAGTACTTTTGGGATCAAAACTCGCCACTCCTTCAAAGAAATTATCTGTAGTTAAATCTGGTATTTCAATATTGGGTTGATCATCATCATCATTGCAACTAATATATATTGATGCCAGCATCAAACCTCCAGTTGCCAAAAGTGATTTTTCAAAAAATTTTCTTCTATTCATTTTTACCTTTTTTGCTTTTCAAAGATATTTTTGCTTTCATATGTAAACGTTATCCTTGGATTAAATAAACCTTACTTTTATTATGTTTAAGTACTTATGGTTTTCTTGAAATAGGAATAAAAGGTTATCTAAGATTTATAAAATCTTAAAGTTTTATAAGAATCCACTATATTTGAGTCTCTAAATACGAATCAGATGCCTTTTATAACCGACGAAGAACTACAACAGTATAAAGATCAGATAGAAAATGCTGAAGAAGCTAAACGCTCTGCTGACTATACGCGTAATAAAGCTGTAAAAGACGAGCAGGAAAAATCTCAAAAATTTAAAATTGCAACAATCATACTTGGTATTATTGCATTGCTCGGCGTCGCTGGAACCGTATATTTTATGAAGTTTAATACTCCTGCAAATATGGTATCTCAAAAAGAGCATAAATCAAAAATTGCTCTTCAGGAGACCAAAATTGCTGAGTTACAAGAAACGATTCAAAATCTTTCTATGAACCAGGAATTGAATGGTTCTGATGGTGAAAATGCTAGTCAGGGTTCTATATCCGGTGAATTAATCTATGCTGTCCAGATTGGTGCTTTTGAGAGTAAAGATCTTTCTTTGTATTCTGATAATTTTGTGAATTTTAGAGAAATCAAGAGCGGAGGGTTTAACAAATACGCTTTAGGGAACTTTGAAACTCTTAATGAAGCCAAAAAATTTAGAAGAGAATTGGTTGGATTAGGGTTTAGAAATGCTTTTATAGCTTCCTATCGAAACGGAGAGCGTATAAAGATAGAGGAGGCTTGGTAAACTATCGTTTTTGGCATCTTCTAAAAAAAGAAATAATGATACGAAGTCTATTTTTCATGATTACATTAATGACAATTATCTCTGCTTGTCAAGATAAAAATGATTTTGATAAGAATTTTGTTCATACTGTCTATTTCTGGTTAAATAATCCTGACAGTAAAGAGGATCGAATGGCTTTTGAAACGTCATTAAAAAAATTCCTGAATACTTCTAAATATGCCAAAACCAATTTTATTGGCACTCCTCCAAGTGCATCCAGAGATGTTGTAGACGGTTCTTTTACATATTCTTTACTTGTGACATTCTCTTCGGCAGAGGCACAAGAGCAATATCAAAAAGAAGAAGCTCATTTATTATTTATCAAGGAATCTTCAAATCTATGGAAGAAAGTAATTGTTTACGATTCTCAACCTTCAGAATAAAACTTCACTATACTTTTAACCTGTATCTCAAAACAAAAATCTCAGGACTCCATTGAACCCTGAGATTTATCAATCAATTAACTAACCAACTCAATTCAACTAAACGTTAACAACAATATACCTTTTACCAGATCTCTTATAGTATACTCCACCACACTTATAATACTGTACTCCTCTTACTCTTACTACTCTATACCCTCTTGGTAACGTAGTTACTCTAACTCCAACGGGAGCTGTAACCCTTCTATATGATCTGTTCTTTTTAACATACCACACACCATTACTTCTATAATAACGTACATTTTTATGCATTATAATTTTTGGATTGTGCACCTTCGTAACTACAACTCCACGTGTTGGACGAGTTGCTGCAGTAGTAGCACATGATGTCATTAAAAATCCAAATAATAAAACAGGTACAATAATTTTTAATATCCTTTTCATATTCATAGTATTTTGGTTTCTTACTACTTAAGACTTTATTATTAAAAAAAGGTTTAATTAAAAATCCAAAAAAAGTATAAAATTATTCTACATATTCCTGTATTGGCATATTATCAATAATCAAATTATCAAGAACCGATTGACCATTTTTAATATATACTAAGGCATACACATTATCGATTACACCATCCCTATTCGCCTTGGCATATGCTTTTTCTGCATCATAAGCTTTGGTCTCCTCCATATAAAATCTATTAAAAGGTAATTCGAAAGTTACACGGTCTGGATATACATAGGTAACCTGAGCCTTAACATAATCATTCTTGATATCTAGAGGTTCTTTACTTATTTGATAAATTTTGGCAAAACCATCTTCATCATTCTCAATATATACTCGTATTTTATCCCCTTTTACATAAGTAGAATCTGAGGTTGCAAAAGAATTTATTTGGAATTGAAGTGTGACATATTTCCCTCTAAATGGATCTGTAGGATCAATCGGACGAGTCTTGAACTTGTATACTGTGCCAGAAGTCAAAATATCTTCGTTATCATAAATCATCTTTAGCGGAGCAAAAATCTGCACTAATGCCAATGCTATAAACCCTATAAATATATATGTTGTTTTCATTTGTTTTTGTTTACTGTTTTTTAACCTTTTGTTTTTTTAACATGATATAATTCGTTAAAAAGAATCCTGCTCCTACCAAAACGAACAAAATTCCTCTAATCACAAAACTCATTCCTGTATCAAAAAATCTGCAAATGATAAGTATAGAGATAATAAGAAGTCCGAAATTAAGAATTCCGAAATTAAATTTATTTGCTCCAATTCTAATTGCAGACATTCCTAAAGCAAATACCAATAGATTCATGAGTATGATAGGTATAATCCCTGTAGAAGAAAGTAAAAAATATACCAATCCAAAGATGATAAAAGCTATCTGAAAAAGATTAATTGAGCGTATTCCTTTTTTAAAAGTAGCATATCCCAAAACCGATAACGTTACTATTGCCAAAACGATCGTTGTATAAACTTCTTGTGCATCATAATTAAATTGATCAGGTACGTCCTCCCATATCCAACGAAATGTAAAGATCATAAGACATATAACCGATCCTAATGAACCGATAATTAGAAATCCGTTTCTAAGGGTTCTTAATTCTTTAAATATTGAAAGTCTTCCAATATTATATAGTAGTCCGAACATAATAATATACATCACAAACCCTAAAACATCTCCATTTCCTACAAAGGCACTCAATGCTACAACTACACTTATCGGTAATATCCAATTAAAAATAGTTACAGCATTACCCGACACATTTCTTTTTAAAATATTCCAATAATGAGGAATTACTCCCAAAAGGAAAATTAGATATAACCAAGGCGTTGCATGACACCTGTAATCCCATACTCCCACTTGTACAGCATAATATGTACTTGTGACTATCACTAATAGTGTCACTGCATGTGACCGTAAAAGATATATTAAGGGTAAGCAAAGTACAACCCAGGTAAGCAGGAAAGATCCTAATTCTCCTGGGATATTATAAATTTGACTTACCAAGGAGATACTTGCTCCCACAGAGAAAAATAGAAATGTCCCTGAAGCCTCTTTCCAGGTGTTACTTTTGTTTTTAAGGATAGAAAAACCTGCCATAGCCTGCCCTATAACTAGAGGAACAAACGCCAGAATGGTTTTTGTTAATCTAGAGAAATCATCCCAATTGTGTGCCAACATTAAAATAATACCAGAACCTATCAGTAATGCCCCAAAAACTCCAAAAATCATAAATAAAGAATTCGGTTTCCCCTCAGCTTTATTTGCATAATATTTTTCAATCTTACTTGAAATCTCAGGAGAAATTACATTATCCCTGACTAAAATTTGCAGCTCTTTATTAAATTTTGAACTCATAATATAATATCATTTAGTTATGAAAATAACCTATAGTTTTAAATTGTGTTTTATCTACGACATATTATTACTATTTCTTTTTTGGCATCATAATACCATCACTTACATTTTCCTTTTTAATATTCACCAGAATTTCATGTAACGTCTCTGCTGCCAAGCCATGTAACACTAAGTTATACGCAGCAGAATATGTACTTCTAGGCACCATTGGATGTTTGTTATTCACTAATCCCAAATGTCCTGGAGTACCTAATATTTGAGAAACATAAACCGCAATAGTTTCATCTAATTGTAAAGAATTAGAAGCTCTTACAAAATCATTTGCCGTTAGAAAAAGTTGATAAAATGGGGTAAAAAGTTCTATAGCAGATCTTAAATCCAAAATATTTGTCCATTTATTCGGAAACTTAATATGATCAAATTGATCTTCAGAAATCATTGAGGTATTCAACTTTTCTACAAAACCAATAGTTACATTCTTATCTTTTAATTCACTATTTAAATTAATAACAAAGTTGAATAAGTTTAAATCATGATTAAGAAACAGATCATCTTTCACATCATTAAAATCTTTTGGTTTTAACGGACTTGTTTTCACTTCCACACCTTCAATGTTACCTGCTATAAACTCTAAAATCTCACTCCCTACATGAAAATGTCTAAATATCAACAAATTAGCATTTGGACTTACAAAACGCTTAAGTCCCCAAGCCAAAATAATGTGCAAAAACCTTGATGAGTTAAACAATTTTGGAAAGAAAAACTTTAAGACATGGATAAAAAACATGGTGATTTTTGACCAAAATACAAGCAAGGGCCTTAAGTATCTCGCCGATCTAGAGTCATTATCAGACATCAATGCTCTTTTTGTTGTATCATTTATGGGGATACTATTATCCAGGTATAGTGCTAACCATGGGTTAGGATCTCTGCTATCGTGTTCTGCGATTTCGAATATATCTTTTTTCATCGGTTTGTATTATTAATTAATAATTACCTAATTCGTTTAATTGCATTTCATACAAAAGTGCCGTTGTCTTAGCGGTCTTTACAATTTTTTTAGCTAGGTCCATATGCATCAAAGGATGGTTTAAAGCTTTTTCTAAATTTTCAAAATGTTTTTCGTCTGCCACACCGTGGTAGGTAAAAAAAGAAACTTGATTGTCTTTAAGGTCAAGTTGATCTTTTATCATTGTACCCCAATGCGCTGCCAATCTTTTGCCAATACCTTCTATGATAAACATAGCTCCTAAAAGATCTATCGGATTAGGTTTACTGGCTTGCTGAAACATAAAAGAAGATAGTCCTATACTCCCAATATTTTTTTCTCCAGAATGAATTTTGGTAACAGATTCTCCCAGGTTTTCAAAATTTAGTTCTAACATTTGATAATCCTTATGCTCTGCAGCGGTATGTTTTATAAAAGCAGAACGAAGATCAAATAATTCGATACCAATATTAGAAGCTGCTCTAGATATCCATTGCGAACCATCTATCACTTGCTGTCTTAAATCCATTAACAACAACTTATAATCGTCTATACTCAACGTTTTATTATGTATTTTTTGAACAATTGGCACTTTTAATAAATTAGCTTCAAAATCAATCCAAATCCGAGAAAGGTTTCTCACTAACCATTGTGATACATCATCAGAATTAAGGTTTAACTCTGGCGCTTCTATTTCTCTAATCGGGTAACTTTTCTGTGTCACATCATTATGCCCTACAACCGTAAGTTTCATAAATGAGGTGATAAAGCGACCGCTTTCGGGCACCATACACAATATAGATTGTCCTTCTTTTAACTTACCAGAATACATCAACTCTTCTAACATAATAAATATTGATGCTGCCCCGGTATTTCCTTTACTTACCAGGTTACTAAACCATTTCTCTTCTGCAATCTCCCCTCCGCCTTTTTCCATAAGATCCTTTATCGGTTTTTTAAAATATTCTGATGAATAATGACAGCATAACCAATCTATATCTTTGGGAGTAATCATCCCTTTATCGATAAGTTCAAAATAGTGACTCACTCCTGTTTGTACTACTTTATTAAGTAGTCGAACATCCTGTTTAAGATTTATTGCTCCATCTTTTGATGCCGATTCATAGTCAGCATAATCCAACCATGTTTTCTCTGCTTCGTTTTGGTTACTATTTTTCCCGGTATACATGCATACAGGAAAGGTATGTGCGTGTGATTTTAAATCTATCCATTCGATCTTTAAGGATATTCCTTTTATACTTTTCTTATTCTCTAACACCAATGCGCCAGCTCCGTCTGAAAGCATCCATCTTAAAAATTCTGTATCAAAAGGAACTGATTTCATTTTTTGAGCTTCAAATCTGGAAGCTTTAAAAAGTCTGCTTGCAAATTCACTTCCCACACAAACTGCATTTTGTTTCTCTTCACTTTTTATTTGCACATAAGCATTCTTTAAAGCCATCATGCTACTTGCACATACACTTTGAAAACTTGCTACCTCACAAGCAGCTGAATTTAATCCTCCATGCACCATACTTGCAAATCCAGGAACAGGTAAATCTCCTTGTGTTGTTCCGGTTGACAAAAGCTCTATTTCTTTTTGACTCAAACTACTTTTCGCAATGGCTTGTTCTATTGCGTTTACTGCCAGTTGAGCATTAGAATGTGTACTTTCTTGTTTTGTATTTAGTGCAAAATATCGTTGTTTAATTCCGTTTTGCTTTAATATACGGTCTTTTACTGCGCTCTTTTCTCCATTAATTTCACCTAAATAATGTTCTATTTCATCATTTGAAATAGGCTTATTTGGTAAATAGACACCAGAACTTGTTATATATACATTTTTCATACGTTTAAATCTTTTTATTTTTTTGATTGCCTTAACCGGCTTATTTTATGATTTAATTGATCTAAGATATTAGATGCAAATCCGTAGTTTTTCCTGAATTCACTGTGATGTGCATTGTGTCTGGTTCCAAACAATTTCCAACCAGTTCCTTTTCCTGTTCCGAATCTGTAATTACAATGCCCAGAATAATTTAATAATATACTGGCTAAAGGATATAGAAAAACAGCAACTGGAGAAAATGGAATGAATGGAAGCAATGTAATAGGAACTGTACTTAGCAACAAAGCTTCAAACCAATGAAAGCTATACACAGAATACACAGTTGGTATTATAGATTTATGATGCACTTTATGCACATGTTTCATAAAAAAAGGAATGTGCATTATACGATGAATCACAAAAAAATGAATCTCATTCCATATTGTGAGCAATGCAACACCTAATATAATATTCAAAAATGTATCAGGTAGTAAGACTATCGTATTTGTTCTTATACAATACACCACAGGAAGTACAGAAAATCCAAAAACAAAAATTGATTTCAGAGCATGCAACTTCTCGACATTCTTTTGTCTTTTTGTGGCTTCTTTTTTTAGAATTCTATGGACAACTTTTTTACTTTCTAACCATAGACATGCCTTTTCAAATATGGGAGCAATCCCAAAATAAAGAAAAAAGAAATACAAAAACGTAAGTCCGTAAAGCCATATATAGGAATACTCATAAATTATTGTATGGATTAATTCTTTAGCCATGTCACACTCTTTTTTGTCCCGTTCTCTCAGGAATTAATAGATAGAGTATCAGCTATTTTATTTTTAATATTAAAAAATGTAATCGCTGTAAAATATGCTGCAATACTCATAGGCATAACTCCAAAAAGAATTACATCATCTATAGATCCTTGTATGCCTATAAAAAAGTATGCTACAACGATTCCCCAATATATAAGTAATCCTCTTCTGACTCTAAGACTATGTTTTTTCCCATCTTATGAAGAAACCTAATCCCATTACAACTTGAATTAACCCTAAACAAAACTGAGATATTAATCCATACAACTCATATTTCATTGTTCCAAAACCGGATAACATATGTCCAATTAAAGTAATTGCAAAAGCTAATATGTTAATTATAAATACTACTTTTTTCATCTTTATGGCATTAAAAAATTATTATAATAGACCTTAATCTTTAAAAATTATTACAAAAAGGCAACCGTGCCTGCACGGCTGCCCTTTCTAATCATCAAAACAAGAAGCCCCAAGCCCCCCTAAGGCTCCTTCTTTTGATTCCTCTTTTTTGATTACTTCCCGCTGGTTTCGATAAATTTCTTATCTCGAGTATTCTTTTGCACTGCAATGGCTGCAAATAAACTCAAGGTAAAAGACATTCCATAAAATCCTTTTTCACTAAGTTCCAAGTCAGCGTTCCATAATCCGATAACCAATAGCAGAATAGAGGTTATTGTCGTAAACCAACTGATCCCATAATACATATCAGTTACAGGAATTCCCTCTAATCTATCCCTAACACTTTTTTGCACTGATACTGCAGAAAACAATCCAAATAATAGAATTGTAAAATAGTACCCCTTTTCATTAAGCGCCATGCTTGTTGCATTCCATAATCCAATGCAGTAGGAAACCATTCCTATAAATACTGCAGACCAAGATGCCGAAATAAATGCTGGAGTCGGCTTTTGATCATATACTTTTGTTTCTTTCTTTTCAACTTTTTCATTTACAGTATCCTCAGATACGTCATTACTAAATTTATACTCCATGATTATTGATTTTGATGATTAATTTAATGTTCAATTGTTTATTCGAACAGGACAAATGTGCGACGATTCGATCTAGAATAAAATTCAATTTTCAATAAAAACTTACGATATATATTATATTAAAATTCAATTTTATCATTATTTACAGTACTTTTATTAAAAATATACTTACTATATAATGAATACTATTTCTTCTATAATTCGTACTTTATCTAATGAAGAAAAGCGAAGTTTTATCTCATTACTCCGGCAAAAGAATAAGAGAAATGATACCAAAAACATTAAGTTATTTAAACTATTAGATAATACATCACCTCATCAGGATCTTGATATTCAGATTTATGGAAAAAGAGCTAAAGGTGCTTATCATGCATTAAGTAAAAGGTTACATGATACACTTATTGATTTTATTGCTTCCAAGAGTTTTGAAGGAGAAACCTCTGAAGAAATGGAAATTCTAAAGTTACTTACCGTAAGTAGAATTTTCTTCGAACAAAAACAATACAAAATTGCATTTAAGACTATTCATAAAGCAGAACAAAAGGCAAAAACTTATGACCTTTTCAGTATCTTAAATGAAATATATTATACACAGGTTCAATATGCTCATCTCAATTCTGGAATAGTAATAGAAGACTTATTCTCTAAGTTTAGAAATAACAAAAAATCACTTCAACAAGAAGAAAATTTAAATCTATTCTATGCTACTGTGCAGCATGAACTTCTAAAAAACCGAAGAGATGCCGTTCCTATTATAAAAAATACATTAACCAAATTTGGGCTATCTATAACCCAAGATCTTACTTTTAGATCCTTATTTAAGATTCTTGAGATTACGAATCAAACTGCTCATATCACCCGAGATTATTATTCTATACTTCCTTTTGTAGAAGAAACTTATAATCAGATTGATGCCAAAGAAAATTTAATAGATAAACACTCCTTCTACCATATTCAGATTTTATATTATGTAGCCAATTCATACTTTCGGAATAAAAACTTTAAAACTTCTCAGGAGTATCTTTCTTTAATGCATCTTCAGATGGAAAAGCATCAAAAAAAATATTTCAGACGATTTTTCCCCCAGTATACTTTACTAGAAACCTTTAATCTTAATTATTTAAATCAAGCAGAACGCGCAATTCAAATCCTTGAAAACTTTGATTATGAAAAGCACAAAGATCAAATCACATATCTTTTAGACTTAAAATTGAGTCTTATTGTATGCTACTTCCAACAGCAACGATTCAAAGAAGCATTGAGTACTCTTAATGATTTTTATCATAGTGATCATTGGTATACCGAAAAAGGGGGTATTTCGTGGGTAATCAAAAAAAACCTTATCGAAATCCTATTACACATAGAACTTGATCATATAGATGTAGTAGAATCTCGAGTAAATAGTTTTAAGAAGAAACATGGGGCACATCTTAAAAAAAATGATGAAAATCAAGTTCTAGAGTTTTTAAAACTTGCAACACTATGTTATCATACTCCAGAGGTATTGACTAATGAAGAGTTTAAATATAAAGTTCAAAATTCTCTAATTTCATCCACTAACCCAGAACAGGAAGATATTTTTGATATGAGTTTTTATGCCTGGATAAAATCAAAGGTAAACCATACTAACCTTTATGAAACGACATTGAATCTATTAAGATAGTAATATTCTCTTCATCTTTTTTTAATATGAACTATTAATCAAACATTGATTATATAGAAACTAATAAAGATGTCATGATTTTTATAGTTTTTCATATCCCTAAGGCAATTAGGTAATTTGTTATACACTTTAGAACAATTACTCTCTAAACTAGATAATATGGCACTTCTTTTTTGACAAAATAAAAGTATCTTGATTGATCACATATTTAGTGTAAACCAACAATTAAATATATTATAAAGCATCATGAAAAATAAGTGTATCTTCATTTTTGCAGGGCTAATATCTCTATGTACATTTTCGCAAGTAAAAGTGTATGAAGGAACAGAAATTATTCCTACATATAAAATTCATGAAAAAGAACGTAGTCCAATTTTTTTTACAGGGAGAAGCGTACAAGGTGCAGAAGGACGAATGTATCCTTATCCTTCACAATCAAATTTGGGAGATTCTCTTGTAGATATGGATTACAATATGGTGTATTTAGAAAATGAATATATCAAAGTAAAGATATTACCTGAATTTGGAGGAAGGTTGTTTTCTGCAATAGACAAAACGAACGGGCATGAATTATTTCATACTAACAGCGTTATAAAGCCAAGTCTCATTGGTACTCTTGGCGCCTGGGTTTCTGGTGGTATTGAGTGGTGTTTTCCTCATCACCACAGAACTACCTCTATGCTGCCCAGTGATTATACAATAGTAAAAAATAAAGATGGAAGCGTTACCGTTTGGATTGGAGAAACTGAAAAAACCATGCGTCTTAGGGGCATTGTTGGGATTACTCTTCGTCCAGGGTGCTCTTTTATAGAAACCGATTATCGGATAAATAATACCAATACATTAACAAAGACATTTCTTTTCTGGGCTAATGTTGCAATAACGGCTAATGAAGATTTTCGCACATTCTGGCCTCCTAGTCAGGAAATAGGGGTGTATCACAACAATACAAGTTTTACAAGATGGCCTATATCTAACAAAAAATATCATCACACAGATTATACCTCTGGTGTTGACCTTACTTGGTGGAAAAACCATCCCAATCCAGAATCGTTCTTTTTCTGGAATGGTACAGAAGGTTTTATTGGTGGTTATGATTATAGTCAAAAAGCAGGAACAGTGCATGTTGGAGATCCTTATGAGAATAAAACTTCAAAATTATGGCAATTCGGACCTGGTCTTGCTGGTCAAAATGCTAGGCGCAAATTAACCGATGATAACAAAGCGTATGTAGAACTTATGACAGGAACATTCTCTAACAATCAACCTGATTATAGTTGGATTGCTCCGCACTCAGTAAAAGACGCCAAAAATTACTGGTATCCTTTACGAGATATCGAAATTTCAAAAAACTCAACAGTTGATGCTTCTGTAACCCTTCAATTAAAAGGCCCAAAGACAGTATTTTATGGTTTTAATACCACCAAAGCTTTTCAACAAGCTTTAGTAACCTTAAAATATAATGATGAGATTATTATCAAAAAGGATATTGATATAGATCCTGCTACTCCTTTTACAACAAGCTACACACCCCAAAAAGAAATAGATGAACATAAATTATATGTAGAATTAAAAGATAAGGATGGGAATATTCTGGTTTCTTACGCACCATACAAATCAAAAAAAACTAAATTACCCAAGCCACAAGAAAAAACTAAAAGACCAGAAGACATAGAATCTGTTGAAGATTTATATTTAACAGGTAGGTTCGTTGAACAATTTTTTCGTCCTGGTCATAACCCTGATGATTATTACCTAAAAGGATTAAAAAAAGATCCTGAGAATTACAGGATAAATATTGCTATGGGTATACGCCGACTACATCAGTATAGATATCAAGAAGCCTTGCAATATTTACAAAAAGCAGCTAATAAACTACAAATACAATATTATCAACCCAAAGAAGGTGAACTTTACTATTATATGGCTATTGCTCAAAAAGAGCTTGGCAAAACTGATGAAGCCTATCGTAATTTCTCTCAGGCGACTTGGTACTATCAATGGTATTCAGCAGGATATTATCAATTAGCCTTGATGGAGAGTACTAAAAAAAACTATAAAAAAGCACTTGAATATATTCATAATGCATACACTACCAATATTATGGACGGGAGAATAGTTGTACTATATAGTGCTTTACTACGAAAACTCAATGCTCCTGAAAAAGCTTCCGAATTGATAGATAAATTAATCGCATATGATCCCCTTAACTTTTCTGCTTATTATGAAAAAAGTCATTTACAAGGTGCTCCTTCATTGGCAAAATGGCATAAAAACATGCAAGATGTAAACAACAACTATTTAGAAGTTGCTACAAATTATATGAATGCTGGCTTAATCGATGATGGTATAACCCTTTTATCCTCATTAAAGAAACCACAAAATCCATTAATTTATTACTATCTGGCATGGTTTTATACTCAAGCTGATAAACTATCAGAGGCAAATACCATGTTGAAACTTGCCAAAAACACTTCTTTATCATACTGTTTTCCCTACCGACAAGAAACTGAAATTGTACTTAAAAATGCAATTAAAATTGATCCACTCAATGCTTCTGCTCATTATTTACTGGGAAATCTACTCTATGACAATCGACCAGATGATGCAATTTTGGCTTGGCAAAAGGCAAGCAAAATAGAAAATAAAATCCCTATGGTATGGCGTAACTTAGCATTTGCAGCATTTTATCATCAACATAGTACTGATAATGCAATTTCTTATATAACCAAAGCTATCAAGGCAGAGAGTGATATTCCTCTTTGGTTTACAGAATTAGCAAAATATTACGATGTCTCTAATATCGATTCTAGAGAATGTCTCGATATTCTTCAAAAGCATTTAGACATCGTTAAAAAAGATGTTTCTGGTTCTAAAACACTTATCAAACTCTACAACTTAAATGGGAATTATGATGAGGCCATACAATTACTTAAAAACCATCATTTTAGAACATGGGAAGGCGGTCGAGGCATTTATCATCACTATGTAGACACATATACACTAAAAGCTATTCAGCTCGCTAATAATCAAAAATTCAAAGAAGCTATTACTCATTTAGAAACTGCTTTGGTATACCCCAAAAACTTAGAAGTGGGAAAATCTTCTACTGATGAAAAAAATGCGCTCATTTATTATTATATGGGCTTAGCGTATGATAAATTATCAATGAATGAAAAGGCAATGGTGAATTATCAAAAAAGCACCGAATCCAAAAATGCGAGGTACATGTATGATTTACTTTATTTTCAGGCTAAATCTTTTGAAAAACTTGGCAACATTGATAAAGCAAACGAATTATTTAATAGCTTGTTAGACAAAGGTGAAGAACTTATAGAAAAAGGAACGCACATTACAGGTGTTGCAATCGAAGATGCTTCTTCAAGAAATAACAAATTACGATCTTCTGCTTACTATCTTAAAGCTTTAGGAAATAAAGGACTAAAAAACACCACTAAAGCTCAACAATTCTTTGAGCTTGCTATAAAAGAATATAAAAACAATTTATGGGCAAGAACTCTCATGAATCAATAATATCAAATAAGTCATTAATCAAACTTACAATTTCTAATTCAAACCTCTAACCTCATCAAAATAAAGCTTTAACCATACTTTCACATACCTGTTATGGTTATTTTACTACCTTCCGCGGATTAAAAAAATTGACACAATGCGCAAAAATACACTCAGGCTACTATTTTGTATAGTAGCTGTTATTACTACAGGTTGTTCTGTTCTTCAACCTCAAAAAGGAAAAACGGCTTCTACCGAAACCAAAAAGCCCTCTAAAAGCAAAGAATCTATTAAACCTTATAATGAGGTCATTACCAAAAAAGCTAAGACCGATGAAGGTCTATTTGCTGTACATAGTTTAGATGATAAATACTATTATGAAATTCCTGATTCTTTGCTAAACCGGGAGATGCTTATGGTCACTCGTATTGCCAAAACAGCTACCGGAATTGGATTTGGTGGTGGAAAACAAAATACACAGGTATTACGATGGCAACGAAAAAATAAGCAAATATTATTAAGAGTAGTTTCTCATCAAATCTTTGCTTCTGACTCTTTGCCGATTCACGAAGCTGTTGAGAATTCTAATTTCGAACCTGTATTATATGCTTTCCCGATTAAGGCCTTTCATAAAGATTCTTTGGATACATCAAAAAATGCTACCGTTATCGATGTCACTAATCTATACAAAAAAGATGTAAAAGCTCTTGGACTTCCTGACAGTCGACGCAAACAATTTAAAATCTCAAAATTAGATGATAGCAGATCATATATTGATACGCTTAGAAGTTACCCATTAAATATAGAGGCACGTCATGTAAAAACATATAATGCCGCTAACCCGCCATCTAATACAAGTACAGGTTCTATCTCTTTAGAAATGAGTAATTCTATGATTCTACTACCTAAAACCCCTATGAAGCGTAGATATTTTGATCAGCGTGTAGGATGGTTTGCTCGTGGACAAGTAGATTATGGGTTAGAAGCACAAGAAAGTAAGACGTTGCGCTATCTGGATCGATGGAGGCTTGAGGTGCGTGATGAAGATATGGATAAGTTTAAACGCGGAGAATTGGTAGTTCCGAAAAAACAAATCGTATATTATATTGACCGTGCTACACCAAAAAAATGGAGAACGTATATCAAACAGGGGATCGAAGACTGGCAAGTAGCTTTTGAAGAAGCTGGGTTTAAAGATGCAATTATCGCCAAAGATCCTCCTACAGAAGAAGAAGATCCTGATTGGAGTCCGGAAGATGTGCGCTATTCTGTTGTGCGTTATCTCGCTTCTCCTATTCCAAATGCAAATGGGCCGCATGTAAGTGATCCAAGATCTGGTGAAATACTAGAAAGTGATATTAATTGGTATCACAATGTGATGAGCTTATTACGTAATTGGTTTTTTGTACAAACCGCTGCAATTAATCCAGAAGCGCAAGATGTCGCTTTTAAGGATGAAGTGATGGGGAGATTAATTCGATTTGTATCTGCTCATGAAGTGGGTCATACTTTGGGATTACCTCATAATATGGGTAGTAGTGTAGCTTATCCCGTGGAATCCTTAAGAAATCCTGAATTCACCAAGAAATATGGTACTGCACCTTCTATTATGGACTATGCTCGTTTTAACTATGTAGCACAACCAGGAGATGGTGATGTGGCTTTAATGCCAAATATCGGAATATATGATAAACATGCCATACGATGGGGGTACAGACCAATACATGATCAAACTGCAGAAGGAGAAAAGAAAACACTAGACAGCTGGATCCTCAAACATCAAAACGATCCAATGTATCGATTTGGAAGACAGCAATTTGGTGTAATTGATCCAAGTTCGCAAACTGAAGATCTTGGTGATGATGCTGTAAACGCAAGTACTTATGGAATCAAAAATTTAAAACGCATTGTTCCTAATCTTATCAAATGGACTGCAGAAGATGGTAAAAACTATGATGATCTTGGGACTATGTACAGACAAGTATTAGGGCAGTACAATCGTTATATGGGACATGTATCTTCTAATATTGGAGGAGTCTATGAGTATTTCAAAACTTATGATCAAGAAGGTGCTGTATATTCTCATGTAACAAAAACAAATCAGAAACGTGCTATGAAATTTTTACATGAGCAACTCTTTACTACTCCAAGTTGGTTACTGGATAAAAATATCTTTGATAAAATTGAATCTGCTGGTAATGTCGAGCGTATTCGTAATTTCCAGGTGAGAACTTTAAACAACCTATTAGATCATGGTAGAATGGCTCGATTAATCGAGAATGAAGCCTTAAATAATAGAGAAGCTTATACCCTACTGGATATGATGACCGAACTACGAACGGGATTATGGACAGAGCTACGTAATGGTAGAACTATTGATGTATATCGTCGTAATCTACAGCGAGCATATATTGATAGAATGGAGTTTTTAATGACAAAAGAACAACCTAAAATTCCTGAGAATATCAGACGTTTTGTAAAACGCACCAATGTCAATGCATCACAGAGTGACATTAGAGCAGTTGTACGTGCAGAACTAAACACGCTACGTAGAAATGTTAGAAATGCTATCGGTAGAAGTTCCAACACAATGACAAGATATCATTTGCAAGATATTGTAGAACGTATCACAACAATTTTGGATCCTAAAAAATAAAATCTCGGTTATATATGGTGTTAAACCTCTTATTTGATATTTCAAATAGGAGGTTTTCTTTTTTTATTAATACCCTCTTCTTTCTTATTAACTAAAATTTCCTGATAGTTTACAATATTTTCTACTTACAAAGGAAGGTTTTACCTTACCAATAAACCACAAACCCTTGTAAATCAAATAAAAAACAATCACAAACACTTCTTTTAATTGTAAATAATACATTTTATTTTATTTCGAATTCTAACCCAATCACTACGAATACTTTTAATATCCTACGAATACTAAACTCATTTATAGAATTCTATTGGTCGTGACTAATTTTATGGTTCATTTATGAATTTTAATTCAACTAAAACCTAAACTCAGATCAACAACAAACACAAACACTAATCATGAAAAAATTCACTTATCTTTTATGTACATTGCTATTCTGCCTTGTATTTCAAAAGTCATTCGCACAGCCCGCTCCTCCTAATGGAAAAAAGTGGGAAAAAATTGAAGCCATGTCTGATGAATTTAATGGCAATTCACTTAACACTACTAAATGGGATGATCAAGATCCTCAATGGCAAGGAAGACGGCCCGCCAGATTCGAAAAATCTTCTGTAAAAGTAGGAAACGGAAATCTGCAGGTTACTGCCTCAAAAAAATCAAGCCCTTCTAATGGATGGACACATAACGGAGGTCTGGTAAGATCTAAAACCAAAAACACTTATGGGTACTATGAAGCCCGAATGAAAGCGAACAAAACTTTTATGTCTTCAACGTTTTGGTTATTTAACAAAAGAAATGAACATACAGGTTGTGATGTAAGAACAACTGAACTTGATGTTACCGAAAATGTAGGTCTTAATACTGGAGGGCAATCCTGGATTAATAGAAATATTGTCACCATCAATTCCAATACTCATAGTAGAGGGACTACTTGTAATAGTACCCCTGTTGGTATTAAAGGTGCTAAATCGGATATTGGCGAACCTGCTTATGCAGATTATCATACCTATGGTGTTTGGTGGAAAGGTCCAAAAGAGCTTTTATTTTATCTAGATGGTAAATTAGTTCATCAGATAACTCCGGTTGCCAATTTTAATCTTGGGATGTATTTACGAATGGTCGTAGAAACTTATGATTGGAATCCTCCAAAAGCAGGAAAAGATGGAATGAATGATTCTCAAGCTAACAGAACCACCTTTTACGATTGGGTAAGATCCTACAAATTAGTAGATTGTAATTCTAACTGTGGTAATCCAGACCCTGATCCAACTCCTAATACAGTATCTATAGATTGTAATAGTTTACCTTCTTCTTTAACTTCAAGTACTTCTATTGAGGTACCGGTTAAGTATACCGCCGATCAAAATAGAGATGTAGTCGTAGAGTTATGGAATTCTGGATGGTTAGGACAAGGTAAAAAGACCGTTAGTGCAGGATCTGGCACTACAACAGTTACAATCAACTTAAATAACGCCCCTGCTTCGGGCACTAATTATGTACTGAAAGCTAGTGTTAGACCGGTTGGAGGAACATGGCAACAGAACATTAAAGCGTGTTCTAAAAATGATGTAACACTTTCGGTTGTAACACCAGATCCTGACCCCGATCCTAACCCTACTAATCCACAAACAGTTTCATTATCAGCTATTGATGATGCTTATTTACAAGGAAGTACTCGATTTAACACTACTTCTTTACGAACAGAAAATGGAAGAAGAGTTTCCTACCTTAAATTTAATGTCTCAGACATTAAGGGTACTATTACTGATGCAAACCTAAAATTGACGGTCAGCAATGACGCTGGTAGTGGTAATATTAATGTTAATGCTGGTAATAGTAATACCTGGACCGAAAATAACCTAAGCACTTCTAATGCTCCTGGAGTTGGCTTATTATTAGGTAGTTTAAACAAAACCTATAGCTTAAATCAAACACAAAATTTCACATTAAGTAACGTTGTTCTAAACGGTAACTTCTTAACACTTGTAGTCACTCAAACTGGGGGTAATGATGTAAGTTTTGCTTCAGATGAAAGTCAAAATGGTAAACCAGTATTAACAATTACATATAATCCTTCATCAGATCCAAACCCCAATCAGGATCCTAGTGCGGTATCTGTAGATTGTAATAGTTTACCTTCTTCTTTAACCACAGGTACTTCTATTGAGGTTCCTGTTAGCTATACTGCTGATCAAAATAGAGATGTGGTGGTAGAATTATGGAACTCTGGGTGGTTAGGACAAGGTAGGAAGACTGTAGAGGCAGGCTCAGGAACAACTATAGTAACTATTAACCTAAATAATGCTCCGGCAACAGGTTCTAATTATTTATTGAAAGCTAGTGTTAGACCAGTAGGTGCAGGATGGCAACAAAACATCAAATCATGTTCTAAAAATAATATCACACTTTCGACTACTACTCCAGATCCTGATCCAGTTATTGTATCTATAGATTGTAGTAGTTTACCTTCTTCATTAAATACAGGTACTTCTATTGAGGTTCCGGTTAAGTATAGTGCCGATCAAAATAGAGATGTGGTAATAGAATTATGGAATTCTGGATGGTTAGGACAAGGTAGGAAAACTGTTGGTGTAGGTTCAGGGACTACTACAGTAACCATCAACTTAAATAATGCTCCATCAGCAGGTTCTAATTACTTATTAAAAGCTAGTGTTAGACCAGTTGGTGCAGGGTGGCAACAAAACATCAAATCATGCTCTAAGAACAATATAACTCTTTCGGCTAATAATCCAGGTCCAAATCCAAGTAGAAAAAATGTACTATTTGTTAGAGGAGGAAATGGAAGCGGAGGCTTTCTAGAAGGAGGTTCTAATGAACAATTAGCCGATATCACTAACTTCCAAACTTTTAACGGTAACCATGGCTGGGGTACTTTTGCAGAAGTATTACGTAACAATGGATATACTCTAACTCAAGTTACCGAAGGTGGCGGAGGAAATGCTGCGGTAAACTTTGCTAATATGAACCTAGCACAATACGATATCATAGTATTAGGCTCTAACAATGCTTTTTATAACAATACCCAAGTGAATGCTATAGATAACTGGGTACGGAACGGTGGAGGGCTTCTTACTATTAGTGATGCAAATTTTGGTTCTTCCTGGTGTGATGCTCCTAACTCTGATCAAAACTTTCTTTCTCGATATGGGATCATCGTTAATCAAGATCAAGGAACATATGCTCTAAGGAGAACGAGTGGAGATTTTGTAAATGGTAGTCATCCTATTCTTAATGGAGTTAATGTTTTTGACGGAGAAGGAGTTTCTCCTTTTACAGTTGAAAATACTATACCTACGGGAGTAACAGTTCAACGATTAGTAAAAGTAAAAGGTAATCTTAGGCAGAATAATCGTACAGGAGGTAATTGTCAGGGAACATCAAGAGGATCAGGAAATAAAGACGCTGTCCTAGTTGTTGCTTCGGCAGGAAGCGGAAGAGTTGTTGGACATTATGACAGAAACACTTTCTTTAATCAAAATGGAGCGGGAACTAATATTAATCGATTTGATAATAAAAAATATGCTCTTAATATCTTTAATTGGTTAATGGGGAATGCTAATGCAAGATCATTTAGTATTAATAGCGAAGAGACTATAGAAAATTCGATAACCGTTTACCCTAATCCTTCTATAGATATTACGACTATAAATGGTCTTAAAAAAGGAGATCATATTCAAGTATATAGTTCTTTAGGAAAAGAAGTTCTTAATATACATGCAAGTTCAGAACAAGAATCAATTGAGATGTCTGCCTTGCCTTCGGGAGTTTATATCATCTCGATTGCAGGAAAAAATAAAATAAGACTCTTAAAACAATAATCATTTTAACACTCACCCTCAACTTAAAAACCGCCAAGTAAAACTAAACTTGGCGGTTTTTTTATATGTTCAATTCTTTTATTTTTTTAGAACTTATATTCCTTTTCGGGCGACTCATCTATTGGCATTCCTTCCTCTTCGGTCTCCTCCTCCTGTAATGCTTCTTCTTCAGTTTCTTTTACAATTTCTTCTGTTAGTGTTTCTTCTGCTACAGGTCTTTCTTCTTCTACTTCCTCTACTATTTCTTCTACAGGAGCACCCGAGTCTTTTATAGCCTTGAAACGTTCTACCTGTGACAATTCTCCTTCTTCACCCGAAAAATACGGAAAAACATCCATAATAGGAGATTCTGCAATTGCAGGTATTGTATAATCCCCCATAGTATCTTTCATTGCAGTATTTGTATTATCAAATGCTTCCTTTACATCATTTGCCTGTATCAACAAATACATATTTGATTTCCTTTCTTTGCCACTCTCTTCATCATAAGCGATTAAAGAAACTTTAGATTTAAACCAACGATCAGAATTTTCAAATGGGTGAATCTCTGCAAAATTGGCCACTTTTATATTCATGATTTTAAACTCTTCACTAACATATGCAGACATTTCTTCGTTAATTCTGGTTTCTGCTTCTGTATAGGAGATAGCATCGACCAAATAAGGTTCAGTGACCATTTTCTGCACTCCAGATTCATTTATCTTTCTATACTTTACTTTACATTCATACCAAGTTGCACTCATATTTTTCTTTTTTAGGGTGCCAAATATAAATTTTAAAAAAAGGGATTTCTATAAATATGAATAATAGATATTCACAATCTTTCAAATTACATTCTCTTTCTAACACTTCTAATTGTTACCAGATAATATCAATCACAAATAACACTAAAAAAACACACTAATTATAAGCTTAAAAGAGACATATAGCCCATGATATCAATAGTTAAAAAGGCCACATAATTATGGAATAACAATAAAACTTAATTTTTCCGCTTTTCCGTTCTTAAAAGAAAGTATGATAACCCGTTGTGCATTTAGAAAAAGTTGCGCAAACTGCTAAAAGGCAGTAAATTGTAGTTACGACACTATAATTCATATGCACAACTTTCAAGCAAATTACGATAAAATACTCAAGGTTTTAAAAGGA
>NZ_VLNR01000008.1 GCF_007489275.1 Aquimarina algiphila
CAAACTGTTTTATATACTCTTCAATTCTAAGAATTTCAGCATCTTTTTCTTCTTGAGTATATTCATAGTTTGGTGGGTCAGGTTCGTTAAAAGGTGGTTTATCGTCGTTAGTTACGCATGCGGTAAATGCGACTAACAAACTAAGTAATAAGAGCGTTTTTTTCATTGATATTTGTTTAGGTTATTATTTTGCGTTGTTATTCATTGCAATATTACAGCACGCCAGTTTCATTTTTCGGGATTCTGTAAAATGACAATGTTAAAGTTTCAAGTCTTTATCATTTTTCTGTGAACGATAAATCATTTTGCGAAATTAGGACAACATTAAATGAAAGCATTACAGAAATCTGTATTGCTTTTCTAAACAGGTATCTAAAATGTTCTTTTATGTTTAAAAAAGCATAAGCAGGTTTTATTCGATTTAGAGCTTGAGTTAAGATTATGGGGAAAACTTAACTAGTATTGTATTCTATGTATATTCTGGCATAAATCATTATTGCTTTAGGGTTATCGTTTAGAAGTTGATACATAAACTCTCCTATGTCGATATCTATTTTTTTTAATCCTTTTAAAAGGACTTCTATGGGTAAATCATCGATATGATCAGGTAACATGATAAGTGATAATTTGAATTACTAAATCTCTCTAAATTTCTTGATCAATTTGTAGAGCTCCTTAATATGTTTATCACTTATTTTTTTATCATATTTAATATATTTCTGTACAATACCTTTTGATACCTTTATTTCTCGTTCAAAAGCATTTTTATTTATTAAGTGTCCTTTAGCGTGTAACCAATTTTCTACACGCTGCCTTACGTTGGATTTCTTCATATCATATTTTTATATCAAAACTTTAAAAAACATCTATCTTATAATTTAGAGGTCATAGATGTTTTTAATACTTTAAAATGATATGACGATTAGAGTTTGTTATTAAGTATTAGTGCGCTTTGAGTGTATTATTATATTGCAAATTTCAATTTTGGTTTTAATTCCATGTAGTGTAATACTCCTGATTGTTTAATTTTTTTTGCTACTGTTTTTACAGGTGTATTTTGTTCTAAACATTCCTCTACCCAGTTTCTTAATAGAAGGGCATATGTTTTATTGTTTTGTACACATTGATCAAAATGATCAGGATTAATTTGTAGAAGATTAAAAACATTTCTTTCATATGTTATATTTGGCATGTGCTGAATAGGCAATACTCTATTTTTATCGTGTATTTCTTTCTTAAGCATAGGTCTTTAATTAATTTTGTTACTAATCAATGTTAAATAAGAGTAAAAATTACGGTTATACCGTAATAAATATTTATATTTGAACATTATATTTCGTTTAATTAATCAAATATAAACAATATATTTTGTTTATTAATTAAAAAGAGCAAAAAATGTCGTCTATCAAAAAAAGAATGCTTGAATATATTGCAGCTAATGGTATAACTAAATATAAATTTTATAAGGAAACGGGAATTACTCGTGGAGTATTAGATAGTAAAAGTGGTATCACAGAAGATAACATATTAAAGTTTATAGACTATTATCCTGATGTTGATCTAAGTTGGCTTATTAAGGGAGATAAAGAGTCAACAATAACTCAAAAACCTGAAAAACCCACTTTGAAGGAAAGTAAAGCTGATGACAAGGTAAAAGATGAGTTAATTCGTCTGTTAACTGTTGATGAGGATATACAATCTGCTTTTAAGTATATTATAGGTAAGGAAATAAATACTTTTGCATCTCAGAAACTCTTAGAATTAATTAAGGATGATAAATTTTATGAAATCATCTCTAATTACTTAGCGGGAATAAAGCAAAACAATGATGCTTCCTAGTGGATTTATTTGTTTTTCTTATTAGATTTAGAGATTTGTTCTTCAGAAAGTTTAGCCAATTTTTTTAATTCTTCATAACTACTACCTTTTGTAGTTAATCTTTTAATTTCAACTTCAATAAACCACTGAAGTGTTTCAGATTCTTCAAATTCTCGCTTTAATTTTTTTAGAAGTTCTTCTCTGGATAGATGGTTAAGATTATCCTTGCTCGCCATTAATTCAAATCTTTTTTGATTTCTGTGATTGTTTCTTTTAAATTATCGCCAGTTACATCAACCATTGCTTTATATGTTACTAGATCATCATTGTCATCCGGCATTATACTGGCAATATCATTCACTGTTTTTATTCGTTTGTCTAGATTGGGAATCTTTTCAGAAATAGATTTTAGTTTTGATATTTTTTTTGTTACAGATTGGAGTAATCTAGAAATTGCAAAACTGGCAAATATAGATACTATTACCATTGCCCCATAATAAAGATAAATATCAAAATCAGCTCTATACCAGAATGTCCAAATGATAAAGTATGAAGAAGTGAAAAGAAAACAAATACTACCTATTCTCATAGACTTTTTATATTCTTTTAATTCTATGAAATTTGAAAAAAAGGCTATAAAAAGGGATAATATAAAGAGAGATATAGGTAGTCCTATAGAAAATAAGAAAACTCTCATACTCGGAAATCCAAATACTTTTTCTGATGACTCTTTTGGGAAAAGAATATGCACAAAAGGTGCTATGGCAGCAGCCACAACACCTATAATAATTATTATGTTAATAATCTTACTAACCCCTATCCCCAGGAGGAACCACTTCGTCTTTATCGCCTTGGAATGTATCTTGTTCATTTATTCCTATTTCTTCATTAACAGATTCAGATTCACAGCTTGTTAAAACCGCGATGGATAAAAATAGGAAAATAGCTTTTAAATAAATTGGGAAATTTCTCATAATGTCAAATTTTTAAAAAATAATGAATGTTATTGCCTTACTTTTAATAGCTGCAAAGCGTTGATTTACAGGCTAAAATAAATCAATATTTTTAAAAACCGACTACTGGTTTTCTGTTAATTTAAGTGTACTTTTGCCACCTTTTTTATGCCAAAAAAGCGGAAAAAACCACCTTTTTCACTTGATTTTCAGACTTAAAACGTCAAATTGTTAATTTTTGGAAATGTAAATAGTATGTGTTAAGAATCAATAGTTTAATAACGAGTACTTTATAACCGTAAAAACATTATGGTTTAATTTTTGTGGAATTCTAGAGATTCATTTAAAATTCAAAAATGACTATATATTTCAATTTTCTTTTACCTTTTTAACTTAGGTTTACAAATCTTCCTTGTCGTTGTCCAGATGTATACATTATTGACAATTCATTATGATAATCGTATTTAGAGAGTGTGTTCTGCCTGATTTTTCTAATCTTCATACTTATTGATACATATAAAAAAATCCCGGCGCGTGAGAGGTTATCGATAGCGCTTACCCAAACAGGGATAGCGCGGGATATTTTATCCCTGGCGCTGATATATGGGGGCTGTGCGCGTTAGCAGGAAGAGACAGTGCGTAACGATTGGGGTACAGCGCGTGATGAGGTAAGGTACACGCGTTGTACTGTATCTAATGCGCGCAGAGGTTTCAGCCACCCGCGTATAAAAAATAATAACCCGCGCAATAAGAAAAGGAACGCGCGCTACGCGCTGTACCTTAACTACCCCGCGGGCTAGTCATAGCAAGGGATGATTACCTTTTATATCGGCTAATATACCCCTTATAGCGTTCGGGGTCCTTTCTAAACGCATATTTACCCGTATCCCGTATCTCATCCATAGCTTCCTTAAGGTGGATATAGGCTCTATCTCTTAGTTCCTTGGCTTTAGAGTTATCCAAAGTAGTACCATTAGCCTTGGCCAGTAATTCTGCCAAACTGTCTGATTTTTGAGCTGCAATATCCAGATTTCTAAGGTCATATTTTACTTTTTCCAGTTCTGGTATATTCGCCTTACCCAAAACACTGATATCCATTAGGTCCTGGATCATATCTGCATCTCCTTCCCCATCTGCAATGGCACGTACACGAGATAATAAATCAGAACGTTTGCGAAACGCAAAACGCAAGTCGGCCAGTAAATCGTTTCTAAACTCATACGCTTTGGGCGATTCTTCTTTCCATATTTTGGCTGCTTCTTCCCGGTTATACCGTTCTTTCATCCAAACTGCTTGTGCATATCGACAGGCTCCCGTGCGAATAGGCAGATCGACCACATAGAAATCCCAATCTAACCCTTTACTGCTTAGTGTTTCTTCATCCTCTTGTACCCATATAAATAGATTTTCTGCCTCCTGTACATAGGTATCTATAGGGTTTTTTGGAGGTTGTACATCGTCTTGTGGTAAAGCTTCTAATACGCTTAACTTGACGTCATAATTTTCTTTTGACATTTTTAATATTGTTATAAATTAATAATCTACAAGGATAACACATGCCAGTTTCAAAAAATGAAACTGGGCAGATGAGATATGTTAATTAGAAGTTAAAAATGGAATCGGTTTTGTGATTTTATTGGCACCGGCAAAGGGTATAATATCCCGAGGCTTACCTGGAAATAGAATTTTCCCCTCAACTAATGCTTAGTGGGCTTACCCCGAGGTAATTTATATGCAGTAGTTCAAAGTCTAATAATGTTTTATACTGCATAAGCCAAATTGAATACAACCATTACATAAAATAAAAAGAATAAACCTTCATAATATTATTAATTATGTCCTATACAATAAGTGTCTTAGCGCAAACATCAGATTTTGGATAGATAAAAATTAAGACTATAAAATATTTAAGAATTCTAGTCTGCTTTTAATATCTCTGTTCTTTATAAGATTTGCTGAAATATTGTTAAGTTGTAATTCAAATTTATAGCTGTACTTATTGGATTGCATCAATACAATCGAATTCAATATTAATAGTGCCTCTGCAGGTTTTTTAGAATTGTATAATGCAGTAGTCATAATAGCTGAAGGATCTTCACGCTTTGTTATACCCAAATATTCGGCAGCCCGAACACGATTTAAATTTTCTGGATCATTATGAGCAATAGCTTGTATTATAGACTCCAAAGATTTAGCATCTTCTCTAAAGTTGCTACATGTAATTAATCCCCAGTATCTTTCCCAAGGGTCCTCAGAAGTTAAGCTGGTAATGACCTGTTGTTTTACATTTTTAAATTTTGATAAGCATAAGTTCGAAATATCTATATATTTATGGATTTGATCGATATGTAATCTCCCATATTCGACTGGGTTATCAATAGCATTTTCGATTAAAAAATGTTCTGGAAAAAAAGACAAGTCAGGCATTTGTTTTACCCATTTGTTTAATCGTTGACGCATATCATTAGAAATATCATGATATTTTGGATCATCAATAAGATTTTTAGTTTCGAATGGATCAGATTCTATGTCAAAAAGCATTTCTGGCTCACGATCTTTGAAGAAAGCAGATTGTATGTCATTTAATTTGCCTTCTTCATATAAGGATTGCCATTCTTGATAAGCTAATTGTTTGTATCGATAATTATTCATAATACCATCATAATTAAAAGGTTGATAGTTTCTGATATATTTAAATTTTCCTTTACGAATGGCACGTATCTGATCATATTTTTCATCAAATCGATCGGCATAACTAAATGTTTCATCTCTAGTGTCGACTTCCTCAAGGTCAATATTCTCTCCCAAAAATGCTTTTCCATCTAATCCCTCCGGAATCTGAGCTCCTGCTAAATTCAATACAGTTGGAGCTAAGTCAATAAAGCTTACCATCCCTTTAATCATACTTCTTTTTTTAACATTCCCTAAGTGTTCGTATTTTTTAGGAACATGAATTACAAGAGGTACATGTAGTCCTGTTTCATATAGATACCCTTTACTTCCGGGTAAAATTCCTCCATGATCTCCAAAATAAAATATAAATGTGTTTTCAAGTAAATCATCTTTTTTAAGTTCGTTAATTACCTCACCTACTTTAGCATCCATCTCTTGAATCTTATCGCGATAAAGAGCGTTTGAATATCTAAAAGTTTTAGTATCAGGATGATTAGGTTGTATTTTGAAGGAATTCTCGTCTGTTTTAGTAGGATTCGATTCCATTTCCTTCTTTGTAAAATGTAACTCTCCTTCATGGGTATTATGAATATTAAAGACATGAAAAAAGGGCTGCTCTTCTGATCGATTCCTCCATGATGCTTTTCTAGAGGACTCATCCCATACACTATCTCCTTTAATTATATTATAATCTTCTTTGCTATTATTGGTAGTGTAATACCCTGCTTCACGTAAATAAGCTGGAAACATCAATATTGAATCAGGCATAGGAACTGTTGCTATTTTTCTATGATATTGAGCAGCTATTTTTGGGCCATAAATCCCCGAAATTATCGCAGAACGAGCAACGCTACAAACTGGGGCGTTTGAAAATGCCCGATGAAAAACTATACCATGCTCTGCAAGCGATTCAATATTAGGAGTCGAAATTCCATTATCATCAAACATCTTTAGATAATGTTTTGAATTATCCTCTGAAGTTATCCAAACGATGTTTGGTTTTTCAATCCTGTTTTTATCCTGACTACATGAAGAAGCAGGAGCTAACAAAATAATAGTTAGAATTGAAATTATAGATAGCTCTTGAATGTATTTTATCATGTGAAAATTGATTGTAGTAGCTAATGTAAGAAATATAGAATAGGAGATTGACCTTTTTTAGATTTGATAATGAGCTCAATATAAATGTTTTTGATCTTTTTACTTCTAGGTTTTTAAAAATAAAAGATAACTCTAGAACAAATATTGACTCATCGTAAACAAATAAATATCAGGAAGTATGGAATAAGTATTTCTGTATGATACCTGTTTTCTTTGTCTATATATTTATGTTAAATAAGAAGTAGAATCTGAAAAAATCATAGAATAAAGAAGAGTATATATTAAAGTTTAATAATGAGGAGTTTTCTGAAAATCCTGTGTAATAGAGTAAGAGGTAATTAAATTAGAAATAAGATGAAAAATAAAAAAAAGATCGGTTTGAGTCTTAAAAAAATTCAGATTTCAAAATTAGAAAGTAGCACTATTAATGGTGGTAGAGCAGCATTATTTTGTACAAATGATTATGGTACTTGTGATGATTGTCAAACAGATTATAGGAGTTGTACTGATCATGTTAAATAGAATATGGTATAAATATCGATAACAAAAGAGATCGTCTTATAGCCATTGAGTCGATCTCTTTTATTTTGCCCTTCAGTAGTCATTTTGTTTTAAAATACATAGTATCATGATACTTTTACCGAGTAAAGAATACGACATTCATATTGGAATGCTAGTTTCCCAGATGAACCATACCAGAGATGTTACTTTGCGAATAGTGAAAAGTTTAACACCCAAAGAATTAGACTTTTATGTAGATGATAAGAGTAATAGCATTGGGATGTTGTTATTTCATATTGCTGGCTCAGAATTCTATTATCAAAGACCTCTTTTTTATGATAGATTAATCAATGCTCAAGAAGAAGAAAGACATAAAGATGCAGCCCCAGAATATATGAATACACGAAAAATTCATAGCAATGATTTAGAATATTATTTATCAGAGTTATATGAAGTGAGACAACATACTTTGGAAAACCTTAAAAACTATGATGACAATTGGGTCTTTACTCGTAATCAACATATACCGATCCTAAATAATTACTATATGATAAAACATTTTGTAGATGATGAAATTAGTCATCTAGGGCAAATAAAATGGATTATGAAAAGATGCCAGATATAATTACTTTAAATATAAAGGTATTCTGCTTAGACCACAAAAATCAAATTATTTACCTAATTTTGGGATCAATTCACCGAGTAAATAAGCATGAAAAAATCACGCCCTATTATGTTCGTGGGCACGGGCTCTGATGTTGGAAAAAGTATGTTGGTTACGGGTATCTGTAGACTCTTAAAACAAAGAGGTTATACTCCAGCTCCTTTCAAAGCACAAAATATGTCGCTTAATAGCTTTGTAACTCCAGATGGACTGGAGATCGGAAGAGCGCAAGCAGTGCAAGCCGAAGCTTGTAATATTGATTGTTCTACAGACATGAACCCTATCCTGTTAAAACCTTCTGGCGCAAATAAATCTCAGGTAGTATTACATGGTAAACCTATTGGTGATCAAACCATAAAGGACTATTTTTTAGGAAATAATAAAACACATTTGTTTGAAGAGGCTAAGACTGCATTTTTTCGATTGCAAGAAAGATATAGCCCAATTGTTTTAGAAGGGGCTGGAAGTATTAGTGAACTCAATTTAAAACATCGGGATATTGTCAATATGAGGATGGCACAAGCCGCAAATGCAGATGTATACTTGATAGCAGATATTGATAGAGGAGGTGTTTTTGCAAGTGTATATGGATCTATAGCTTTGCTAGAACCTTGGGAAAAGAAATTGATAAAAGGAATTATCATTAATAAGTTTAGAGGTGATATTTCTTTATTTGAAGAAGGAAAAAATATGCTGGAAAAACTTACCGGAATTCCTGTGTTAGGAATTGTGCCTTATGCACAAGATATTTATATTGAAGAAGAAGATTCTGTGGGGTTACAAAAAAAGAAGAACACTGCTGTTAGTGGAAGTATTAATATAGCAATCGTATTACTTCCTTATATCTCTAACTATACTGATTTTAATGTGTTAGAAAAAGATCCAAGAACGCATTTGTTTTATTCTAATGATCCTAAAAGTATTGCCGAAGCAGATGTTATTATACTTCCGGGAAGTAAAAATACTATTCAGGATCTTTTATTTCTTAGAGAAAAGGGAATTGCAGAAGTGATTTTGAAAGCTCATGAATCCCAAAAAATAATTATCGGTATTTGCGGAGGGTATCAGATGTTAGGAAATCGTATAGATGATCCTTTAGGAGTAGAAAGTGATGTAAATACGCTTCCAGGGCTTGGGATTATACCCATTATAACAGAATTGACTGCAGAAAAAACGACTACACAATGTAGTTTCAAGTTCAAAGAATATCCAGAAATATGTACAGGATATGAGATTCATATGGGAGAAACTACTTTTGAACATACAGCACCTTTAAATCAAATAGGAGGACAGACTGAAGGATATCGACAGAAAAATTGTTGGGGTACTTATATTCATGGTATTTTGGATAATGCTGTTGTGATAGAAGATATATTGAGAAATTTCTCTTCAGAAAAATTAGAAACAAATTTTGATTACAAAGCATACAAAGAAGAGAATTATGATAAGCTCGCTAATTTATTAGAAAAGCACATAAACATAGAAGCTATAATCTTAGAAATGCAGTTAACATCATGATCTACGGACACGGCGATGATGGATATCGATATGCAACAGATTTTAAAGCTAATTTTAGTTCTAATGTTTGGTATGAAAGAACTTCTGAGAAACTCTTATCTCATCTTAGAGAACATCTGCCCGCTATAGCAAATTATCCAACTCCTAATGCAGATGAATTGGCAGAGAAAATAGCATCACATCATCAGTTGAAACCGGATAACATATTAATTACGAATGGAGCAACAGAAGCGTTCTATTTAATTGCTACTTTATTTTATGATAAGAAAGCAGCAATAGGCGTTCCCACATTCTCTGAATATGAAGATGCCTGTGCAAGGAACAAAATGCATCTTCGTTATTATAAACGAGTAGATCTACAGCACACAAATTTTGAAGACGATTTAGTGTTTGCTTGTAATCCGAATAATCCAGATGGTTTTAGTACTACAATTTTAGAAATACGAGCATTATTAATCAAATATCCTGATACAATATTTGTAATCGATGAAGCATATATAGATTTTACTGTTCAGATTACTTCTTGCATTCCTTTATTAGAAGAATTTGATAATCTTATTATCGTAAAATCGTTGACCAAATTGTTCTCTATACCGGGGTTAAGATTAGGGTATATCGTATGTAATCCAGAAACAAAAAGTAGACTTCAACACTCTAAAATGCCATGGAGTGTTAATGCAATGGCGATAGAAGCTGGTAAATATATCTTTGATAATTACGACACAATATACCCAAATATGGAGATACTCCTAACATATAGTAAAACCTTGCAAAAACAAATTGACTCCCTAAATCATTTTACGGTTATACCTTCAGAAACAAATTATTTTTTAGTACAACTAAAAACACCAGATGCTTCAAAATTGAAAGATTATTTAGCATATACTCATCAATTATTAATAAGAGATGCTTCAAATTTTAGAGGTTTGGATAAGCATTATATTCGAATTGCAAGTCAAGATTCTAAAAAGAATGAACTACTGATTAATGCTTTGAAAGAATGGAGTATACATTAATAATAGTTCCTTTAATCATTGGATACGTGCTTGATTTAATACTTGGAGATCCAAGATGGCTTCCGCATCCAATACGGTTATTTGGAAACACTATTGCGATCGGAGAAAAAAAAATGAATACAGGCTCCTTTATTTTTGTCAAAGGAATGTTACTTACATTATTATTAGTAAGTATTGTATTACTATTTTTTTATACGGCTCAAAAATTGTTGCAACTTTTTCCGATAGGGTATTATATTTTTACCTCCATATTTGTGTTTTTTGCTCTGGCAAATAAGAGTTTGATCGATGAAGGAAAAGCAGTTTTTAAAGCCTTAAAACAAGGGGTAAATCAAGGTCGAAAACGATTATCCTGGATAGTAGGACGAGAGACAGATCAGTTAAATGAACAACAAATAAAAACAGCCGTTTTTGAAACGATGTCAGAAAACCTTAGCGATGGTGTTATTGCACCACTTTTTTATTATGCGTTGTTTGGAATTTCTGGGGCTATGGGGTATAAAATGATTAATACATTAGATTCTATGATTGGATATAAAAGTGAACGCTATATCAATTTTGGAAAATTTGCGGCTAAGTTGGATGATGTTGTTAACTATCTACCGGCTAGAATCACTGCAATTTTAATGCTAGTGGTAACTGCTAAACTTCATAAGATTCCTTTTGTGCTTAAATACGGGAAACAACATGCAAGTCCAAATGCGGGATATCCAGAAGCCGCATTGGCAGCAATTCTGGATTGTAAATTTGGAGGACCAAACTATTATCATAAAAAACTGGTAAATAAACCTTATATAGGAACAAATGATAGAATCATAGAAGATCGTGAGATAAAAGCTGTAGCAGGAATTAACCAAAAAGTGACTTTTGTTTTTGTTGCAATAATTTGTAGCATATATTTTTTCTTACCATGAACAGAAGATATATCATAACTGGAGCTCCTGGTACAGGAAAGACAAGTTTAATTAATGAGCTACAAAAAAATGGATATTTGTGTTATGAAGAAATATCAAGGAAAATAATCAAAGAACAACAACAAATAGGAAAAAATAAAACCCCTTGGGGAGATCTTTCTGGTTTTGTAGATTTAGTATATCAACAGACAATAAAAGAGTTACAAAACCCTGTTAATCAAACTACTTTTGTAGATCGGGGATTACCTGATACTATTGCTTATTTAAAAACAAAACTCTGTTCCACTCCACAATATCTGTTAGATTTTCCTTATACAACATATTACGCTAGTACTGTATTTCTGGCACCACCTTGGGGAGAAATTTATATTAATGATCCTCAACGTCCTCAATCTAGAGAAGAATCAATACAAATCCATAAACATCTTTTAGAAATCTATGAAGAATTACACTTTAATATAGAAATATTACCAAAAACAACTTTAACAAAACGTGTTGATTTTATAAGATCAATTATTTAAACAAAAAAAGTATCTTCGCTGTCGATTTATGGTTCTTTTAGAGATAAAAGATGAAAAGGGAATTTGGTGAAAATCCAAAACTGTTCCCGCAACTGTAATACATACTTAAAAAATTATGATCGGTATACCACTGTAGTAACCCTATGGGAAGGTGATTGTAATCGTGTAAAGTCAGGAGACCTGCCATAATATCATTTTAATAATAACTCTCGGGTAAAGAGTTAGATATAACTAAGGATCGTTCTTTAAGATTATAGAAGGATTCTTTTTATTTCTATAACTTTTCCCACTTAACTTAACTTTTTAATGAAAAAAATTATGTTTAGTGGCGTATTGGCATTTATGGGGCTTTCCGGCTTTTCACAATCCAACACTATTTTAAAAGGAATTATAAAAGATGCCAATACTGGTTCTAATATTCCGGACGTTTCTATTCAAATTGCAGAATACAATAATACAGTCAATAGCGATTTAG
Source organism: Aquimarina algiphila (assembly GCF_007489275.1). Taxonomy (GTDB): domain Bacteria; phylum Bacteroidota; class Bacteroidia; order Flavobacteriales; family Flavobacteriaceae; genus Aquimarina; species Aquimarina algiphila. Next base: position 12,155 of record NZ_VLNR01000008.1, read on the forward strand.
ATGGACGATATCAAATAACATTACCAAAAGGCCAACACAATATTCAATTTTCTGCCATTGGATATAGCACAATTACCAAAAAAATTAATTTAAAAGAAAAAGAGCAAACTTTAAATATTGGTCTTCCCCATTCTATTACAGAATTATCAGAAATAGTTATTCAATCTGATAAAAAGAAAGAGATTGGAGTAAATCAAGTATCCAAAATATCATTAAAACTGAGGCCTATTAACAGTGCTCAGGATTTATTAAAAGCAGTTCCGGGTTTGTTTATTGCTCAACATGCAGGAGGTGGTAAAGCCGAACAAATTTTTTTACGAGGTTTTGATAATGATCACGGTACTGATTTTGCCGTATTTGTTGACGATATACCTGTTAATTTAAGTTCGCATGCTCATGGACAGGGATATGCAGATTTACACTTCCTTATTCCTGAAACAGTAGAAGATGCAAACTATTATAAAGGTCCTCATGAGACATCTATAGGGAATTTTGCAGTTTCTGGAGCAGCTTCATATACTACAAAAAGAAGACTTAATAAAAATTCGATTAAACTTGAATATGGGCAGTACGATTTTGTTCGAGCATTGGGAATGGTTACACTGTTGGACAAAAAGAATTTTTTATCCAAAAATTATGAAAATGCTTACATAGCCATAGAAGGAACATACAACAAAAGTTTTTTTGATAGTCCACAAAACCTAAGACGATTAAATACTTTGTCTAAATATGCTTTAGATATAAATGATCAAAATACATTAACTACTTCTATATCTACCTTTCATAGTAATTGGAATGCTTCTGGACAAATCCCTTTAAGAGCTATTCAATCAGGGAGTATTGATCGATTTGGTGCCATAGATGATACTGAAGGTGGAGATACTGAACGTATCCATATAAACTTTCAATTAGAGTCACTTTTATCAGATAAGGTATCCTTTAAAAATCAAATATATTACTTATCGAATCTATATAACCTCTACTCTAATTTTACATTTTTCCAAAATGATCCAATTTTTGGGGATATGATACATCAATTTGAAGATCGTGATATGTTTGGTTATAATGGGGAACTTTCTTGGAATACCAAAATCGGAAACCTGGGGAGTAAAACAGATTTTGGATTAAGTGTGTTATACAATAACAATAGGATTGGATTAAACAATAGTATTCGAAGGGAGACTTTAGAAACAGTCAACACATTCAAAATTAAAGAGACCAATTATAGTGTATATATAAAAGAGCGATTAAAATTGACTAATAAATTTTCGATTCTAGCAGGTTTGAGAGGCGATTATTTTACTTTTGACTTGGAGGAACTAGTTCCAGAACGGACTAAAGGTAAAACAGATGCTTTTAGATTTAGCCCTAAAATAAGTCTTTTCTATGACCTTACCGAAAAAATGCAATTATATGCAAAGGCAAGTTCTGGTTTTCATTCAAATTACTCTCAGGCAGCGGTAAATCAAAAGTCAATACATCCTTTGCCTAAAGCTGTAGGGTATGATCTTGGAACAGAATTTAAGATCGGAAATCGATTTATAGCGAATATTTCTGCTTGGTATCTTAAAAGTGATGCCGAATTCGTATTTGTTCCAGATGATGGCTTTGAGTTCGAAAACAAAGGACGATCAGAAAGAGTTGGAGGCGAAGCCTCTTTTCGTTATCAACCATTATCATTTTTTTGGATAGATACTGATCTAAATTATAGTTATGGTACTTTGCTAGATGAACCTGAAGATGCCAATAAAATACCTTCTGCTCCTAGGTTCACTTCAACAGGTGGTGCTACTTTAAAACTTAAAAACGGGATTAAAGGATCTCTTAGGTATAGGTTTCTTGGAGAGCGACCGCTGATAGAAGATGAATCTGTAATTGCAGATGAATATTTTTTGATGGATGCAGTGATTAATTATACTCAACCCTCTTATGAGATTGGATTATCGGTAGAAAATATATTTGACCAGGAGTGGATAGAAGCATTGTTTTATGATTCTTCGCAACTTCAAAACGAACCTGCTCCGGTTGATGATTTTCATTTTACGCCGGGGAATCCTTTTTTAGCTAAATTAAGTCTAACATATTTCTTCTAATCATGGGAAAAAACATACCAAAAGTAACAACTACCTTTCAATTTTGTGATGGAGGTTCTTGTCAAAAAGCTAAGAGCGAAATAGCAGTGCGAGAAGCAAGAGCATATCTTCGTAATGAAGGGTTGTGGGATAATACACACACCATAAAAACCAGGTGTAACGGTAGATGTGAAGATGCACCTACCTGGATAGTACAACCTGGTAATTTTTGGTATAAAAACTTAACTCCTGAGAAAGCAGTAGCTATTATGAAATCTCATACCCAGGAGAATCAACCAACAGAAGAATATCTATTGTATCAGGAAGGATGGTCTGTATTATTAACAGAAAATGAAAAAACAGTATCCCCTCCCGTTTTTAAATGTAAAACTGAAGAGATACATGGTGAGATCTTAATAGCAAGAGCATTTGCTTCAGACCAACATTTATATCCATTATTTCAATATTTCTTTCAAACTCCCAGGCCAATAGCTGTACAAGTTGGAGAAGACTCTATGTTGAATATTGATCAACCTCATCAAGTAGATTATAGTGATAAATACGAAGTAAAAATAACAGGAGAACAATTAAAATTAACATTAGCTATTGCCGGCATTCCTAAAGATATTCCTGAAGAGATAGCGGATCGCAAAGTAAGCGTTGCAGAAGTGATCTGGCTGAAAAAAAAGGCTATCTTTACCAAGGCATTACGTCTTAAAAACAAAAAAGGAAAACATTTGGTGACCATGTGGATAAAAGAAGAAGACAATAAAACTTGGGAGCATATCCTGAAAATATATTTGTCAATGTCACCAGATCACATTAGAATAGTAGAAGATGATTCCTAAAAATATAAGCATATTAGGTTGTGGATGGTTAGGATTACCACTTGCTCTTGATTTAATTTCAAAAGGGAGTACTGTAAAAGGTTCTACAACAACCGCAAGTAAAATTTCAGAATTTCAAGCACAAGGAATTACAGCATTTTTACTGAAGTTAAGTGAAGCCTCTGAAGAAATGTATAAGGATTTTCTTTTAGATAGTGAAGTAGTTATTATCAATTTCCCACCTAAACGTATTCCCAATATCATAGAAATATACCAACAACAGATACAAAGTATACTTCCATACATTTCATCAACCCAGAAAGTTATTTTTGTTAGCTCTACTTCTGTATATCAGAATACAAATGATGAGGTTACTGAGACTATAGAAATTCAACCTGAAAAAGAATCAGGAAGAGCGGTTGCTATTGTAGAACAGCTATTACAAAAAGAATTAAGAGAAAGATTAACAATTATTCGATTATGTGGTCTTATTGGATATGATCGTTTACCTGGGCGATTCCTTGCGAATAAGAAGGAGGTTCAAAATGGAGATGCTCCCATCAATGTTATTCATAGAGATGATTGTATCGGACTTATTAATGCTGTGATAGAAAAAGATGCTTGGGGAGAAATTATTAATGGTTGTGCAGACCATCATCCATTGCGCAAAGATTTTTATACCTTGGCGGCAAATAAAATTAAACTTACCCCTCCAACTTTTGTCAAACAAAAAAACATCGCGTATAAAATTATCTCTAATACGAAGAGTAAAAAACTACTGGAGTATACATATATACATCCTGATCCATTAAAATTAATTTAGAAATGTACCCTGTATCTATTGTTGGCGCCGGTCCTGGAGATCCGGATTTATTAACTGTAAAAGCACATCGACTTATAGAAGAAGCAAATGTTATTCTTCATGATAATTTGGTTTCTGACACAATCATGACTATAAATACAGATGGAGAAAAAATATATGTAGGACGTAAATTTGGAGATACTTCTGATCAAATAGAACGTCAACAAAAAATAAATGAGTTATTAGAAGCAAATTATCTTTTAGGTAAAAAAGTAGTTCGTCTTAAATCAGGAGATCCTTATGTTTATGGCAGAGCAGCTGAAGAAGCAAGATATCTTACATCAAAAAAAATTCCTTTTCAAGTTATTCCTGGTATTTCTGCAGCATTAGCAGCTGCTAATATTTTTAATATCCCAATTACAGAAAGGAATAAGTCTAATGCTATGCTTATTTGCACAGCGCATACCGCAGATTATTCTTTTGAGCAACTCACAGGAATAGCGCATATGCTTAAAGCTGGAAATACAATTTCTATATATATGGGACTAAAAAGCTTACATAGAATTATCCCTAAACTGTTAGAGGTATGTAAAGATGATACAATTCCTGTAAATGCGGCATCTAATGTATCCCGCGTTCATCAGGAAATAATCACAGGGACTTTGGGCAGTATAGAAGAACAAATTAAAAATAGCGCATTGCAAATGCCTGTTGTTTTAATTATTGGAGCAAATCCAATTTTATAAGTAAGTTTGTTATTCCAGGGTAGGCTGGAATCCATTTTCGATGTTGTTGAATATTTATTTTAATCAAGTGTATGAAAGAGGGTATATTACTTTGCGGACATGGTAGCCGAAGAAAAGCTGCCATTACTTCATTTAAAAAATTAGTAACGATTTTAAAAGATCGTTATCAAAATGATTATGAAGTTGATTATGGTTTTTTAGAATTTAATCATCCTACCTATGAAGCCGCCGTAGAACGTATGTATCTTAATGGAATTCGAAAAATATATGCGCTCCCGGTTATTTTATTTGCAGGATCCCATGCAAAAAATGATATTCCTTATGAACTCAATACTATACAAGGATATCATGAAGATTTAACCATTACCATGGGGAAACATATAGGTGTGAATTCATTTTTACTGGATCTTGCTGTAAAGCGAATTCAGGAAACTGAAGCCACATTAATTCCAATGGATAGAAAAGAAACCTGTTTGGTTGTTGTTGGTAGAGGTACAACTGACCCAGATGCAAATAGCGATGTATGTAAACTAACCAGTATGCTGTGGGAAGGAATGGGATTTGGGTTTGCTACCACAGCATATAGTGGTACTGCATATCCAAAGGTTGATGAATCTCTGCAAATGATCGAAAAGCTAGGTTTTAAACGTACGATTGTCATTCCTTTTTTCTTTTTTACCGGAGTTTTGTTAGAGCGTATTTATGGTCATGTGACCGATATGAATGAAGCCTCTGATCAAGAATATGTGTATACTGCTCCTTTTGGTACTGATGAATTATTGATGAAGGCTTTTGATGAGCGGTTGGAAGAAGCCAAAACAGGAACAGCCTTTATGAATTGTCAACTCTGCAAATACCGAAAACAAGTAGTAGGGTTCGAACAAGATTATGGCAAAGAACAAGTGGGGCATCATCTTAATGTAAAAGGAATTCTTTTTGAGGAAGACGAAAAACCAGGTGAGGTTAAAAGCTCTTTGGGTAGTAAAATTAAAAAGGTATTGGGGATTTGAGTCATAAAATTTGTATAGTTATATTAAAAACTCATGAGTGATTGTATATTCTGCAAAATTGTAAAAGGAGAAGCCAAATCCAGGAAAGTATATGAAACAGAGGATACCTATGCTTTTTTTGATATATATCCGACAACTAGATATCATACTTTGGTCATTCCCAAAAAACATTATACTACTATTTTTGATATTCCAGAGCAAGAATTACGTAGCGTAATTACTTCTGTAAAGAAAGTTGCTAAGCTATTTGAAGAAAAACTAGGAATTCATAATATCCAAATTATTAGCAACTCCGGAGCAGTTGCACAACAAGAAGTATTTCATCTTCATTTCCATATTGTTCCCAGAAAAAGAGGAGATGGTCAAAATATTAAATGGAACAAAGACTCAGAATTAGTAAAAGATTTTGAGGATATGCTGGATAAAATTAAATGAAATCGAAATTGTCGACAGTACGGGGATAATAGAAAAAAAATTTAAAAGTAAAGAACCTATTCTTTACAGCTATTTGTTACTGAATCCTTTAAACTAATATTTATCCATATATATATCTAAGGTTTCCAAAATTTTATTAATTGGTGTCGAAACATCAGGGTTGAGTATAGCATCTTCTAATATATTAGTCATAAAATAATATCCTTTATTTGTAGTAGGGTTAAAAAGACAAGATGTAACAATTCCCAGACCCCCTCCTGAATGCTCAATATTACCTTTGTTATTAATTATCCAAAATAATCCCCCTGTAGTATCCTTTATTTCTTCATGAGTTGTTTGAGGGGTAAATATTTCTTTATAATGCTCTGTTGATAATAATTTTCCTTTTCCATTATACCCTTTAATCATTTCTATAAAATACCTGTTAAAGTCTGAATTGTTTGTTGTTAACTCTCCAGACGCTACTGCTATTCTAGTATAGTTAGGGATTTCTAAATCTTTATTCAAATATAATGTAGCATGGGTATCAGAAGTTATGTTATCTTTTCCCCAACTGGTTGTATTCATTTCTAAAGGTTTAAATATGTATAGGTGGGTATATTCTTCATAAGAAATACCTGTTGCGTGTTCGATAACATATGCTGCTAAATTTGAAGCTATATTACTATATTCATATTTTTCTCCAGGTGCATTCATTGAAAAATTAGAGACGTCATACCATTCGCCATCTATAGCAAGTGCTTTTTCTAAATAGGTAGCATCATCTATATCAACATTTGCTTTTACAAAGTCAAAAAAAGGTTTAGATTCTGGAGGATAAATGGAAAGATCAATTTCAGAAAGATTTTCAAAAATATAAGACCTATAATCTATTTCTTGAACGCCTTTAATTCCTGAAGTATGTGTAGCTAAATGGCGGATTGTGATAGGTTTCTCTAAATAATGTGGATGTTTTACTTCAAAAGGTAAATATTGGTTAATATCGGTATCCAAATCAAGTTTTTCTTGTTCGACAGCTTTCATTAATGCTAACGCAATAACCGTTTTAGAGATGGATGCAATAGCTTGTGTAGTATATTCTGTATATTTTTTGTCTTCCTTTGTGTCAGCATATCCAAATGAATTTTGATATAAAACATCATTATTATCTACAATAGATACAGAAAACCCAACTAGAGGTGATGACTTGTATAATTGTTCTAATTCGAGATTTAATTCCTCATCCTTCTTTGAAACGATATCATCTGATTGACAAGATGGAATCATAAAAAGAATAGATAATAGTAATATTACCTGTTGTATCTTTTTTAGGGTATTATCAAACGGAATTGAAGTCCAATTTAGAAATTTAAAACTTAAAGAATTAGTATCGATTTCTTTTAAGAGAAAGTACATGATGATGTTTATTGATTTATTAAATAACAAATCAATAAAAAACTAAACTTATAAATGAACCAATAGAAGCATTGGTCTACCTTTCTTTAAAAAAAATTATTCTACAATACCCTCACCTTTAAGATATAAATCTTCTAACTCCTGTTTCATCTCATCTGATGGGTTTTTCCACATGCCACGTTGTATAGCTTCGAGCAGACGCTCACTCATGTCTTTTAATGCCCAAGGATTATTTTGTTGTATAAACTCTTTGTTTTCTGGAGTTAATAGATAACTTTCGGTAATACCTTCGTACATAAAATCATCAATGAGATTGGTAGTCGCATCATAAGCAAATAAATAGTCCAAGGTAGCAGCCATTTCAAATGCTCCTTTATATCCATGTCGTTGTACACCTTTAATCCATTTTGGATTAACCACCCGAGATCGATATACCTTTAAAAGTTCTTCTTTTAGGGTTTTTACTTTAGGGGTTTCAGGTCTGGAGTTATCTCCAAAATAAATTTCAGCTTCACCTCCTTTTACTGTTTTTACTGCATTTGCTAATCCGCCATGGAATTGATAGTAATCATCACTGTCTAAAATATCGTGTTCTCTATTATCTTGGTTCTGCATTACAATTTGCATGGCTTGCAATCGGTTCTGAAATGATTCATGAGCAGATACTCCCTTTTTAGAACTTCCATACGCATAACCACTCCAGTTAATATACACTTTGGCTAGATCTTCCTGAGTTTGCCAGTTTTTTTCATCAATCACAGCTTGTAGTCCTGCTCCATAGGCACCAGGTTTAGAGCCAAATACTCTATACAAAGCTCGTTGTGAGGCTTCTTTCTCTGGTAATCCTTGTGTTTGCCATTGTTGTTGCTCTGTTAAAAAACGTTTACGGATTGGATTATCCTCAACAGGTTCATCTAGATTTGCCAATCGAGTAACTACAGCATTAAAAAGGTTGATCACATCTGGGAAGGCATCCCTAAAAAAACCTGAGATACGCAAGGTAACATCCACTCTGGGTCTTCCTAATGTAATCAAAGGGATGACTTCAAAATCAGTGACTCTACGGTTTACGTTTTTCCAAATAGGGCGAACACCCATCAACGCAAATGCCTGAGCAATATCATCTCCTCCTGTTCGCATAGTCGATGTTCCCCATACAGAAATCCCAATAGTTTCAGGGTAATCACCATTTTCCTGTAAGTATCGATCAATAATCAATTGTGCGCTTTTTTTGCCTAATCGATATGCAGTTTCGGTAGGAATGGTACGCACATCCACAGAGTAAAAATTTCGACCGGTAGGTAATAAATCTAATCGACCACGGGTTGGAGCTCCAGAAGGACCAGAAGGTATGTATTGACCGTCTAATCCAGAGAGTAAAAAGTCTAATTCATCAGTTGTTTTTTGAACTTTTAGTAAGGTGTTAAATTTAATGTATTCTAACATCTGAGCAGTCAGAGGGTATTGTTTTGGGATGTTACTTTCTTCTAAATAAGAAATCAATAATCGTTTTACAATATCTTCTAATTGAGCAATAACCTGACCTGCTGTTTTACAAAATGTATCTTCAATAGTTAGGTTCATCACCTCTGTATATGGGATCTCTAAGATATTTTCTGTAATATTGAAATCTTTGGCTAGTAACTGGGTAATACCTTCCTTTCCATATCCAGGGACACGATGCAAAGCGATTAATAAGTCAATCAACTGTTCGTCAATAGGTGCTTTTCCAAAAATATGCAATCCATCTCTAATCTGTGCTTCTTTCAATTCACATAAATACCCATCCAGCTTCACTAATAGTTCATCCACATCATCAGAAGCAATTCCTAAATCTACATTTAGTTTTGTTTCTTTAACCAGTGTCGCTATTTCTTTTTCTAATGCACGAGATCGTTTAGGGTCTAAGGAAGCAGCTTCATAATATTCATCTACCAAATGTTCTAACTTCATTAAACTACCATAACTTTCTGCACGAGTCATTGGCGGAATCAGATGATCTATAATCACAGCTTGATTTCTTCTTTTCGCCTGTGTTCCTTCTCCCGGATCATTAATAATGAAAGGATAAAAATGGGGTAATGCTCCAAATACTGCTGCCGGAAAGCAAGTTTCAGGATCTAATGACACACTCTTACCAGGTAACCATTCGAGGTTACCATGTTTTCCTAAGTGTATCACCGCATCAGTACCGTATGTTGTTTGTAACCAAAAATAATAGGCTAAGTATTGATAGGTTGGAGGCAAATCAGGAGAATGATAAATTGCTTGTGGATCCTGATTATAACCTCTGGAAGGTTGAATACTTACGAAGATATTTCCCAATAAAAACCCAGAAATGATAAACCCTTTTCCTGTATGATATGGGTCGTCTTCTGGTGTTCCCCAATGCTCAGTTATTTTGTTTCTGAGTTCTTCTGATAATGCAGAGAAACATTGTTGAAATGCTGTATGGTCAAATACCAAAGCATGTGGTCTGGTTATTGTTGTGGTTACATCGTTGGTAGTCACTTGTGTGATCCAATGCATTAACTCGGTTCCACTTTTGGGTAACTGTTCTCCTACGTTATATCCTTTCAATTTGAGAGCGTTTAGTAAAACAATACAACTTTCTGGAGTATCTAACCCTACACCATTAGCTAGACGGCTATCTTTATTAGGATAGTTGGGTAAAATAATGGCTATTTTCTTTTCACTATTTTTTTTATACTGTAGTGTTGTCCAATGCTGCGCCAATTCTGCCATAAATTCGCAGGCAGGAGTATAGGCTTCATATTTTAGAATAGAACTGTCAGTAAGCGTATCCTTTTCTATTTCTTTTTTAAAAGATACTGCACGGCCTATAATACGTCCGTCAATTTCTGGCAATGCAATATTCATGGCAATATCTGTAGGAGGTAATCCAAAAAGGCCATCCTTCCAAACATCTTTATTAGATGTAGAAAATATAGCTTGTAATACAGGAACTTTTAGATTTTCAAAAATAAAAGTGGATCCATCCATCGGTTTGATGGTAAACCCTGTAGTATTAATAATTGTATGGACTTCTCGCTTCCCTGAATGTGTCATTAATTGCTGCACTTGTTCTACTAGTTTTGCATCTCTTAAGTTACTGGCGAAAACAACAAAAGTATTCATTCCTCGAACATGTAATGCTTCACTCATCTCATGTATTGGAGCTACATTATCAGAAAGATAATGAGTGCGATATGCCAATATCACCACGTTGGGTTTGCCAGTATCCAAAGAAGTCTCTAAAGCCTCTTGGGTAAGCATTCCTTTATCCGCAGTATATAAAAAAGTATCGGCTATTGATTGAGCAGGAGTGATAGTGAGTTGTGCATCAAAAAAGGTATGCCGTAGGTAATTGAAAAGCGCAATAGTATTTTCTTTTCCTCCTTCTTGTAAATATTGTCTGCATTGGTGCACAATATGAATATCTGCAGAGGATAATTTCATCAATTCAAAATCGGGTTCATGAGCGGGTAAAAATAGTACAGTATTACCAATTCGTTCTTGCAATGCAACCAGAGATTCTACCAAATATTTATAATAACTAATGCCTCCTAACATGCTGCATACAATTACCTTAGCCTTTTCAAGTACTTCATCCAGATAGGTGTCGATTGTTAATTCTTGTTTAAGATATACCAGGTTGGTCATACGCAAACTTGGCAAGGATTCTCCATCTATTTCATACAATTGTTTATACGCTTCATTCAGCGTATGAATTTCGGTATCTCCTGCACTTAAAAATACAATATCGCCCGGTTGCTGATCTATATAAAAAATTTCATCATCATTTGGATTCCATCCACCGGGTATGGTTGCGACTAAATGCATAGGTTTTCTTGTTTTAACCCAAACTCTGTATTGGGATTTTGTAATGAAAACCAAATATACAATAAAGAGTGGTGCTCCAAATCTATTTTAATTCGAAAGCGCAGCCAATAGCTACGGTGAGAATCAAAATTGGTTTATGTATCAGTATTTGAAGTAGATTTAGATTGGAATAAAAAACTTAATATAGAATTTGGGTTTATTGCCGCCCAATATAAATGAATATAGCTGGCATATACGTTTTGATAGGTATATATTTTTGTGAGAACTTCTTTTCCTCTTGCAGAAAATACTTTCCCTGTACTAAGAATGGTATCATCACCTGAGACCTTGGAATAGTGAAATTCATGTCCCCATATTTCCAAATCATTCCATACTACTTTTCGATACCCTAAAGACAACTTTTTGCCTTCCATAGAAGTATTCAATGGAAAAACCCCGACCATAGGGTATGCGACTGAATCCTCATCAATAATAGTATTTCCCAAATACATCATCCCTCCGCATTCTGCATAAATCGTAACCCCTCGATCAGCTGCTGCCTTGATCTGAGCTCTCATAGCTGTATTTTTAGATAACTTTTGAAGATGTAATTCTGGATACCCACCTGCTAAATAAATATAATCAGCATCAGGAAGTTTTGTATCGTGTATTGGGCTAAAATAGATGATATTTCCTATCGTTTCAAGCCATTTCAGGTTTTCTAAATATGTAAAACTAAAGGCTTCGTCTTTAGCAATAGCAATCGTTTTTGTTTTAGGAATTATCTCTTTTACTGGTTTTTCTTTCCTACCATTTTTAGTGTCTTTTATAGATTCTAATAGTTTAGATATAGAGATGTTATTTGCTATATGAGAAGCTGCTTTCTCAATAACATTTTCAAAAGTATGATCAATATGTAACCCCAGATGACGAGATGGAATAGCAATTTCTTCGTTAGGAGGAATATATCCTAAAGATGGAATTCCAACAACATCACATGCCTCTTTAAGAAAGACATAGTGTGACTCAGTTTTTACAAAATTAAAAATTACTCCAGCTATGTTAACTTCGGGGTCAAATGTTTTTAATCCATGTAAAATAGGAGCAATAGTATAAGCCATACTACTCGCATTAACAACAAGAATTACGGGTATGTCTAAAAGTTTGGCAATTTCTGCCGAGCTTCCCTGATCTTTAACAGCACCATCAAACAATCCCATGACACCTTCGATAATACTAATATCAGAAGCTTGTTGATATTTGTTAAAAATGGATATCACATGCTCCTTTGGCATCATCACCGTATCTAAGTTAATAGCTGGTTTTTTGGCAGCAGTACTATGATGAATGGTATCGATGTAATCAGGTCCGCATTTAAAGGGTTGCACTCTATATCCTTGATTAAGAAACCAACGTAGTATTCCTAAGGTAAGTGTTGTTTTTCCTGAATTACTCCATGGAGCAGCTATTAAAAATGCTTTGGACATTTGTATAAATATTAAAAATCAGAAACGACCGAATAATTGAGTTTTAGTTGCTCTGCTAGTTGTTTGGCTTTACCTAATTTTAAAAAACCACGCTCTGTATCTATAACGGTAGTTTTTGGTATTTTACTAAGGTATGTTTTGTATGTAGTTATAGCATATTGAAATGGATCTTTAGCTCCTGTATTTGCTTTTCCGTCTGTAAAAATAAATAACTGTGTAGTCTGAGTATTTAAAGATCTCAATAATTCATATACTTTAAAAAATGCAGCACCCAAATTGGTCTTTCCACCAGTTTTTAATTGATAATTAGTTGTAACAATTTGCTTAGTATTAGATGTGAATTCTTGTAGAATTTTAGCGGTTGTATTGTGTAACCCCACAATAGCATATTGTATCTTTTGTAGTGGATATGATATTATTGTTTTTTCAATAATTCCTTTTAAATACCCCATTTGGTGATCTAAAGCCATAGAAGTACTAGTGTCGACCAAAAATACAATACGAGCCGTTGACTTTTGAATGAGTTGTTTATAAACAGGGTTAAATATTCCTGTTTTTAAATATGCTTTTACAGATTTTACTATAGCAAGTTCGGTATGTTGTTTTGCAGGATAAGAAGCTAATGAAACGGTATCAAGGGCATCCAGTTTTATCTCTTGTTTTTTGTTATTTTTTGGTGCAGAGAATTGCAGGCCTTGTTGTACAGATTCTGGTAATTGAAATTCAGAATTGTTAGATGATTGTTGAGGTGTTGTTTCCTCTTGCGATTGCTCTTTTTCCTTATCATTATTATCGTTAGTACCTGGATCATTTGGTGGCGTATATTCCTTAGCTCTGTGTTGTAAAACGAAAGGAGCAATGATATTTACCATTTCTGAAGTCACTTCTGAGTGATTATGATAAGCCGCATAGGCTCTGGCAGTTTTGAGTAACAAAATATCTGCGCGCATTCCTTCTACCTGGTTAGTAATTGTTAATGCTGCACATAGTTCTTGAACACTTTCAGGAATTTGGATGGTTTGTAATTGCTGTTTTGCTAAAAGGACCTGTTCTTTAATAGATTGTTCTTTTTTTTCAAATTGTTGATAGAATCTAACAGGATCACTATCAAAGGTAAGACGTTGCATAGCTATCTGAGAACGTATTTTTTTGTCTGTAGGGGTTTGAATTGTAACACTCAAACCAAATCGATCTAATAACTGAGGACGTAACGAACCTTCTTCTGGATTCATAGTGCCTACCAGGCAAAAACGACTGTCCATCCATTGGGAGATTCCTTCTCGCTCCAGATGATAACCACCTGTTGCGGATGCATCTAGTAAAACATCCATTAAATAATCATTTAATAGATTAACCTCATCAATATATAAAAAACCTAGATGAGCTTGTGCTAATAAACCTTTATCGACAACGGTTGTTTTTTGATTAATTAAAGCTTCCAGATTAATACTCCCCAGTACTCTATCCTCTGTAGCACCAATGGGTAGATTCACAAATGGAAAATCACTTCCCATTAATTGACTCAATCCACGTACCATGGTTGTTTTAGCGGTTCCTTTATCACCTGTAGCCAGAACTCCTCCTATACTAGGATCTACTAGGTTGAGTAGTAAACATAATTTCAAATCTTCTTGAGCTGGTATTGCAGTAAAAGGATAACTATATTTTGATGGCATCTGTATCTTTATATGAAATGTAAAAATACGGATTTATAACAGTTATGAATTAAGGTTTTTTATAAGTTCAATCATTTAATCTTTCTACAATCTTTGATGGAAAATAATTTATTCCTGTTTTGATAGAACTTTCATCAATTGAAAAGTTTGGTGTATAAGGTATAAGGCAACACCCTTTTTTCAAAATTAGGGCCTCTAAGATAAAAATAAACACACCTGGCACCATACTCTTTCTGAAGAATATAGAACATCCATTATTTTTTGAATAGTTCGAATTTTCTTTCCTCTTCTTTTTTGTTAAACAAATTGAATTAAAAAAAAGCTAGAGGACAAACATGACGCTGTTTTTCTGGTTAGCACTTTAAAACCTAGGTATTCTTGATTAGGAATTTTACCTTTATTAAGAAATAAATCTTTAAAAATAGACGAGAATTATGATAGAAATAAATTGAAACACATCTCTAATTTTGATTTAAATACGACAAAAATTAAGAAGTGTTTTATAAAATATAAATACTTTACAAACTTAATTCCCCAATAATTTCCTATTTTTAGAATAGTTATTACTTTTCTTTGATAACAAAGAGTTAGTTATTTCTTGTCAAAATGTAAACGAATACGGAAGTCGATAAGGTTCGTGTACGTTAAAATCCCTGTTTTTTTAATTACCCCTATTTAGTTTTTGAACAACGATATATTCTGTATTAATGTATAGGATGGTTATATCGTAAAACCTACTTTGAATGAAAAAAATTTTGGCAATAGATGATCAACAACTTGTTTTATTATCCTTAGAAAAACATCTGTCTGATATAGGATACACTATTAAATGTGCCAGTGATGGGCAATCCGGATTAGAACTTTTTGATAGTTTTAAACCAGATATTGTAATCGTTGATATTAATATGGATGGAATGTCTGGTCTTGAAGTAATTGAAAATATTCGTCAAGAAAAAAAGTCAGATGTTAAGATTTTGGTAATGTCTGGTAATACTAATGAGGATACTATCGTAGATGGATTTGATCTGGGGATAGATGATTATATGAAAAAGCCATTATCTCTGAATGAAATTTCGGCACGAATAGCGAGAATATTTGGTATAAAATCTAAAAAAAAGTTAGACAATAGTTCTAAAGGTCAAATGTTACAAAGACATTGTGTTGGTGTTGTAATACCTTGTTATAACGAAGAAAAAAGAATTTTAAGTAAAGAATTCATTGATTTTACCCATAGTAATCTAGGATACCATTTATGTTTTGTTAATGATGGAAGTACAGACAATACATTAGAAGTGTTAAAAAAATTATCTGAAGGTAGAGAAGATAACATTAGTGTCTATAATTGTGTTAAAAATGGTGGAAAAGGAGAAGCTGTAAGACAAGGGGTTCTTCATCTTGCCAAGGACTCACAGTTAGACTATATAGGATATTTGGATGCTGATTTATCAACAGATTTTAAAGATTTTGATGATTTGGTTAAAACTATAGAATCTTCCAAGTTTAAAATTGTAAGCGGCTCCAGAATGAGTAGGATGGGAGCAAACATTACCAAAGAGTCAGCACGAAAAATTATCAGTAAAACCATTAATTTGATTATTCGAAATATCTTAAGCATGTCTTTTAATGATACACAATGTGGAGCTAAAATCATGGATAAAGAAATAGCGAATGAAATGTTTCGAGAGAAGTTTATAACAAAATGGTTATTTGATGTAGAGATTTTTATGAAGATGCGTAAATTTTATGGAAGAGAAAAAGCAATTTCCTATATATGTGAGCAACCTCTTAAACGTTGGATACATGCAGATGGTTCCAAACTATCTATGAAAGATTCTGTGAAAATTGTAGGGCAGCTTGCCCAAATTGCTTATTATTATAACTTTAAAGTCAAATCCAAGGTTAGGTAAGTGGTATGGCTAAAAGGAAATAGGTATAAATTATAGTGTATTTATATATTCTGTGATCACTTGTAGAGTTTTTTCAAAATCTTCCTTTAGTTTGTAACTTCCTTTTTTTAAATTGTTTTCATAATCAGTAGCAATTTCATAACTTTTTTCAAGTCCGAGAATACTGATCTTGTGCTTTAATTTATGGACGTCTTCTGCAGCTTTTATAAGGTTTTTATGCTCTAAATTACTGAAGTATTGATCTTTTTCTAACGGGAATTCTTTTTTGATAACATTAAAAATTTTTTCTTCAAAAATTTTATCCCCATTAGATAGCTTATTAATCTCTGATAAGTTTGGTTGTTCCATTGAAGTGATTTTTTGATTAGAACGTGATAAACAAAATTATTTGAATTATTAAAAAAGTACACTTTGTAATACCATCAATCCAACTAGTATAGAAATAATACCAATTACACCATTCATCCATTTAAAAACGGATATATTACGTTCTATAAAACGACTCATGGTAAAAATAAGGACATAGCTATAGACAGCCATAGAGAAAATAATACCAATAGACTCTACAATTAGGATTAATATTGCATCGGATATAGTATCAGCACTAATAATAAGTGCTGAGGTAAGTGCACCTCCAGTTCCAGCTAACCCATGGAGCATACCGATCCAAAAAGATCGATTGATAGGATTCATAGCTATTTCTTCACCGGTTTTACCATGTAAATGAATAGGGTTATTAGCAAGATGTTCATGGGCTTCTATTTTTTTATGATCAGCCATCATTGCATTGATCTTATGATTTCTACGAATTGCCATTACGCCTAGCCAAATCATAATAGGACCAACAGAAAATTCTGCCCAGAAGGAAATACTTTCAACAAAAGTGAGCAACGCCGCTCTAAATACTAGCGCAATTCCACCAAACATTAACAAAGTAACAGAATGTCCTAATGCCCACTGAGATGCTGTAAATACAGTTTTAAAAGATACTTTTTTCTTCTTAATAGCATTTTCTGCTGCCAATACAGAAACCGCGGACATATGATCGGGTTCAAAAGAATGTAATACTCCTGCGATTAGAGGTCGGGCAAGATTCATTATGTTCATAAAGTATATGCTATATGGATTCCATCATTATTGATCAAATATATTTGAAGCTGCACTTTTGGAGCTATTTTCTGACAATGGTAATGGCATCGTTCTATTAGTTTTTGATAAAATTTTTCTTGGGTTGTAAAAGTAAAAATTTCCCTTAGACGTCCTGCCATATTTAGTGATAAAACTTTGTTGGCAATTTCTATTGGATAGCCTGCTTCTATCGCCAGTTGATGGATGAAGTTTTTATCCCAAGTTGTTTTTCCGCTATGGGTGTTGGTATTACCTTGTGCTAATTTTGCTGCTTTACCTAACATTATACCCATAAATACTTTAGTAATCTGCGGGGATTTGTCAATTTTCTCAAAAGTTTCTTGTATCCAATTACCATAGTGCACACATGAAATATCATCAATTTCAGGAAATAATGCTTTCAACATTTTTTCACTACGTGCCCCCGAATTAATTAACAATTGAGTTTTTCCATTAGCTATGGCAACATCTATTCCTTGTCGAATACTAGCAATGTAAGAGGCAGCAGAAAAAGGAGTCACAATGCCGGTAGTTCCTAAAATTGAAATTCCATGTAAAATCCCCAGACGACTATTAAGTGTTCTTTTTGCTAATTGTTCGCCGTTTTTTACAGATATTGTGATTGTCACACCATTAGTTTCGAGTTGGTAATCAGATAGTATTTTTTTGCAAACGATGCTCATCATTTCCCTGGGTACTGGATTAATAGCAGGTTCTCCTACAGAGATTTCTAACCCGGGAAGTGTTACTAGTCCAACCCCTTCTCCTCTTTTAAAAATAATGTCCCCAGTGGTATTAAGATTGACAGTAGCCATAATCTCTGCCTGATGGGTTACATCAGGATCATCACCAGCATCTTTTATGGTAGAATATGTAGCTTCTTTTTGGGTGAGTGAAACTAACTCAACCAGAAATGTAACCGTTTCCCCAATAGGTAATTGTATTTGTGTTTCTTTGATTTTTTGTTGAGTGACTAAACTTAATAAAGCTGCTTTTGTACAAGCAGTTGCACAAGCTCCTGTAGTATAACCTCTACGTAATGGTTTATCTGGTATGTCTTTTAGTTCTCCCAAAAATTAAGTTACTAACTTGTTTAATTCATCTGCTGTATCAACACAAAGATACCGATTAGAAATTTCTGGTTTTTTTAAAATAACAATAGGAATATTTACAGCCAATGCAGCTTGTATTTTCTCTTCTAATTTTCCATTATTTCCACTTTCTTTGGTAAAAATTACTTCTGGCGCTATTTTAGTAAACAAAGCTATTTCTTCATTTTTAGTTTGTGGATACCCAAATAGTAAATGAGTTTTAGGAAAGTTAGTTGCTGTAGCTATTACTCGGGAAGAATCTCTATCCAAAATTCGAAACCAAGTAGGATAGGTTTTCCAATACATTTTTAACTTTATAATAGTTTGTACTCCAGATAGAGCAAGTAATGATTGATAGTGGTTTTTATTAAAATGATGTATGGCTTCTTCAAAGGTATCAACATAAGAAACAAGTCGATGTAAAGTTTTGGGAGAATGCTTTCTCTGAAAACGTATTAAAGGTAATTCCAGAGAAATATTAGCAATGGTTTGATGTAATTGTATCGCAAAAGGATGAGAAGCATTGATGATATGAGTAATATTCTGTTTCTTACAGAAAGCTTCTAATAACGTTGTAGTCATTTCACCAAATATCGGAATTCCTTTTCCAATATACTCTACTTTGGTTTTAGTAGAATAATAGTATTGAATATCTAGTTCATCCAATGTTTTAGCAACACATTTACCTTCTGTAGTTCCGCCAAATACAAGTATCATCAGGATTGAATTGTTTTTTCTTTTTTTCTAAAAATATGATGCCATTTATCATCGTACAACCAAGAGCGATTTTTTCGAGCTCCAATAGCTTCTCCTACTACAATCATAACCGTTCTAGTGAGTTTATTTTCTTTAATTATTGTAGTTAACTCTGAAAGTTTACCTGTCCATACCTGCTCATCTGGCCAGCTCACTCGATACAATATGGCTAACGGAGTGTCTTCTGGATAATGTTCTAAGAGTTGCTCCTGTATTTTTTTTGCAATACCCACGCTTAAGAAAATACACATGGTAGCTCTCAATTTTGCCATATCTGCTATTTTCTCATGCTCTGGCATTGGAGTATTACCTTCACCTCTGGTAAGGATAATAGTTTGCGCTATTTCGGGAATAGTAAATTCTGATTTTAGATGTGCTGCCGCAGCCTGAAATGATGAAATCCCCGGAACGATATAATATTCATATCCTTTTTCGTCAAAAATGGTCATTTGCTCTTGTATCGCTCCATAAATTGAAGGGTCACCAGAATGTAAACGAACAATGGATTTTCCTTGTGCATAATATTGATCCATGATCGCTACTTGTTCTTCTAGGGTCATAGAGGCAGAATTGCGAACCAAAGCACCTTCTTTTGCCATATGAGTTAATGCTTCTGGTACTAAACTACCTGCATATAAAATACAATCTGCATTTTCTAAAATGTATTGTCCTTTTAGAGTTAATAATTCTGGATCTCCAGATCCAGCACCTACAATAGCAATACTAGCTTTACGTTCATATACGCTTAATAAACTAAAAGCATAGGTGAATTTCTTACCTGATTGAGTCAACACTTTTGTTTTTTCTGTAAGCCAAGTTGACTGATCAGCAATCAAAGCAGCTGCTGCTTCAGAAACGCCATATACTCCAACTTTCTTTTTTACTACTTCTGATGGGTTAGCTACGGTAATAGTATTAAGTTCTTCGCCTGAATATGTTATAAATGGGATGTTATATTGTTTTGCAAAATCAAGGTAAGCCTGCTCTTTATTCTTGATTGTTGCAGATCCGATAGCATATACACTTTCTATAGCTACATTTTCTTTTTCTAATGCAGATTCTAATCCCTTGATTAATAACGAAGGTTCTATGTCTTTAGCACAACCACTTCCTATTGCAATACAAGCAGGATAATATGAGATTATTGGAGTTTTACTATCAAAAACTTCATACCCTATATAAATTAGTAACTCGTATTCGTTTATATCACAATCATCGAGGTTGTAAAATATGTCAACAAAATCTGGACATGTTTTTTCGAGGTATTGAGTTCCTTTGTCTTTGGTTTTTAGGATCAGTGCAGTTGATTTTCTATTTACAAACAAAGAGATAATTTCATTGGTGCTAATAGAACTTTTTACTTTCCAGCGATATCTTTCTGCAAGTGTATCTAATGCCCATAATTCTTGCAAATCACTCGAAGTAGATATCACAGCTTGTGCATCTAGTATTTTACTTATTTGTTTGGTAACAACATTTGCTCTACCAATATGACCACTTAATACCGACTGGACAAATTTACCTTGATCATCTATATTAATAACAGCTGGATCTGTAGTTTTGTCCTCGATATGATGTGCTATACTACGAACACAAATACCCAAAGCTCCTATAAAAATCCAAGCATCATAGTTGTGAAAAGAATTTTTCATTAGCTCGGCTACAGAATCAATCTGTTTGATATCCTTACTGGAAGTAGTATCTCTGGTTGTGAGAATTTTGGAACGATAAAACTCTTTTTGTAATGTTTTAGCGATAGATAATCCTTGATCTGTAAAACAGAGTATTGCAACTTTTATAATGGGTTCTGACATGCGTATGTTATTAGGACCTTTTAATTGTCAAAGATATTGGTTAAGGATATCTTAGAAAATGTTTATTTAAATTAAATACAATCGAAAATTGATGATTCCTTATTCTAGAAAAAGGGGTGTTATTTGTAGATATATTATATCCATAAAATATATTGGCATCACCAAATATACCTAAACCTATTTTTGGAGTGATTACAATATCATTTATTTTAAAATCTGTTTGATATTTTATTTCTAAGCCTGTAATTAATAATAAAGCACTTGTCTCGTAACCGATTTTTATGCCATAAATATCATTGTTTTGATCAGGCATCCATTCTAAAGCTGCATAATAAGTTTTAGAAAAATAACCTGTATCTCCATATCTGCAGGTATGTAATGCTGCTCCAACTTCAGAATAAAAATCATTTTGTAACCCTGCACCTATACGTACTGAAATTTGCCTTACTGTGGTGAAGTTTCCAGGTTGAAAATGTAGTGTATCTACTTCTTGTTTAAGAACTTCTTTTTTTACAATATCCTGCCCAAAAACTGTATATCCGATTAAAACACAACCCCAGAAGAATATTTTTTTTATCATTTTATTTCCCTTTTGGCTTTTAGTAAGGTAATTGTATTATGTAAATCCAAGCTTATTTTATGAGTATTATTGATACTGTATCCGATTTTTGAACAACCTTTTTTAAACAGTTCTATTGAGTTTTCTTTGACTGTATTAATGACAATATTGGTTTCTGGTTTTAGAAAAGGATGAATTTTGAGAAAGAGTTCTTCTAATTTACCACCATGTCCGCCAATAAAAATAGCATCTGGTTTTGGAAATTGACTAAGGTCTTGTTCAAAAAAATCTCCAATTATTATCTTAACACCAGGAACACCAAAACGTTTCTGGTTTTCTATAATAATACGTTCGCATTCTTGTCTTTTTTCGAAAGCAATGACTTCGAGGTTTGGATTTTTTAGTTTTGCTTCAATAGTTATAGATCCGGTACAAAATCCGATATCCCAAAGTATGTTACTATTTATAACCTCTAAAAGATGTAATGTTGTTAGTCGAATAGGCATCTTAGTAATCATATTTGGCCTATTCGGTAAACCTATAAAATCAAGATCCTTTATTCCAAAATCAATAGTACGATGAAATTTCTTTTTGAGGAGCACACAGTTTAATGGATGAAACATTCTTTTTGAAGCTTCTATTAATGTCAACTCATGAAATTGTTCCCGATCCCCTTCAATATCTTCTCCTATAATGATTTCATAATTCGAATAACCATATTCTAACATGCGTTGCACAATGATGGCCGGAGTTTTTTCTGTATCGGTTAATACACCGATCAATTCTTTTTGCTGAATTAGAATAGCATCAAAAGCATTCCAGTTTCTTCCATGAACACTTACAGTTTGTAATTGATTACTATTTGTATTTGTTGCATTGGCAAGTAGTTGAATTGAACTAAAATACGGTGTGGTTATAATTTTTGCATTAGGAAATTTATGTTGTAATGTGTTTGAGAATCCATAAAATAAAGGGTTTCCAGAGGCAAAAATGACAATAGGTTCGTTTGCTTTTTGATAAGCATTAAATACATCTGCCATTGGCGATGCAATGTGAATCCATTTATGATTTTCCGGAAGTTTGTTTTTGACTAATTTATAATGGCGTTTTCCTCCGCTGAATATTGCAGTGTTAAGAATCACCTGTTGCTGCTCTATCGTGAAACTGGGTGTCTTATTTGCGATACCTATTACATGAAAAATCATCATAATGTCAATATAATATTCTGTAATCTAAGGAGATTTATACTTTTCTTCAAAGACTACGTCTTTTTGGAGTTTTTTGCGATCCCATTTTTTGAGTTCTAATTCAGGTTGATTATAAAACATATCAGTATATCCAAAGCATAAATAACCGATTAATTGATTCTCAGAGGGAGCGTTAAGTACAGTTTTTACTTTTTCAGGATCCAAAATGCTCACCCATCCCATTCCAATATTGAGGGATCTAGCCATGAGCCACATATTTTGTATTGCACAAACTACACTGTATTTACCCATATTAGGCATGCTAGTTTGTCCTAGTACAGGGCCATCTTTTGGTTTGTAAAATACAGCTATGTTTAGAGGAGATTCTACAATCCCTTCTAACTTAAGTTTGATATATTCTTTTTGTTTTTGGTCTTCAAACAACAGAGCTGCTCGTTGTGTCTCTTCAGAGAAAGTTGCTTTTATTGCTTGTTTTGTGGTTTGATCTTTAATTAATACAAATTCCCAAGGTTGTGAGAAGCCTACAGAAGGAGCTGCAAGCGCAGCATCTAAAATAGTGTCAATAGCGTTTTGAGGAATAGGAGTATTTAGAAAATGATTCCCTCGAACATCTCTTCGATGTGCCAAGATTTCTTCGAGTAACTGTTGCTCTTCTTTAGTAAATATGCGTTGTGGTTGTTCCTCCATAATACTTATAGTTTAGCTTCTTCAAGAGTAAAAGCTGCATTTACAATAGCTGCAGCAAAATTACTTCCTCCTCGTTTTTCTGTAATCAGAGCATATGGGATCTCTGTTATTGTTTTTAATCTTTCTTTAGATTCGATGACATTGATAAACCCTACAGGCGCTCCGATAACTCCTGTTGGAGATAGGGTGCCTTCCTGGATTTGATCCGTGATTTCAATTAATGCAGTTGGAGCATTGCCAATAACAAATAATGCCTTTGGATATTTTTTTGCTGCTAGTTTTATACCAGCTTGTGTTCTTGTTAAGCCTTCTTCTTCAGCTAATTTTAATGTTTCAGGATCATTTAATAAGCATACTACTTTATTGTTATATTTGGAAATATACCCTTTTGTGATACCAGCTTGAACCATAGTAACATCGGTCACAATCGTACCTCCAGCCTGAAGATATTTATGCCAAATTGTTATTGCCTGTTCTGAAGTTTTCAAATACTTGATGTACTCATAATCTCCCGAAGTGTGAATGCATCGTATAGCTGCCCAAAGGGCATCTTTTTCTAGTGTGTTTTGAGGTATATTATTTGTTATTTCAGAAAAACTAGCTTGTTGAATTTCTGATCCTGTTTCTGGTTTCCTGTTTAAATAGCCTCTTGGAGTGATCAAATGATCTTTATAGTTAAACGTTTGACTGTTCCCTATAAGTACTACACAAAACATATCCACATCATTGACATCAAAATCTCCTAAGGTTGTGATCTTGATTTCTTCTTCTGTTCTTCCTAATTGTTTACAGATAGCAACTGGTGTTTCAGCGGAGCGATACTCCAGATAAATACGTTGCAAAGTTTGAAGTTGCCAGTATCGTTTTTTGCTTTTAGGGTTATATAGCCCCGTTACAAAATCACCCATTGCCGCAGCGCGAATACGTTTCTCAATAGTTGTCCATGGTGTCATTAAATCAGATAATGAGATACAACAAAAATCGTGACCTAGTATTGCACCCAGTTTACTCCCTGCTGTAATAAAAGCAGAAATCCCAGGTACTGTTTCTATAGGAATATCTAATGCTTGCTCAGCAACTTTTTGATATACGATAGATGCCATTGCATATATACTAGCATCTCCAGAACCAATCACGACCACATGTTCTCCTTCTAAGGCATGTTGTATTGCAATTTCTGCTCTTTTTTCCTCCTCACTAAGTTCTTTTCCGATGCATAAAGCATCAGGATGAACCAGATGTTGTATGAATTGAAAGTAATAGTGATACCCAATTACTACCGTAGCTTCAGAAATTGCTTGTGTAGCCATCGGGATAATATAGTCTGAATGTCCAGGGCCAAGCCCTACAACTTTGATCATTTTTTAATAATTAATAAAGAGAAATATGGTATTTCTCTATGAGTCAGTGTCGTTAAATCTGTTGTTATATATTCCTGCTTGGTTCCTAAACGTTCACAATAGTAACATTTCCAATCTTTTTTTGCTAATTCTGATTGAAAATTACTCCACCCAGATCTTATTTTCATTAATATCACGGTATCAAACTCTAAAAAATATGTAGTGATTTCTGTGATATGTTTAACTCTGGGGATAACAACTATTTTATCATTGAGCAAACTTAACGGAATCTTATGTTGCGCTGCTCCTAAAGAAAAAGAATTGATTCCAGGGACTAATGATACAGGTAATTGTAAGTTTTGAAGTTCGGCCAATATATAGGAGAAAGAGGCATATAAACTAATATCTCCTTCACAAACAATGGCTATTTTTTTTCCTGAATGATACGCTTCCTGAATTTCTTTTGCTGTGGAGTCATAAATTTCTGAAGCCTGTTTTCTATCATTCGACATTTTTAAAAAGAAACCTCTTAGTTCTTTGTTTTCTAACTTGTGGTATTGTAGAATAGGAAACACAAAACTTTTTTTTATTCCTTCTGTGATTGATCCGGGATAAAAAATAAGATCTACTTCTTTTAATATTCGTAAAGCTTTTAGGGTAAGGAGCTCTGGATCTCCTGGCCCTAAGGCAATTCCGTATATACTATTCAAAATTATGTCGTTTTTTTCTTTTTTCGCTTATATAAGAAGAGTTGCCATTTTTCTTCTGCAACACCTGCTTTATCCATTTCGGCTCTGGCCATGGTGAAGAACAAATCTGACAATCTGTTAATATAAGCGACTACATATTCTTCTACAGATGCAGGATCTTCGTGCATTAACGTTACCAATCTGCGCTCTCCTCTTCTAATCTGTGTGCGACATACATGGCATAGTGCTGAAATTTCGTTTCCACCTGGTAGTAGAAAATAATCTGAAGGAGAGCTTATTTTAGATTCCATATCATCCATCCATTGTTCGCAAAAATCGGCTCCATCTATAGGTTTTGGATTAGGGTTTTCTTTTTTAGAATCAGAGGGTCTTGCCAAATGAGACATCATATCCATTAAATCCTTTTGGATTTTATGCAAGTTTTGTTGCCATTCATGATCATTGCCTAATTTTGATCGCAGTAACCCGATAGTAGAGTTGGCTTCGTCTAATGCTCCATTACATTCAATACGAGCTGAATCCTTAGATTCTCTTTTTCCTCCAAAAACACCTGTCATGCCAGTGTCTCCTTTTCGTGTATATATTTTCATAGGACTAGGCTTCTATAGTTGTCATTAGTTTTTGTTCTAACGCTTGCTGTAATTTTTCTTCTTCTATTTCTTCTCCTATTATTACTAATCGTGTAGCTTTTATTTCGTCATCAGCCCACTTTCTGTCAAAATAATTCTCAAATCTATCAGCTACTCCTTGAACTATCATACGCATAGGTTTTCCAGGAACATGAATAATTCCTTTGATTCGATAGATATGATGCTCAACCACTAGTGATTTTAGCGTATCAACTAATTGTTGGGGAGTATGTGGGGCTTTCACTTCAATTACTATAGAATTGATGGTTTCGTCATGATCGTGATCATGGTGATGGTCATGATCATGGTGATGATGATTTTCATGGTGAGAATGTTTACTATCCACATGATCTTCTGCCTTAGCATCGATTCCTAATAATACTTCTACAGGAATATCTCCTTTTACAGCAGAAATTAATTTTATGTTGTCTCCTACACGATTCTGAATAATATCATGTACTTGTGTATATGCTGAATCATCAATCAAATCAGATTTGGTCATTACAATAAGATCTGCACAAGAAAGTTGGTCTTCAAATAATTCTTCGATAGAAGATTCGTGATCTAAGTTTTCATCATCCAAACGTTGAGATTGTACTTTATCTCGATCACAAATTTCTCCAGTCGCTTGTCCTACACAATCTACAACTGTAATTACTGCATCTACTGTTATTTGAGGTTTTAAATCCGGCCAATTAAACGCTTTCAATAATGGTTTAGGCAATGCTAACCCCGAAGTCTCTATAATGATATGGTCAATATCTTGTTTACGCTCCATTAACTGAAGCATTGTGGGGAGAAATTCTTCTTGAACTGTACAGCAAAGACATCCATTACTCAATTCGAGTATATTTTCCTCTTCACATCCACAATCATTTCCTTTTAGGATCTCACCATCCATTCCTAATTCTCCAAATTCATTAACGATAATTGCTAATCGTCTACCATTGGCATTTTTAGCGATTTTATGTATTAAGGTTGTTTTACCAGATCCTAGAAAACCAGTAATTATCGTTACTGGTATTTTTTGAGTGTTTAAAGCCATAAATTTTGTCAAAAATGATTCCTAACAAAACTATCTATTATAACTTAAATGAAAAAGGAAATTCTAATATGTTTATGATAACAATTTTGATGTGCTCGACTTCTACATATCAAGTCTCATAAAAACTAAACTTGCTTCAAACAGTTGGCTTTTTTTATTCTGTGGTATCTAAAATATAATAGGTGTTAGAAATATTTAAGATTTAATTTGGAAAATAATACTAGAATCATTAATATTTGTATAACACAATGAAACCAAATAGTATACATATCATAATAAAGTCACTGTTTAATACAGGTGATACTCGATGGATTACTGAAGTATCTATCGATGATCGGACGCTATGTAGCTATTTTAATCATTTTTTAGAATGATATAAATTAGAGAACTAATACAGAATAGCAAGCGTCCAATATATTGGACGCTTTTTTTATGGAGTATTTTTTGATGCAAAGTAAAATAAAACCTTAAGATCTATTCTAAATCATGAAGTAGAATAGTAAGTATACTATAAAAAGAATTGAAATGTCAATTATAATTAAATGAATTAAAACAAAATTGTAAAACTTTTTAAATGAATGAATAAAGATTGATTAGTACATAAAAAATAGAAATTGGAAAGTAAGTATCATATATACAGATAATTACCAAAACACCCAAAATTCGTTGTAAAACGGATAGGGATTTCTATGCTTAATTTGTAGTTTAACTATTTGATTTTCAGTAAAATAAACTCAAAAAATAGTTGCGTATATTAAAAAATATTCGCATCTTTGTAGAACAATTAACAATAACAAAAAAAGACAAAAACAATGAAGTATAATAAATTTTATAACAAGGAGCAGGAGATCAGAAATTGCCTGTTAGCCGATGTATTCGGAAGCATCCTTGGAATGGGTTTATATACTTCGGTTGTAAATCCTCTTCCAGAAAAGATGACCCAATCTGATGGTAACAAAGAACTGGAAAAAACACTTCACTTTATAAGTAAGAATTTCCATGAAGATGAAGTAGTAATCAAAGGCAGTTACACTTCTTGTAAAGCTATAGTTTCATAAGCTTTATAAGGGTAATTATTATAAGCGATTGAGTTTGTCTCCCAAGACAAACTGAAAAATAGTAATAAAAACAACGATTTCTTTAGGAGCAATCAATAGATCATATTAGCATGCTAATTTGAAGAACGAACCAAGATAATCAATGATATACCTACTATTTAGAATCACTTAGTATTTGATTATGTACTCTAACTGTTACCGACATCAATAGTCAGTATTTTTTATAGCAATGTAGATTTTTTAGATCTATATAACGTTTTCTTGGGATAAATGGCCCCTAAAAACGGAGTATATCTAAAAATCGATACCCACAGTATATGTGAGCCTAACAAAATGTTTGGTTTACACCTGGATTGTATAGAGAATACAGAAAACTGACCCACCAAAAAGATCCAATTACAGCTCACTGCTACCCAAAAAAGGGGAAAGTAGGGTATGGTGACTGTACAGGATTTACTTTCCCAAAAACGATCAATTAATTCCCATAGGTATGGGTATACAGTAGTATATCAATCTGGGGTTGACACCTATGGGCGTACCCCAAACAATTGGAAAACAAAAAATTTAGCACAATGAAAACCTTAAAACACATATTATTAATAGCTCTACTCCTATGCGTTAACCTTACTTCTTGTACACCCGATGATAGTGTGACAGAAAATGAAAAACTACATACTGAGGTGTTAAGTACTAAAGGAGATCAAGACGTATTAGAAGATGATGGCGATATAGATTAAATTCAAATAATTTAATTTAGTACTTTTGAGGGATGAAACGATATACGTTTACGTCCCTCTTTTTTTTAGGTGTTTTTTTCATAATACTTTGTTATTCATGCCGTACTGATACTAAACCTAATAATTTATCTTCAATACCAATACAAAAAAAAATTGATACTTTAAATACATATTTTAATCGAGCTTCTCAACGATCCAATACGGAAACTGAAAAATTAGAAGCGATTGATAGTTTTTTAAATGCTGCTAATAATCTTAATATGGACTCATTAGTATATAAAGGACTTAGATTGAAATCAAACATTTTATTCAAATCTGGTCATTATCAAAAAGCAATTGGACAAGCTAATTTGATGGTAAAACTCGCTCAAAAAAATACCGATAGTAATAATCTGGGAAAAGCGTATTATAAAATCGGGTATTTCTATAAAGAAACTGACAATTACTTGGAAGCTTTTAAATATTATAACCAATCGTTTAAGATTCTTAGAAACCTTAAAGACAGTATCAATGCAGGTAAATGTTTAAAGTCTATGGCTAATATTCAGATTGCTTTAGGAGATTATAATGCCAGTAAAACAACCGCTACAGACGGTTTAAAGTATGTAGAAAGTTCTTCTCGACATAGAATTATATCTGGATTATATCAAAGTATAGGTCTATCTTTTTATGAGCTAGGAAATCAAGAGGAAGCTTTACTTTGGAATTCTAAAATTTTAAATCTATTTAATGATTCAATTGCTAAAAATAAAATAGGGGTAAAAAATTTACCAATTTTTAGAAACTCCCGGGCTAGTATTTTGGCAAAACAAAAAAAATACAAGGAAAGTATTGATATTTTACAAACCTTACTAAAAGATGAAAATGTAATTCAAAAACAAACACAATACGCACAAATCCTAAGTAATCTTGGTCATGTCAAATTTTTAGATAATCCTGAAAATTTTGAAAGTGAAGAGATGCTTATAGAAGCCTTAAGCATTAGACAAAAAGAAAATAATCAGTTCGGTCTATTTGCTAGCAATATACATCTCACTAAATACTACAGAAATAAAGATCTAGAAAAAGCAAAATATCATGCTCATGAGGCTTATCAAACAATAAAAGATTTTGGTGATTATGAAGCATCATTAGAAGTGTTGACTTTGATTACAGAACTGGATCCAGATTCTTTAGAAGACCATCAACGTTTTAAAGAAGCAAGCCTTCAGCTCATGGAGCTCAGAAAAAAGACACGAGAAATCTATGCACCCACACGGTTTGAGAATGAAAATCTACTAAAAGAGAACGAACGGAAAAACTGGAAAATCTCCAGAGTTCGTAATCAAAACGCAATATACCTGCTAGGAATATTATTATTACTTACAGGTATTGGGTTTGTGGTTTACTTTTTTAGACAACAAATGCGTAACCTCAATCAGCAAAATAAAATAGCGCAATTTGAAGCTAGTTATGAAACAGAGACACGTATTTCTAAACGCTTACATGATGAACTGGGTAATGATATTTTCCAGGTGATGCTACAATATCAGAATGATCCACATGACCCCCAAATTAAAGATAAACTCAATAGTACTTATATAAGAGCACGAGATATATCCCGTGAAAATAATGAATTCGAAACCGGAGAGACCTATGCTGAAGAATTGAATAACATGCTACAAAACTATGCGCAGAATGGTATTCGATTGATTGTCATTGGGTTTGATAAAATGGATTGGAATGATATGGATAAAACCATAAAACTAACTGTATACAGAGTGCTACAGGAATTAATGACGAATATGCAGAAGCATAGTCAAGCGAGTTTAGTTAAATTAATGTTTTCTAATACAAATAATACATTACAGATTAAATATTCAGATAATGGTGTAGGGATGGCAGAAGAACATGTAAAATCCAAAAATGGACTTCGGAATACAGAAAAGCGTATTGAGGCTATACGTGGAACTCTTATCTTTGATTCAGAAAAAGATAAAGGCTTCAAGGCCGTGATACAAATCCCTAATTAAAAAGTTAGCAAAATGTTTACTAAAGTATTGGTGGCAGAAGACTATGAAATTGCCAATCAAGGCATTATAAAAATACTTAATGATAAAATTGGAATTCATAATATCCAGGAGGCCAAATACTGTGATGATGCTTATCTAAAATTCAGAAAAGCCTATAATGACAAGGAAGCATTCGAATTACTAATTACAGATCTTTCTTTTAGAGAAGATCATAAAATTCAAACCAGAGCTTCGGGCATCGATTTGATAAAGGATATTAGAAGTGTACAACCAGATATCAAAGTAATTGTATATTCTCAAGAAAATAGACCGGACAAAATTAATATGTTATTCGAAAAACTCGACATCAATGGATATGTCTGTAAAGGTCAGCACGCAATAAAAGAATTAATAGCATGTGTGAATGGAGTATATCAGAATAATACTGTACGACCACCAGAACTAACTAATAATACAGCAATAAATACAATGATTCATCTTGATGATTTGGATATGATGTTGCTAGAAGAATTATCACAAGGGTTTACTAAAAAAGAAATCAGAACCAAGCTTAAAAAACAAAAAATATCTCCGAATAGTGAAAGCGCTATCGACAAAAGAGTCAGTAAACTTTTTGATGATTTTAAAGCCAAAAACACTACTCATTTAGTGGCTATTGTAAAGGATTTAGGATTGTTATAGCAGTGTAAACAATACTAATTAAATTCTAGAATAGACAACGAGTTGTGTAAATGATTTCTACAACAATTATTTGATACTTTGGATCATTAGGTAAAAGAAATTCTTCCTTCTTACCAATTTTTAAAATTGATTGATAAAGTATTAAACATGATTAATAAATGTATAGGGTACGTTTTTTTTCAAAAAAATAGACCATATTACAGAAATCTGTAAGGACATATGTTATAGTCAATTTATGTTTGCATCGTAAAAGCAAGTGAATGATCAATGGTGAAGAGCTTATCTATAATCTCGAAACGGTATAAACTAACTATAACGATGAACAACGATCAAGTAATCATAGCTGGAATTATTGAAGGAGATGAAAGAATACTAACTTGTTTTTACAGGGATAATATACGATATATCCAAGGGTATATTCTTCGTAATTATGGAAACCTGGAGGATGTAGAAGATGTTTTTCAGGACGCTTTGGTTGTATTATATCAGAAGTTAAGATCAGGTCTTTTAGAAATTAGAGTACCTATAAAAACTTATTTTTATGGTATTTGCAGAAACCTTTGGAGAAATCGGTTAAAGAAAAAAGAAAAACTTATTATCGATGACGGACAAAATCGTTTTGAAGAAGGAATTAATGATCCTTTAATAGCTAATATTGAAAATCAAGAACGAGAACACCTCTATAGAAAACACTTTCAGAAGCTGAGTGCAGATAATAAGAAACTATTATATCTTTTTTTTGAAGGGAAATCAATGAAAGAAATATCGATAATCACAGGATATTCTGAAGGGTATACTAGAAAAAAGAAATTCGAGGCAAAAAGACAATTATTAAAAATGATCGAAAAAGACCCAATGTATGAAGAGTTAAGGGCCATATGTTAATTCAGATTAAAATTATACTACCCTTAAGTTTATTTATATTTAAATAGTACTATTTTAAACAAAAAGAAAACTATAATGTAATGGTGATTTTTAATTGAATCATTTTATTTTTTGTTGCTTTCTTGACTTTTCATTGATTCCAGAATTTTTACAGTCGTTTCAGAAAATACTACAAACTCATTATCTTTATCCTTATAAGCTTCGCATAGTTGTATATAGCTAAGAATGATGTCTACAGGAGGTTTGCGTAATAAGGCTAAAAGTTCTGGTTTATCATTATATTTCTCAATTAATTTAATCATATGATATCCTACATAATACATTGGACTTTGGTACATTCCACTAAGACCAATATTGTAAAGCAAATCGATGTTTACAGTAGCATCATGTTTTGCCCGGAATAGAATTGTCTCCAGAAGAGCAAAGTTAGTTTCCATTCGTCTAAAATTTCTACTATATTCCTTTTTACTAAAATCAATATACGGTCCAGAAGATGAGATTTTTGAAAAATCGGCTACATATGTAGCAGTTCCTTCTCTTATCATTTGATCCAAAAGATAATTCACTTTATCAGAACTTTGTTCTGGAGATTCATTCATGTATTGATATTGGACTAAATGAAATAGTTCATGTGTTGATAAGTATGATAATCCATTATAATCACCTTTCATAGAAGCAAAATCAACATAAAATGAATTAGGAGCATCATCAAAAGTCCAACCACCACCAATAACACCTAAAATCATATATACAGTAACATCCAACTTTACATTTTTAGGAGAATATTCTTTTAATAGAAATACTGAATTTTTGGCAAGTTCTTTTTCTTTTTGAATCACTTCTGCAAGGAGTTTTTGTGCATGTGGAATAAGAGGTGTCAGTTTGCTAAACATAAAAGGGTCTTTGTCCAGATATTCTCCTTTTAATGCAGCTGTTAAACTTTTTTTAAAGCTAGATTCATTAATCCCTGGAAAAAAAGTAGACAACTTTCTTAAATAAGCTTTGGTACCATGCAGTGCAACCAGTTCTTTAAAATCCTTTTCATTAAGCTCATCACTATCCAATATCTCTATTAGTTTTTTCACAGAAGAATAATCATATGAAATATTAATCTCTTGCGTATATAGTTTTGGAAGAGATAAAAGAACCATCAGGATAAGGTATATCTTTTTCATTACTTTTTTTGAATTGAGTGTTATAAAGTATAGATACATATAAATAAGTAAGGTTACAGTTATAGACTGGTTTTATTTTATAAAAAGGAAAGCAGGGTGGTTTTTATTAAAGGGATTGATCCTAAAAATACATTTAACATGCTTTGGTAGATGAGTAATTTGATACCTCTTTTAGTATCAACCTGCAGGGTCATTCATTATTTGGACGAGCACCATTTTGGATTGAAAGAGAAATGTTACGATTCAAGTGGATTTAACGACGGTTGAACTTAAACTCATTTCATTTTCTGTCAAACCATTCCATATTTGAACCATCAACTAATCAAATTATACCTTTTTTAAAAATAAATAAATATGACACCCACAGAAGTTTTTTCACTTGCAAATATGACTGCTATGCCCATGTGGATCTTGATGATCCTGTTACCTAAATGGAAAGTCACCAGGTTTTTAATTGATTTTAAAGTAATTCCATTGCTGTTATCTGCAGTATATGCCATCTATATTTTTCTAGCGATACAGATAGGTGGGATGATGGATTTTGGTAGCCTTAGTTCGGTCATGGCATTATTTACAGAAGAAAATGCCGTTCTCGCCGGCTGGGTGCATTACCTCGCTTTTGATCTTGTAGTAGGTATGTGGATGCTAGATCAAAATAAAAAACTAGGTATTCATCAATTGATAATGGCTCCCTGTCTTTTTGCAACATTTATGTTTGGTCCGGTTGGGTTCCTGCTTTTTATGATTATCAGAGCATTTAAACAAAAACAATCATGATTTACATTAAAAAAATATTTAGCACAGTAAAAGAAGAAAGTCCAATATTATATTGGATAGTTATTACCCTTCTAATTTCTGCTATTGGATGTATAATAGGACTTCTGGTAGATGATAGAACACTAATGGGAGTGAATGTTTGGATTAAACCACTGAAATTCTCAATTTCTGGTAGTATTTATATCTTGACGGTAGGATACCTTATGACATTATATCCTTTTTCTAAAAGGAAGAAAAATATCTTAAATAATATCAATTCATGGACCTTATTATTAGAAATAGGTATTATCATTTATCAGGCATCTCGAGGGGTACAATCTCATTATAACCAATCTTCCTTGTTTGATGGTTTGCTTTTTGCAGCGATGGGTATTTTGATTGGAATAAATGTTTTAATCATGGTATTGTTTATCTTCGAAACTATTAGGTTAAAATTAAAAACTACCGCATCGGTACAATGGGCAATATTACTAGGTTGGATAATTATAGTTATAGGCAGCTGGATAGGTGGTCAAATGATAAGTCAATTTTCTCATAATGTTGGTGTAGCAGATGGTGGAGCGGGGCTGCCATTGGTTAATTGGAGTACCGTTGGAGGGGATTTAAGGATAGCGCACTTTTTTGGATTGCATGGCATACAAATAATTCCGTTATTCGCATTATGGCTATCTAAGAAATGGAATACAAAAAGTAGAAATCAGATTATTGCTGTAACTGTTTTTGGATTATTATATGCAACATGGATTGGGTTTACTTTCTATCAAGCCAAACAAGGTATGGCTTTAATTAAACTGTAATTAAATTATAATGCTAATCAACAGGGAGAAACGTATAAAATATTTAGGTTTTAATGACTTTTGGTTTGTTGTGATTGGTATTTTAGTCCTAAGTTTTATTACAGACTTTCTCTTTAATAATTCATTTGTTCATTTTCCTTTTGCAGAAGCTGTTATGAATTGGAGTACATCACTATTCATGACCATTTGTGATTGGTTTATTATACGTGCGATAATCATTCTTTTACGAAAGAAATACCCTGATTTAAAAGATGACTTAAAGCGACTTATACTATTGTTTATTGCCATTGTTAGTACCGTAATATTGGTGGATGTATTAGGAAATAGACTGTTGTCATTTATTTTTGATAAAAATTATAATCCTATTAGCGCCTCTAAAGTATTATTACCTATTATTATAATTAGTACAATGACTATGGCAATATATGAAGCCATTTATTATAATTTAAGACTTAAAAAGTCTATTCGAGAAGAGGAAGAGGCAAAACAAATAATTGTACAAGTGCAATTAGACACACTAAGAAATCAAGCACAACCTCATTTTTTATTCAATACACTCAATACACTTCGAGATATTATTGATCAAAATTCTAAGAAGGAGGCAAAAGAATTTGTAGATAAATTATCAGATGTATATCGTTTTATATTAGAATCTGGAAGGATTAACCTTACCTCGCTACGAGAGGAATTAAAATTTGCTCAAGCTTATATCCATATACAATTAGAAAGGTTTGGAGACAATTTAAAACTGAATTGGAATATTTCTGAAGTTTCATTAGATGAGATGATTGTGCCAATGAGTTTGCAACTTTTATTAGAAAACGCAATTAAACACAATGTAATTTCTAAAGCAAAACCATTAGTAATCAATGTAGGAGTAAAGGATAACCACTTAATAGTTGATAATAAGATGCAACCAAAATCTACTCAACTACCATCAACCAAAGTTGGGTTAAAGAATATTAAAAAACGATACGCATTAATTTCTAGTAAAACACTTGAAATCAAAAATGAAGGAAATCGATTTATAGTATCCCTTCCGTTATTAAAATTGTCTAATCAAAAAAATAACTATGCATATACTGATCGTTGAAGATGAACCAAGAGCAGCAAATCAATTACAGAACATGCTAAAAGTATGTAATTTCGATTATCAACTGTTAGATATAATTGATACGGTTGAAGACGCAGTATTATGGTTTCAAAAACATGTTACCCCGGATTTAGTATTCATGGACATTCAATTGGCTGATGGATTGAGTTTTGAAATCTTTCAGAAAATTGACGTAGAAGCACCAATTATTTTTACAACAGCTTTTGACCAATATGCGATTCAGGCTTTTAAAGTAAATAGCATAGACTATTTACTAAAACCTATTCAACAAAATGAATTAGGTATTGCGTTAAATAAATTCAATAAATCAAATAAACCAAATGCATTAGAGCCTGCTATATTAAAACAACTCTTGGGGAGTATACAATCAACCAATATACGAGAAGGGATTCTTGTTAAAGATGGAAACGGATTTGTACAAATTAGAATTTCAGATCTTTTATATGTTTATTCTCAAGAAAGCATCACTTTTGGAGTAACTTCTGGTAAAAGATATATTATTGATGAGACCATGGATCAATTATTTAACTCTTTGGATCATGATCAATTCTATAGAATTAATCGCGGACAAATTATTTCTAAAAATTCAATTCAGAAAATAGAACCATATTTTAATCACCGAGTTAAGCTTTCTGTTTTGAATCCAAGAGATCAAGGGTTTATTGTTAGCAGACAAAAGACAAGTGATTTTAAAGAATGGATGAATAAGTAACCATTATTTTCATATTAAAGCAATTCTTCACTTTTAAAAATTGAGTCTTCATATTTATTTTTTAAAGAAAAGGTATTTATACTTCTAAGCTTTGTAATGTTGATACGACTAAGATGTTTTCAACAAGAAAGAATATTAGCTAAAGGTTAAAAAATAAAATAATAATGGAACAAAAACATCCACTTCCTCCATTTAATGAGGAAACTGCAAAACAGAAAGTCCAAATGGCAGAAGATGCCTGGAATAGTAAAGATCCTGTAAAAGTATCTATGGCCTACAGTAAAGATACAGAATGGCGAAACCGTATTGATTTTATTAATGGTAGAGATGAGGTACAAGCGTTTTTAGCAAATAAATGGGATCATGAGTTAGAGTATAAACTTAAAAAAGAACTTTGGGGATTTAGAGAAAATAGAATCGCTGTTCGGTTTGAATATGAATATCGCAATAACGAAGGTCAATGGTTTAGAGCATACGGAAATGAAAACTGGCAGTTTGATGAAAACGGACTGATGGAAAAACGTTATGCTAGTATTAACGACCTCCCTATTTCTGAAGAGGATAGAAAATTGTAGTTATGAGCATTAAATGTATACTATAAATTATGAAAAATCCTTATGTATCCAAAATTCGTATTTATCCAATAAAATCTCTTGACCCTATTGAAGTTTCTGAAGCAGAAATAGGAATACGATCTCTTAAGTATGATAGAGCCTATGCAATGGTTGCTGAAGATGGTCGCTATGTCAATGGTAAACGCACAGGTAGGGTCAATGAATTAAAAGCTACATACGATCTGCAAAAAGGAATTGTACAATTATCCCATCGAGAAGGCGGTGATATAAGTGAATTTGAACTTAGAGAAGGTAATACAGATCTGGATGCTTATCTATCCAATTTTTTTGATCTAAAAGTAATTCTAATACATCGAACTGAAGGAGAACTAATGGATATTCCTTCAGCAAGTAGTGTAACTATAGTGAGTAAAAAGTCTTTAGTTTCTATACACAAAGACCTAAATAGCTATTCACTTGAAAATATTCGACTACGTTTTAGAGCAAATATAGAAATCGAAGGTGTTGCCGAATTTTGGGAAGAAAAACTATTTAAAACTCCAGGAATTGGAATGCGTTTTAAAATAGGTGATGTCGAAATGATAGGAGTAAGCCCAAGAGCGAGATGCAATGTCCCTCCACAAGACCCTTTTACAGGAGAATCAGATCGATCGTTTGCTAGAAAAATGATGAAAAGCAGAGCCAAAAGTTTACCAGAAAATAGTGATTTGGCACATTACGGAAGTATGTATCATTTAACTGTGAATACATATTTACCAGATACAGAAAAAGGAAAGAAGATTATATTAGGAGATACCATAGAAATATTAGAACCTGTAAACCTTAGATACAATGATTCACAAACTCATTGATATGAAGATAAAAAGGTGAGAATTAAATAAAAAAACACTTCATTTAGAGTATAAATAAATACCGTAACGTAAAAAGCAATTAGTTAAGACAAATATGCTGTAATAGAAGTACTGTATTTGCGAGATGAAATATATTCTTCTCCATTTTTTAGTACAAATCTAAACTCATTGTTATTGACATATGTGCATTGTTTTATATAGATTTTATTTAATACTATGGATCTGTGAATTCTCAAAAATTGATTAGTATCCAGGTTTTTATATAAAGTGTTCATTGTAATTCTATGAAGATGAGTTTTGGCTTCGGTGATTACCTTAACATAATTTCCATCACTTTTAAAGCAGATAACATCATCAATAAAAATAGTTACATCTTTACCTCTGGTTTTAAGGGTAATTTTATGTAAGTAATTTGTTTGAGTAGATTGGTATGTGGAGAGAAGTTTCTTGATTTGATCTTCTAAAAGAGAGGACTCTTTTCTTTTTTTTAGCTGGATAATACGCTCTATTGCGATACTTAAGCGATCTTCATCAAATGGTTTTAAGAGATAGTCAACTGCATTAATTTCAAATGCTTTTAATGCAAAAGTATCATAAGCAGTGGTAAATATAACATGAGGTTTTAAATGTAATTTTGATAAAACAGTAAACCCATTCATATCAGGCATCTGGATATCTAAAAAGATCAAGTCAGGTTCCTTCAATGTAATTTTTTCTAAAGCGTCTTTTCCATTTTTGCATGTCGCAACCACCAGAAGATCTTCAAAATTTTCAAGAAGTTTTAGTAGACGTTGTCTAGCCAAGTATTCGTCATCAATTATAATACATCTAAGTTTCATAATTATTTGATTATGGGGACTATTATTTTTGCTATGTATACATCAGGAGTTTCAAAATGAGCATTGAAAGTATATGTATTGTCATAAAACTGTTGCAGTCTTTTATTAACATTTTTAAGGCCTAAGCCAGTTCCTTCGGGTTTTTTATAACCATTTTGTATATGTACGGTATTGGTTATTTCTAATATTAACCCTCGTTCTTGCAGTATATCACAGTATTCTAAATGTATATTGATATTAATTTCCCCCTCATCTACAGTTGGAATGACCCCATATTTGATTGCATTTTCTACCAAAGGCTGGAAAATCATACTAGGTACTTTTAGTGATAAAGTCTCTTCAGAAATATTATATTTTATAGTTATCCTGTCTTGATAGCGCACCTGTTCAAGATCCAGATAATCTTTAATAAAGTTGAGTTCTTCTTTTACGGTTACCATTTGTTCTGCATCATACTCTAACATATTGCGTAATAAAAGCCCTAATTTGCTTAACATTTTCTGAGCATTTTTGGTGTCAATATC
This sequence comes from Aquimarina algiphila, assembly GCF_007489275.1. Taxonomy (GTDB): domain Bacteria; phylum Bacteroidota; class Bacteroidia; order Flavobacteriales; family Flavobacteriaceae; genus Aquimarina; species Aquimarina algiphila. The sequence continues at coordinate 52,038 of NZ_VLNR01000008.1, forward strand.
GATCATTGCGGCAATAGAATGTAAGGTGTTGAATAAAAAATGAGGTTGTAACTGCATTCGTAAAGCATTAAGTTGGGCAGCTATAAGTGCTTTTTGATTTAATATGTATTTTTTTTGATAGTCCGAAGCCAAAAAAACGGCCGAAATCACAAGAAGTTCTATAAAACTTGAAAAACTACCAATCACAAGTACAACAAGGTTATTATGTCCAAAAAAAGATTTGAAATAACCACTATTAAGATAGTATATACCATCATTCAACCTCGAAATAAGCAATTGATGAAAAAAAGCAAGAAGCATTGCTCCTAATAAAAATTTAAAGATTTTAATACTAATATTTGCTTTAGTATTTTGAAGAGTATTAGTTAGTTGATAAACTAAAGGTGTTAAAACCACCCAGATAAAATATGTAATCCCTGTTTTTAACGAAATTAGTACCCAGCTAAACTCATAATTGTATGCATTGATTAAATGGTTGGTATATGCTTTTAAAACAAAAAATATACTTGTCGCCAATGCTCCCCAAACTATTTTTTTTATAGATATAGGTAAATTTTTATAATATAACTTTTTAGTTAAATGCATAAATTGACATTAGCAATTTTGCCCTATCGAAAGGCATTAATTAGTATCCTTTAAAATTATCTATATATTTGTTATGAGTTCAATTTTAAATATTTCCAAATGAAATTTTACATTATTATACTCTGTCTTTTACCTTTCACAATTTTTACAAATTGTAAAAGTGATAAACAAAATTCAGATAAAATTAATGTAAATTCTACTGAAAAAGAACAGAAAGACATTAGTGAGTTATCTTATCTTGAAATTTATCATCAACTTTTTTCCAATAAAAGTGGAGGATTTGATGCACATGGTGATCTATATGGTCAAGAAGCAATTTCTAATCTATCTATAAGCGAACATCCCAGTGATTGTGGTAATGTTTTATTTTTATCGAATACTGCCGATAAAATTATAACATTAGCCATAGAAGCTAGTTTTAATTTTCCTGGAAACCCCAACGCAACTATGGTTAGAGCGTATACCATAAATCCTAACGAAAAAATCTCTATTGGTAATTCTATATTATGTTATGATAATAAAGAATATGATATTAAAAGAGAGATCATTTCTGCAGGGTTTACTACTAATTAACATAATTCTATTATTAATCCACAAAATTAATTGAAGTACAATCTTCAGGAAATGTAAATGTGACGTTCTGTTGGTTTTGTGATGGATGGTTAGTTTACTTAAATTAATCTATCAGAAGCTATACAATATAATCTTTATTTCTTCTTTTTTAACGGTTGATCACAAAACTAACCGTTGATCACAATTTTATGGTATGAACATATTCTGTCCAATACATTTGTGACATATATAAAACCATACAATCATGAAAAGTGTAGCATCAAAAATAGTATTAGTATTGTTTTTTACAGTAATAACTTCAATCACATATTCACAAAATATTAGCTTACCTCGTGTGAGTCAACAATCAACAATAACTCAACGTTTGGGGCTTTCTGATGTAACGATTACTTATCATAGTCCTAGTGTAAGAGGGAGGCAAATCTTTGGAAACATAGTACCCTATGGCACAGGTTGGCGTGCAGGAGCAAACGAAAATACAACGATACATTTTACACACGATGCTATGATAGAAGGCAAGCCTATAGCAGCAGGTACTTATGGGTTATATATGATTCCTGATAGAGATGAGGTTAAAGTTTTATTTTCAAAATTTTCAAAATCCTGGGGTACGAATATCCCTTTAGAAAAAGAGATTGCATTACAAGTAACTGTAAAACCAGAAACAATTCCTTTTCAAGAATGGTTAAGCTATGATTTTACAGAGCGTGGAAATAAAAGTCTAACAGCTTCTTTGCAATGGGAAAAAACTAAAATACCTTTTAAAATAGAATTTGATGTTACTACCGTAGTATTGAATAATATTCGACAAGAATTAAAAGGATTGGCGGGTTTTGGTTGGCGTGGTCATATGCAGGCCGCAAATTATTGCTTGCAAAATGATGTCAATCCCGAAGAAGCAATGGCTTGGATTGACAAGTCTATAAATGCAAGTAAAGGATTTAGTAACTTACAGGTTAAAGCCGGTTTACTAATGAAAAAAGGAAAACCAGATCTTGCAGAAAAAATAATGGAAGAGGCCATTCCAATGGGGACTCCAAATCAATTGAATAATTACGGCTACCAGTTGTTAAACATGGGCAAAACTAAAAAAGCAATTGAAGTTTTCTCCTTCAATATCAAACAAAATCAGAGTCACCCTTTTATTTGGGGATTTACCGATAGTTTAGGAGAAGCGTATTTAAAAAGTGGAAATAAAAAAATGGCTTTGAAGTTTTATAAGCAAGCGAAACAAAAAGCACCTCAAAATCAATATGCATATTTAGATGGAGTTATTGCTAAAATTGAAAAAGAATAAAATTGTTATGAAAATGAGATTGCTATTCATACTTCTATTCAGTTTAACGTTATATGGTAATGCCCAATCAAAAATAATATTCTCTAGAAGCCTAGGAGGACTTAATACTGAAGAAACACCAGGGATAATGATATATGATACAGAAACAAAGAGTACAAAATTATTATTAAAAGGAACGGTACCAAGGAGAGGAGAATATAATGCTGTAACTTCATTAGATGGTTCCAAAATAATTTTTAATACCTATCGCTTTAGCGGTTGGAAACTAGGAATTGCGGATTTTAAAAATGGAAAAATTCATAATGTAAAAAAATTAACGAATCGTTCTAACTACGAATACAATGCAATGTTTTCTCCTGATGGGTTACACATTGTTTACCACGAATACAATTGGAATACTCGTAATGCAGACTTGTTTATAGCCGATATCAACGGTAAAAATGTAAAGCAATTAACAAAGGCTTTGGGGAGTCATCGTACTCCTGATTGGAGCAAAGACAGCAAACAAATTGTGTTTGCCTCCAGAAGAGATCAATATTACAATATTTACAGTAAAGGTAGTGATGGCATGCATCTTAAAAGGTTAACTGATGACACTTCGCATCATTTTGCTTCTTCAACTTCTAGAAAAGAAGATAGAATTGCATTTTTATCAAATAGGAAAGGACAAATTCATTTATATGTGATGGACTTACAAGGTAAGAATATGATGAATTTGACTCCGAAATTAAAAACAGATGATTTTAAAACAAAAGAGTGTTGGGCTTATAAAACAAGTTGGTCGGCAGATGGTAAACAGATTGTTTTTAATATCATGTTAGAAGGTAATTTAGAACTTTTTATTATTAATAGCGATGGATCAGGTTTAGAACAGATAACTCATAATAATGATACCGATATGACACCATATTGGATGAATTAAAATACTATGAAACAGCTTGTTTTAGGATGCTTATGTATACTATCATTTTATAATTCACAATTTGAGAATCATACGTCGGAAGATAAGATTTTTTGTGTAGACAAAATATCCGTATCATCAAAAATCCTTTTTTCTAAAAAAGACAAAAGCTATAGCGGTTGGTCAATATATATGATGAATCCTGATGGTTCAGATAAAAAAGTGTTAATCCCTTTTAAGTCTGGAATGGGAGAGTATAATGCCGAGATATCTCCAAATGGTAAAACCATCCTTTTCAATACATATCGTTATGGAGGTTGGAAACTAGCAACTCATAATATAGAAAATAATACGACAAAAAGAATTTCACCTAATTCTAATTATTACACTAATGGTGTGTATTCTCCAAATGGAGAAATGATTGCATATGAAAAAAATGTTCAAAGAAGTACTCATATTTTTATAGCTGATAAACATGGAAATAATGAAAAAATGCTTACTGGAACAATGGGGAATGAAAACAGAATACCCAGTTGGTCATCTGATGGGGAATCAATAGTATTTTATAGTGAAAAGAATAGGGTAAACGATATTTACCAAGTTACTATAAAAGATAATCAGATAACAAACCTGACTAATAATCTTTCTGGTAATGATTTTGCTCCTGCTGTATCTCCTGACGGAAAAAAAATTGCATTTTTCTCAGATAGGAATGGCTATCTGGATCTTTATGTAATGGATAGCACAGGCGCAAATCAAAAGAACATAACAGCTAACCTTCAAAATAAAAACAATACCTATAATTATTATAAAGATTCTAATCTATATTGGATAGTAAAAACATCTTGGTCACCCGATGGACAAGAACTGGTTTTTTCTAATATTACAAATGATAATTTTGATGTATTCACCATTGCAAAAAACGGATCGAATTTAAAACAAATAACAGAAACACCAGAATCCGAGTATACACCTGTTTGGGGAGCAATCCAATTGGATAAATAGTATGTGTAAAAAACGATTAAAAGTCTATTAAGAGTTTACTTTACTTTTTATTAAAACGCAATTGGGTTTTTGATTTTAATACAGTATAAGCTAGAAGTTTTTTTTAGAAAGTATCAAAGAATTCTGTGGTATGAGTACTTTTTTGGATCTAGAACTAGGAATAAAACATAGTATTGTAACTGTTGAAGATTGTTGCAAGGATAATGCTTATAACTTCTTTAATTAGCCTTATCTTAGTACTAAGAATACCCACAAAATAGTGTACTGTCAAAATGAAAAAATACCCCTCATATTGCTGTAGTATAATTTTTCTATGGATTACAATCACCATGTACTCTCAAGAAAAGGATACGTTACTGCTTCGTCTACAGCAAGAAGTTGAGTATGCAGATAAAGATGTCGAGAAAATCGATGCTCTATTATTGTTAGGGAATTATCAAATTAGCAGAGATTTTAGTAAAGCAGAACGTTACTTGTTAGAAGCTTTAGAACTTATAAAAAAGAATCCCGAACATAAACAATTACAACATTATGCAACTGTATATGAAGCTTTAGGGATAGTGCATAAACGAAAAGGTAATTATCCAGAAGCTGTTGACTCCTATCTAAAATCCAAAACATTTTATGAAAAGCTAAACGACTCTTCTAATATTGCAGATATATATCATAATATGGCTATGGTATATAGGGATCAAAAAGATTATAAAAAAGCAATAGATTATTTTAAAAGAACCATTATAATAAAAGACTTGCTCCAAGAAGACTTAGGTGTCGCTATTGGTTATAATATGCTAGGAGTAGCGTATCGACAAGCTAAACAAATGGATTCTGCATTTTACTGTTACCAGGTAGCGAAGAAAAGTTTTAATATATTAAAAGATAAAGAAAATATATATAGAGTAAACTCTAATCTGGCAGCATGGTATCATACTAAAAAAGATTATGAAAAAGCAATACGTATCTACCTTGAGAATTTGGCATATGATATTAAAACCAATCAGAAACTTTCTCAACAAAGGGCGAATTATAATATTGCAGGAAGTTATATGCAACTTAAAGAGTATGAAACAGCATTGACCTATGTCAATGAAGCATTAATAATAGCCAAGGAGCAAGACGCCAAATCCAGGATTTCAAAATCATATTTAAGAAGGAGTTTTCTCAAGAAAAAGTTAAAGGATTATGAAAAAGCTTTAGAAGATTATCGAATGTATAAGAAGTACTCTGATTCTGTATTTAATATTGAAAATGTCAAAAAAATACAAGCCTTAGAGTTAACTCATAAATTTAATCAGGAAAAATTAGCCGATAGCTTGCAGTTTTCTAAAGAAAAAAGAGAATTCGAATTAATTACTGAAGCTGAAAGCTCTAAAAAACAGATGTACTTCATACTGTTAATGATCACCTTATTCGCGGCAATAATAATAGGATATCTGATTAGGAGGATTTATAAGAATAGAGCAGTTATAATTTCTATAGAATTAGAAAAGAATAAGCAAGAATTGGCAGATTTTACAAAACAACTCATCGAAAAAAGTAATGCTCAAGAAGCCTTGCGTAATGAGTTAGAAGAACTAAAATCAGAATTTGGAGAAAAACAATCTATTAAAAACCTTCAGGAATTAACTACTACCAGGATACTTACTAAAGAGGATTGGTATATCTTTAGAAAAAAATTTATCACGGTATATCCCAATTTTTTTAGCACTATAAAAGATAAGGGTTATGAACTTACTAAATCCGAAGAACGCTTGGTGGCTATGGAAAAACTAGGACTAGATACAAACCAGATAGCCAATATGCTTGCAATTTCTGAAGATAGCGTAATGATGAGTCGTTATCGTTTGCGTAAAAAGATTAATGCACCCAAAGGAGCACCTATCCTCGAGTATCTTAAAGCTTCATAATTTTGAATATTTAAAAAGATAGTCTAAACACAGCATTTGGTGTAAAACCTAGAGAAAATCGTTGAATTACTTGTTCTAAGATTAATTCTAGTTCTTCGGGAGTAGATCCGGTGGTACCTTCTACAGGAATTCCACCATCGTCTAAAGGCTTTCGTTCTGCTTTATATATCAAATTTAAAGGTTTTACCCTGTTATAAATATTCAAGAATGATAACCCTAATTGTCCTTTTAATGTTTTATTACCTGATTTAATATTTAGATCATATAATATAGAGGCATCTAACCTATGAAAATCTGGTAATTTGGCACTATTTACAGAACCAAAATTAACTACACCGGCATTTTCGCCATCAGCATCAATTTTAATTTCGTAACTATTTACAGGAGTAATAGGTTTTCCGGTTCTAAATTGCCATCCTAGTGAGAATTGCCATTTTTTGAGTTGCAATGTATTAGAAATTCTAAAGGAATGAGTTATGTCATTATTTCCGGGGAACTTAAAAGGGGTATCCTGTAAATTAGGGAATTGAAATGTAATATTATTATAAGTGTACCCTGCCCATATTTTATAATTATCCCATCTATATTTTACCAAAAGATCTAAACCTTGTATTGTGCTTTTTCCTTCTTCTAAATTTTCTAAGGGGTTACTAAATCCGTTAGTAAACGTCGTTAATCCATCTAATTCTTTATAATATGCATCAACATCAATATTTAAATTTTTATAATGATATAATATACCTCCAGAAATTTGATTACTACTTAACAAAGGAAATTGTTCATCATCTGATAAACGCCATAATTCATTTTCTAAACGCAATTCTGTGTGATTAAATTCTACCAATTGAGAAACGGGCTGATTTCTTCTTTCAATAGCTGTTTTAATTCTAAAACGATTGTTTAAAGGATATTCAAGGTTGATACGAGGCTCGATTAAAAAATCGTCTAAAGAACTATAATGTACGAGTCGAATACCGGTATTTATAAATCCATTATTTTTAAAATTGAAGGTATATTCCCCAAATACAGCATTTTTAAGATTATCATCATCTTGTTCTGAGCTTTCTATTTCGGCATCAATAGGGTTTTCTTTACTGATAATCACATTTAAATCGGTATATGAAAGTTCATATCCTAGCGTGAGTTTTTGTGTTTCTTTAATGCTAGAAGTAGAAGTAAATTTCATACCTAGATCTGTAATGTCATTTTTACGAATATTAACCTCTGCCAGGTCCAAAATACCATCACCAGTTTCATCTTTTATTTCATCGTTTTGATAAAAAGAATTGTATTCAGAAAAATATGCAGTAAGTTTTTCTTGTTGTTTTTCATTGGTTTTATGTTTCCAGTTTACACTTAACCCTTTGTTTTGTGTAATTAATGAATCTACAACAAGTTCTTCTCCTCCTGTAAAGTCAAAGTCCAAACGGTTTCTTGTGTACAACCCACTAACAGAGATGCTATTTTTGACATTAGGTTTTAGAATAAGTTTTGCATTAACATCGGCAAAAGAAAAATCATTATTACTTGTTTCAGGGTTAAAATCATCATCTGTTTCAAGTTCTAATACATTACCGTTACTATCTCTGGCTATTCCAAAGTTTGTAAATATTTTATCTTCATAACTTTGATATGTAGGAGTTTCTACAATATCAGAATATGACCTTCTTGCAAAGGCATATACAGCAGTTTTTTGGGATAAAGGAACTTTTACAAATCCATTTACCGACAAACCATCAATTTCAAATCCGCCTTCTGTTTTTTCAGGAATTAGTTCCCCGCTGGAAATATCGATAATTCCAGAAATACGATCACCATAACTAGCACTTGTGCCAGACCTGAAAATGGTTGCTTTTTTTGTAGCAAAAGGGTTAAATAAAGAAAACATTCCATAGAAATAACCTGTATTATACAATTTGATATCATCGTACAATATCAAATTTTGATCGGGTGATCCTCCACGAATCTGTATACCCGTTGCAGATTCATCTAAGGTTGAAATACCAGGGATTAATTGAATACTTTGTGCTATATCGGGGCTTACCAATCCCGGTAAAATTCCTAATTTTTCAGAATCAAGGGCTATCGATCCATCTTTGTTTCTGTCAATCCCAGAGGTAACATATCCTAATACAACGACTTCATCAAGTACCGAGGATAAAAGATTTAATTCAATTGATGTACAAGGTTCTCCAATAGAGAGAGTAATGTTTTTTTCATCATATCCAATAAAACTGATACGTATATTTCCTGTAGTCGAACTAATATCTTTAAAATTAAAATATCCATTATCATCACTAACAATGGATTGATCATTATCAATGGTAACTGTAGCAAACGGAATTGGCTTTTTTGTAGTGGCATCAATAATATAACCACAGATGATTCTTTTTTGGGTAATAATTACCTGTTGAGAAGATACTTTTTCAAAAATAAGTCCTGTCTGCGTTTCCAAAAGAGGAAGTAAATTGTCAATAGTAATTTCTTGTTGAGGTAAGGTGATAGACTTAGAAGCTATTACTTCTTGGGCATAAGAAAAAAGTATAGTTGTTTTTGATTCTACATCAGTCAATACCTCTTTCAGAGAACTGTTGGTATAAGAGATAGTCAATTTTTCCTGAGTATAGCACACCATAGAAACAAGGAATGTGAATACAAATAATAGTCGTTGGTTCATCAAAATTAATTGTGCAATTATTGTAAAGATACAACAGTTTTATCTTCAGAAAGTGTATACAAAATGCCCATTGGAGCGAGTGTAGATTTTAATGCTTTTTCTAAATCGTTATGTAAAAAACTTCCCGTAAATAACCTAGATAGATCAGCATTATTAACCTGAAAAGTAATATTGTATTGAATGCGTATTTCATCCAGAACTTCATGTAAAGGAGCTCCTTTGAATATACTGATACCATTCATCCAGTTGGGTATGTTTTCCTTGGTTTTTTGATCTACGAGCTTATCATCTGAAATAATAATTCGATCATCTTTTTTCAGAATACGATGTTCTTCTGTAACTAGCTTATCAAAGCGAACCACACCTTCATAACAATTTAATTCAAAGGATTTAGATCGTGCTCTAATATTAAATTTGGTTCCTAGAACAGATATAGTTCCATAAGTAGTTTCTACTGCAAAACCTTCTCCTTTTTCTACTTCAAAATAGGCCTCTCCTTTTAGGCTGACATTGCGATTATTTAACCAAAAAAAACGTTTGTGCGTTACTTCAGAATCTGCATTGAGTTGTATAGTAGAACCATCAGGTAAAGTAACAGCTAGTTGTTCTCCGTAGGAAGTTGTATAGCTTTTGGTAGATTTAAATAATCCAAATACTCCCAGAATAATCACAATAGAAGCCGCAACGGCATACCAGGTAGTATATGTTGGTTTGGTTTTCTTCCCAAAAGTAATTTTTTCTTTTGTTTTTATTAGCGACTGTCTATGGTCAACAGGCGGAGCCTTAAAGTTTTGAGATATTTCATTAATACGATGAAATCCCTGGTATGCTTCTGATTTTTTGAACTCAGATAATTCTTCTTCGCTCAACTCACCAGCTACCCAACGCGCTATAAATGTTTCATCTGATTCGTATTTTTCCATAATAGTAAGAAAGCCTAAAACTTTCGGTGATTATAAGATTATCTTTATTAAGAGTTGATCGAATTGAACTTCTCTATATAATTATAATACAGGTAACTATAAGATTACCCTATTTTTTTTAAATATTTAAGTCGTTACCGAGTAATTTTCTAATAGTTATAAAGGCATTACTCATCCTTCTTTCTACGGCTTTTACAGAGATGTCGGTGATTTCAGCAATTTCTTTATAGGTTTTTTTATCAATTCGGCTTAATAAAAAGACTTCTCTTTCTTTGGAGGATAATTTAGCAATGCAACGTTCTAATTTATCTTTAAACTCTTCTGTCTCCATTATAAAATCCGGACTTTCGTTGTTTTTATCATCTCTTGGTATAGCCTCATAACGTAATACCACTTTTTTATGTGCGAATTCATTTAAGAGTGCATTATTACATATGGTAAAAATTAAGGATTTTGCAGTTTCAAATATGATATCAGCACATTGTTTCCACAATTTTACAAAAGCATCCTGCACGATATCTTCTGCCTGTTGCAAGTCACCACATTTATAATATAGGTAGTTTCTCGCCGATTCAAAATGAGTATTGAACAGGGAGTCAAAATTCTTTTCCTCACAAACAGATTGCTTTTTTTCGGGCATGGGGTTTTAAAGTTAATAGGATATTCAAAACTATTAAAAAAAAGCGGAAAACCTAGACAATTCCTAATACAAACAGTTTCTTAAGAATGAATAAATAACTGTTTTACAGGGTTTTGTGTTTTTTTGTAGGGGTGTTTGTAGGGGTGTTTTTTTCTTTAAAAGTATAAAGCCCGACATATTTTTTGCGTCTCCCAAACTTCAAATCTTTTAACCTATGATTATGTTTACCTATTTCATCGACCTCTTTCCTGAGTATTTTAAATATCATCTTTTTTAGAAGATTATAGATTACAATATCATTTTATCTCTATTTATAAAAAATAAAAATAGGGTATCTCCAAACTTGGCTGTATTACATAAAAGACGATCAAAACAAATTAAATTTTTAAACCCCTTATTTATGAAAAAACTACTACTATTGTTATTAGCATCTTTCTGTTTTGCTTATAACCTACAAGCACAATGTGGGCCTGGACAGGATACCACTCCACCTGTAATTGACAGTGCAGGAGATGGAACCCTTGCTCACCCTTTTCGAAATTTATTACAAGCTACTGTAGGAAGTGTTCCTAGCGGGACTTACTACTTTAATTTTAACGGCAGCACTTTCCAAGGAGTATTAGATAATGATACCGATGGTGGTGGCTGGTTAATGATTTTGAATTATGTACATATAGCTGGTGATAATTCTAACCTAACAGTACGAAACAACGATTTACCTTTATTAGGATCTTCTACCCTAGGCGATAATGAAGCTGGAACCACTAATTGGGGACATATAGGTAATGCTTTGGCAGCTGCTATTGATTTTGAAGAAATGCGACTTTATGGAGTAACCACGGGACATAATCGTGTAATCAACTTTAAGACAAGCTTTCAAGGAGTATTAAATTGTGTAAAAACAGGAACAGGTTCTTTTGATCGAATTAATGAAGTATCAAATCACACGGTATTATCAAACCATTCTGCTAATATTCCGGCTCAAGCTTATAATGAATGGGTAGATCAAGGAGATCTCGCACTAACCAATTTCCCGTTTTGGACTGCAGGGAATTATCATTGGGGAATTCGTGGAGGAGGTTCTCGTTGGGAAGTAGATGATTTTGCTAATAATACACAAAGTACTATACACCGTGTATGGGTGCGTGGTGACCTTTCGCCAGTGGGTCTGACAACGCTTACAGTGAATTTAGATGCAACAGGTAATGCAACCGTCGCACCAGGAGATTTTGGATTAACCGCTATAGACAATTGTACTACTCCTGGTCTTAGTTTAAGTCAAACTGACTTTGATTGCACAAATGTTGGTAGTAATATCATCCAATTCACTGCCACCGATGATCAAAACAATAACACATCTATTGATGTTACTGTTGTAATCGTTGAGTCTGCACCAGTAATTACCACAGATAATTTTGCACGTGTTAATTTGGATGCTACAGGTAATGGTTCCATTACATTGGCAGACCTTAATGCTAGTGCAACCGATGATTGTGGATTACAAAGTATTACACTAGACCAAACAGATTTTGATTGTACTAATGCGTCTCGTACAGTAACGGTAACACTAACAGCTACAGATGTTAATGGAAACGTAAGTACCAGTCAGGTAAGTGTAGCTGTTCAAGATCAAATAGACCCTATAGTACAATGCGTAGCTCCAATTACTTTAGAATTAGATGCAACTGGTAGTGCTACCATTAGAGAAAACGATTTAGTGTTGAGTGCTACAGATAATTGTACAGTCAGAGGTATCAGTTTAAGTAAAAGTTCTTTTACCTGTGCAGATATCGGGGATAATGTAGTAACGGTAAGGGTAAGAGATAATGGTGGAAATTTAGTAAGTTGCTCAACCACAGTTACTGTTACTATTCCATCCTGTCCTTCAGATTTCACTTTAGAAAGTGATCCTACTGCCTGTGGAGCTGTATATAATTATCCTTGTGCCAGTAATATTACCTCTGGACCTGCAAGTGGAACGTTGTTAGCTATTGGAAGCACAACAACCTTTACTTATGATACTTTGGATAATGACGGTAATACGGTGCAATGTAGTTATGATGTTAGTGTGGTTGACACCAGAGCCCCATTGTTTAATACTAAAGACACGACACTTGCACTAGGAAATTTTGAAGATACGGTTACCGTTACTCCACAAGACATTATAGGTGCAGACCCAATAGCTCGCGACTATACCGTAGAAACTTCGGGCACATTTGATCGTGTAGATATTAGTACTTCAGGAACCGAAGTAACGCTGAGTGATGACGAAGTATCTGAAGCATTACCTCTAGGATTTGAGTTTGGTTTTTATGGAAATTTATACACAGAGTTTTATGTCTCATCAAATGGGTTTATCACTTTTTCTGATGAAGGAGAAGATGGATGTTGTGGTTGGGATCCTCTTCCAGATGCTTCTACACCAAGTAATCTCATTGCTTTCGACATGACTGATCTTAATCCACTAGAAGGTGGAACCATAAGATACACTACCATAGGAACAGCTCCTAATCGAATAGTTATTATAGATTTTGATGCTGTACATTATTATGATACCACACCAGATGCAACGACCACCCAAATAAAGTTATTTGAAGGTACTAATCGTATCGAAATACATGCCACTAGTACTTTTGATTCGGATAATGATAAAATACAAGGAATAGAAAATATTGATGGTACGGCAGCAGTTGTGGTTCCTGGACGTAATGCTAGCGTTTGGACAACAAACAACGATTATGTGGCTTTTGTGCCGACTAATGGTGCCTTTGATAACTGTGGAATCGATACCATGGTAATTTCTCCTAATACCTTTAATGTCAGAAATATTGGAGACAACATCGTAACACTTAGTATTACTGATATTAATGGTAATGTATCTGAACAAACCGCTACAGTAAACATAACTGGAGATTGTTTTATAGATAATTTAACCGATACTAATTTCCAGATTCAGACGTCTGGTGAGACCTGTGCTGGTAAAAACAATGGTATTCTAAGTATCGACGCAATAGAAAGCCTTAATTACATAGCAACGCTCAATGGCGAAGATTATCCTTTTAACACTACTCTTGTTATACCTGATTTAGTCCCGGGAACCTACCCACTATGTATTGCTATTTCAGGAATTACGGACTGCGAAAAATGTTATGAGTTTGTGATTGAAGAGGCTCCAGTGTTAGAAGGTAAAACAACAATGGATGAGATCAATAATAAAATGTTTGTTGATATCCAATCAGGTACTGCTCCATATACTGTTATTATTAATAATAAAGTAGTAGGTGAATACAATACTAATAGTTTTGTGGTCGATGCTAAAAATGGAGGGATAATAGAAGTATTTTCCAGTAAAGCTGCTTGTCAGGGTAAATTATCAACAACTATTGGCGAATTAGTAAACATTAATGCATATCCTAATCCAACCCGTGATAATGTGACCCTTAGCATACCTAATACCGGTAGTGATACTGTGAGCATTGAAATTCATAATGCATTGGGAATAACCGTATCTTCCGGAATGTATAACGTCACATCCAATAAGGTAGAATTATCGATGCACTCATTACCTGCAGGGATATACTTTGTGAGTATAAAAGGTACATCTAAAACCATAAGAATAAGCAAACAATAGAAAAAAATAATCCCTTTGCCTTTTTTAAGGCAAAGGGTATAAAATCATAAAAAATAAATACCCATGAAATATATATATGTTTTTATTTTAAGTACACTATTATTATTTTCTTGTAGTGTAGAGGAGGATGAAAGTATACTTGTAGAATCTCTACGAGACCTAAGATTAGAGCCAACGATTCCAAGTTTAATATACCCTACCAATGATTTGGTATGTACAAATTTTAACCTTGAGTTTGACTGGAACAGATCTACATCCATTTATAAAAAACCATTAGATTATGTTATTGAAATTACAACCGACAGAGGGTTTGAAAATTTATTGTTTACTACTACGACCTCAGAAACAGAAAGTAACTTTACCTTAGAAAAAGGAACCTATTATTTCTGGAGGGTAAAAGCCAAAGATAATAAAGGAAATGAAAGTTTGTATTCAAGTATTCAAACCTTTATTACAGAACCCGAGGGAAATACAAATATACTTCCTTCAATTTCTTCTTCGAGTACACCCATTACAGGAGCAATAGTAACGGGAAATACGACTACATTAAGCTGGAGTGCTAATGATCATGATGCGGACTCATTAGTATATGATGTATATTTTGGAGAATCCAACCCTCCTCAATTAGTTGCAGAAAATATTGATGTAACAACATTAGATGTTCAGATCGAAGCCAATAAAACCTATTATTGGAGAATTGTTGCCAAAGATGATAAACAAGGAGTAGCTATTGGTCGAGTTTGGAATTTTAGTACTCAATAAAGAATAATGCTTACATAATACTATAGAATCATAAAAATTAACATTGCGAAAGTAAGGGGTCGTAATTGATTTGTTTAAAAACCACTCAGGAAACTGAGTGGTTTTTTCCTTCCATCACTTCCTTGATTTATGTTAACCATTTTTTTAATATAAAGTCAAAGTCTATTCTTAAATAAAGTTTACTCTAGATATATAATAATACTTTAAGAAATTAGGTTAATGTTCAGGTGTGTATAAAGATGATTCCAGCATGCAGTTTTATCGACCAGCAAGATTAGGTAACTCTCTCCCCCTCGCATATAGGTGAGGCTTCAGCACACTACTTTTACCGATCAGCGGCATTAGGTGATCCTCCCCCGCAGATAGGTGACCCTTCTGCGCACTACTTTTATCGACCAGCGGTACAAATTGGGGCTCCAGCGGCGCGCGGACCACTAATAACAAAGCTTATAACATGAAGGTGTTCTCAATAACACATTGCAAAGGGCAAGCTAATCAGTCAGTTCAGCTAATGGTCAAAATAATAATATAGGCTTTTGTAGGGGTGTTTGTAGGGGTTCATTTTTGCTTATACCTGTAAGTCCTAACCTATTTTAGCAATCCCAAAACCCAAATCAATAAAACCTATATAACATGAACTCTTTTAACCGAATTTCTTTCACTTCCAAAAATGCTTACTTAATAGCAATTCAAAAAAATTCAAAAAAAATTCAAATTAAAAATAGGGTATTCTAAAACTTAACTGTAATACCTATAAGCAGCACTATTAAAATTGCTGAAAAGTTTAATAGTAACATTAACTAAGCCCCTAGTACCATGAAAAAAATTACTCCTTTGATATGCGTAACAGTCTTTAATGACTTCTATAGAAAGTTTCTACCTGCTCATGGTAGAGTCTATTTCCAATTCTTATAAGTACAACGAACAAAGTAATTAAATCTTGATCTAGGCAATGTATGTGCAATTCATGCAATTGCTCAGATAATCTTACTGCCATTTTATATAAAAAAATCAATTACTAATAAACCCCCTTATTATGAAACTTCTTTTACCCAAAACTAATTCAAGAATTACAAGAAGCACGCAAAAGCTTCTTTTTATGACCTTTTGTTTTTTGGTTACTACTATTTCTTACGCTCAATTTGACTTTGCATCTGAAACAGAACCAAATAACCTTACTAATGATAGTGGTGTACAAACACTTACTGTTGCAACCACCAATACGACTACTATTTTTAGCGGTGGTACTGCCGTTGATTCTGACGAGGATTATTGGAAAATCGGTAGATCTCCCTTTGTACTAGGTAGTATTGGAATGGCTATTCAATCCAATAGTGGATCGTCGCAGCCACAGATTTGGCTAGAAAAAAGAACCGGAAGCTATGATGGCCCATTAGTCTCTAATACGCTAATACATCCTGGTACTGACCAATCGAACAGACCCATGACATTGAGCTATACCGCAGCAAACGAATACTATTTGGTAAGAGCAGGAGGAAATCTTTCTGGTGGTTATAATTATAGGGCTCATTTCCCTAGGTGCGATATTCCCGGTTTAACAACGGTATTGTCTACGGACCCTACTGAAAATGATTTTACTATAACCGGTGTTGCGGGAAGTACAAATATCTCTTTAATAAAAATAAATACTGTAAATAGTTTTACGGACCCTAGTTCTGGTTATACGTATCCAACTGCTACTACTGCTACTAATGTTGCTTACTCAGGATCGGGAGAACAAACAGTTTATATGGGGAATTCTACTACACCCAATGTTACTATTTCAGGACTAACAGCAAATACAACATATTATGTTAAGGTGTTTAACTATAGTGATTGTGGAGGAAATTTACAATTAAATGCAGGTAACGTATTTACGGTTACTACTTGTGGCGCAACTCCAACAACTGCCACAGCATTAAACCTAGCAGCGAACAATGAAAGCTCTAGTTATGTGAGTTCTATTACCGGAACAACTGGAGCATCTATACGATATGTTGTAAAAGCGAACACAACCAATAGTTTTACCGCGCCTGCAAACGGTACAACATTACCAACTGCAAACGCAGTATATGGTGCAGGACAGCAAGTGGTATATGTAGGTGACTCTGCAACTCCAAATGAGTTAATAACAGGGTTGACTACTGGAACAGAATATTTCTTTAAGGTATATACCGCAGAATTATGCGGTGGAAATTACTATTTTGAATCTACAGGAGTGAACTCATCAATAACACCAGTTTGTTCACCACCAAACAGTAATGCAGGTATTTATCTATATGCAGAACCAACCAATTTACATAACTCTATTGGCGTTGTAAATTTTACCGGAGGTAATAATGCTGATGGTAAGATTATCTATATGAGTGATGAAAATAATTTCACATTACCCACTACGTTACCAGTAGCATCTTTACCCAACGTAAGTACTGATTATTCAGGAAAAACAGGTCAAACAGCTATTTATACTGGCGCAGCTACAGGGTTTAGAGTTACAACTACAGGATTATCTCCAAACACTACCTACTATTATGCGGCAGTCAATTATAAAATATGTAATGGTGTTTATTATTTCTATCCAACCGGTATTTACAGTCAACAAACTACTTGTGGTGTAACTTCAGCATTAGCATCAGGTGCAGTTCTAAATAATATTGACACAAGCTCTATGGAGTTGAATTCTTTTACGGCTCCAACAGCGACAGTAAATGCACCTGACGGATATGTAATTAAAATGAATACTGTAAATAGCTTTTCACCTTTGGCTATTGGCGTAGCTATTCTGACAGGAAATACGGTGTATGCCGGAGGAGAACAAGTTATCTATTCGGGAACTTCGGTTACTCCAAATCTTAATATTACAGGACTATCAGAGGGAACTCAATATTTCTTTACGATTTATGCGTATAAAGATTGTAACGGTACACCAGTATATCAGCAAACAGGATATACCTTTTCGCAGTCTTCTTTAGGGTTGAATTTTACATCGCCTACATTAACATATAATGATCCTGCTACTGCACTAAGTTCGACAACCACTAGTACAGGAGCCATTTCTTATAGTTTAATAAATGATACTACAGGGGCAACTTTGGTTGGAAGTGATTTTACTCCAGGAGCAGTAGGTAGTACAACTTTAAGAGTTTCGGTAGTAGCAGATGGTATTTACCAAGCTATTTCAAAGGACTATAGTTTAACGATCACAAAAGCTACCCCAGTAATCACTTGGAATGCACCAGCAACAATTGGCGAAGGTATACCTATTGATGCTTCTTACTTAAATGCGACAGCCAATGTACCAGGTACTTTTGAATATTATACCTTTTATAATTCTTTTATAAATAGTTTTTCAGGAAGAATTACAGAAGGAGTCACCACCTTACCATACGGCAGTGGTTTCCCTACAACAATTTATACGAGATTCATTCCTAATGATACCAATTATAATGTAGCTGTAGGAAGTACTCTAATCTCTGTAACAAGTTCGGGTAGTAGTCTTAGTGTTGAAATTACACCAAACGATATTATAAAAGCAATAGGAAGTGCAGATCCAACGCTAACTTCTGCAATAACTAGTGGTGCTTTAGCCCTAGGTCATAAAATATGGGCACCTTTCACAAGAGTACCAGGAGAAACGGAAGGGACGTATGTTATTTCTCTAGATCCAACTGCTCAGGCCCCTGCTAGTTTTGATCGTTTAAGTACTTGTCCTCCTGGAGTTTGTATAGTAGCACCAGATCCAGATCCATTTGGTGAAGGAGAAGATATTTCAGTTACTAATAATTATACTATTCAAACAAACACAGGAACCTTTACCATTACTAGTAAAGAACAAGTAACCATTACGTTAGATCGATTTGATTTATATGCAACTATTTATACTGCTAATCCAAGAAGTGCCGTAGATATTTCTAGTGTTGTATTAACTTCTGATGGAAGTCCTGTTTCACCAACAGTAAATTTATTTTATGCAGGAAATGATATATTAGGAAACTCATATGCCCCATCAGCAACGCCGCCAACAAATGCAGGTAATTATACGGTAATAGCATCTGTAGATTCAGCCGATCCTAATTATTTTGGATCTGTAACGGGTAACTTTACTATTAATCAAAGATATATCGCTATTACTCCAGATACGCCGCAAACAAAAGTATATGATGGTAGTCCTAAAACTTTTGAAGCTACCGCAACAGGATTATCCGGAGAAAATATTCCTTTAAGAATATCATATAGAATCGGAGCTTATTTTAGTGAAGCAGCACCTATAGAAATAGGAAGTTATCCGGTATCAGTTTACGCATCCGAAACAGGAAATCATAATGTTTCCTATTCGGCAGGAACCTTAGTTATTACCGATAATTCAGAGGTAACTATAACTCTTGCAAATCTTACGCAACAATTTGATAATACTCAAAAACCTGTTACAGTAAGTAGTATTGAAACGAGTCCAGGAGTAGCTGCAACACCAACGCCTACCATAAACATAACTTATGAAGGAATTAATGGAACTAATTATAATAAGACTACTACACCGCCAAGGAATACTGGAGAGTACAAAGTATTTGCCTATGTAGATACAGCTGATGCCAATTTCTATGGGAGTGCAAGTGCAACATTAACCATCTTTGATAAAGAGTACGTAACCTTTAATTTTGGTTCTGGAAATTTAACCTATAATGGGACACCACAAGGAGTCAATATTGTAAGTATTACAGATAGTAATGATGTTGTTATTACTCCTACTCCAGTCTATACCATCTCGTATGATGGAGAAGATTACGACGGAAACACATATGGGCCAACTACAGTACCACCTACAAATGCTGGAGACTATACTATAACAGTAGCCATAGATGCAGCAGACCCAACGTATCAAGGAAATGATACTTATGACTTTACTATAAATACAAGAGCTATTGAAGTTACTGCCGATGCTAAAAGTAAAGTATACGGAGAAGCAGATCCGGCATTTACATACCAAATTACTAATGGAAGTTTATTAGGTAGTGATGTCTTAGTAGGAAGCGTAGAAAGAGCAATAGGTGAAGATATAGGGACCTATGCTATAAATCAAGGAGCACTAAATAATTCCAATTATAGTATTTCATTTGTAGAAAGTAATTTAGGGATTACGGCTAGACCTATACTACTAGCTGCTGATTTTAAAACTAAAGTGTATGGTGAAACTGATCCAACATTAACACATAGTATCGTAGCAGGTAATGTACTTAATGGAGATATGTTTAGTGGTGAGCTTATTCGTGTTGCGGGAGAAGATGTTGGAAACTATAGAATAAATCAAGGTACACTAACTTTAGGAGTCAATTATACTATAATTTTTAACCCAAGTACTTTAGGAATTACTCAAAGAGTTATTGAAGTTACAGCCGACCCAAAGACCAAAGTTTTTGGAGATCCTGACCCAACTTTCACCTATCAAATTACTGCGGGTGCGCTACAGTTTAGTGATGCATTTGCAGGAAGTTTATCTCGTGTAACAGAAGAAAATGTGGGGACCTATGCTATTGAGCAAGGAACTTTAACGGTCGGTCCTAACTACAATATATCTTATATATCCGATGATCTCACCATCGGTTCAAAAACCATAGAAATTACTGCCGATGCTTTGAATAAGCAATATGGGGATACTGATCCTGCACTTACGTATCAAATTACCTCTGGAACGCTTGTTGGAAGCGATATCTTTACGGGAAGTCTTTCAAGAGTAGATGGAGAAGATGTTGGCGATTATGTCATCAATCAAGGTACATTAGCATTAAATCCCAACTATGCCTTAAGTTATGTGAGTAATAATCTTACTATTGGGGAAAGAGCCGTTGAAATTGCTGCAGATGCTAAAACCAAAGTATTTGGTGATGTAGATCCAGCATTAACATATCAAATCACTTCAGGAAGTTTAGTAGGTAGTGATGCCTTTACAGGAAATTTAATTAGGGTAGCAGGAGAAAATGTAGGAGCCTATGCAATTAACCAAGGAAGCGTAGCTTTAAATGCAAATTATACGTTGACTTATGTAAGCAATAACTTAACTATTAATCAAAGAGCAATTGAAATCACCCCTGATGCCAAGAGCAAAATCTATGGAGATGCAGATCCTGTCTTAACTTATCAAATTACTGCTGGAAACTTAATGGGTAGTGACGCAATTATAGGGATCTTAGAAAGAGCAGCAGGAGAAAATGTAGGAACCTACGCAATTAATCAAGGAACTTTAGGAATAAATCCTAATTATGCAATATCATTGGTTTCAAATGATCTTGAAATAACAACAAGAGCTATAGAGGTTACTGCTGATGGTAAAACCAAAATTTATGGAGATGCAGATCCTGCATTTACATATGCAATTACCTCCGGAAGTTTAGCCGGTAGTGATACCTTTACAGGAGCTCTAGATAGAATAGCTGGACAAGCACAAGGAAATTATGCCATTAACCAGGGAACATTGTCTTTGGGAGCCAATTATGATTTAACTTTTGTACCTGGTAATTTATTTATTAATTATCGTTTTATAAGAGTAATTCCTGTCGCTCCTATTTCAAAAACCTATGGAGATGCAGACCCAGATTTAACCTGGCCATATATTATAACACAAGGGTCTTTAGCTTTTGATGACACCTTAGAAACCTACGGAACATTTAGATCTCCAGGTGAAAATATAGGAAGATATCAGATAAGAGGGTTATCTGCTCGATTTACATCCAACAACGGAGGAGAGTCTTCTTACTCGATAACATTTACTAATGGAGGATCCGTAAGCCTAGACATTACAGCTCGTTCTATAGAGGTAACTGCAGATGCGCAAGCCAAAGTGTACGGAGATACAGATCCAGCATTAAGTTATCAAATTACTAATGGTGCTTTACAGTTTAGTGATGCCTTTACAGGAAGTTTAGCCCGTGTAACTGGAGAAGCTGTAGGAAACTATACTATTACTCAAGGAAGCTTAAGTGCTGGTAGAAATTATACATTGACTTATATTAGTAATGATTTTACAATTGGTCAAAGAGCTGTCGAGATCACGGCAGATGACCTTACCAAAGTTATAGGATCCGCTGATCCGATATTTGGTTATCAAGTAACTTCAGGAGCTTTACAATTCTTTGATGCGGTAACTGGAAATCTTACACGAGTAGCTGGAGAAACCCTTGGGAACTATGGTATTAATCAGGGGACATTAAGTGTTGGGAGTAATTACAACCTGACTTTTGTACCGGGTAACTTAACGATTACTAATTTAATACCACAAGCGATTACTTTTGGTGCGTTATCTGATCGTACTTTTGGAGATGCTGATTTTGCATTAACGGCTACAGGTGGTGCATCAGGAAACCCTGTAACATATGTAAGTTCTAATACAGCAGTAGCTACCATATCTGGAAATATAATAACTATAGTAGGAGCAGGATCTACAACTATTACGGCATCTCAGATGGGTAATAGTACTTATGCAGATGCAATAGATGTTCAACAGATTTTAACTGTGAATAAGGGAGATCAGACAATTACTTTTGCATCTTTAGGTGATGTAAGTGTTGAAGCTTCTGCCTTTAGCTTAAATGCAACGGCAACTTCTGGATTAGGAGTGACCTATACGAGTTCTAATCCAGCGGTGGCAACAGTTACAGGAAATACGATCTCTGTGTTAGGTATAGGAACTACAACGATTACAGCGTCGCAAACCGGAGATGCCAATTGGAATGCAGCGATAGATGTTATGCAAACCTTAACTGTAGTAGAAGCATGTCCAATGGCTAGCCTTCCTGCCGATAATATACAAGTACAAGCTTCTAGCGAAACCTGTACCGATAAAAATAATGGAATTATTACCATAAATGCTGGTCAAGCTCAGAACTATATAGCAACGATAAACAGTCAAACCTATAACTTTACATCTGATCTTACTGTGACAGATTTAGCCCCAGGAACTTATCCTGTATGTGTTGCTATAGCTGGATTTACCAATTGTGAGCAATGTTTTGAATTAGTTATAGAAGAAGCACCGGTATTAAACGGTAAGACGACGATAAACTCGAATGGCAATAGTGCAAAAGAAGTATTTGTTGAGATAGCGACAGGGACAGCTCCCTTTACGGTTAAAGTTAATGATGCTATTATAGGAGAATATAATGCTAAGCGCTTTATGATAGAGGCTCAAAGTGGAGATACTGTTGAGGTTTCTTCTAGTCGGGAGTGTGAAGGTAAATTATCCAAAACTATTGATGCATTTGCAGATGTTACTGCATATCCTAATCCTACCAGAGCAGGTGTAACACTTACGCTTCCTAACACAGGTAGTGATGCAATAACGGTAGAGATTTATAATGCGTTAGGAGTAAACGTATCGGCAAGAAGATACCCTGTTACAGGTAGTAAAGTAATATTGCCAATGGAAAATTTACCAGCAGGGATATATTTTGTAACCCTTAAGGGAGGGACTACAAAAACATTTAAAATCATAAAAGAATAAGTAGAATAGAATACGCTCTCCTGTTAAAAAAAATAGGAGAGCATTATTATTTAAAAATAAATACAATGAGAAAAATATATATTATACTACTCAGTTTATGTGTACTACTATCATGTAGCCGTGAAGAATTTGTAGATGAAGCTCCAAAACCTGAGCCTGTAAATGAAACTCCTACCATACCAAATTTAATCTTTCCAGCTAATAACCAAGTGTGTACTAATTTTAAGCTTGGATTTGATTGGGAAGCCTCATCAGACGCTAATGGAGATGCTATTGCTTATCAAATAGATATTGCTACAAATGATACATTCGAAAACATTTTGTTTTCTATAACTACTTCAGAGACTACCAGGGCATTTAATCTGGAAAAAGGAAACACCTATTACTGGAGAGTAAAAGCCATTGATAGTAAGCAGAGTGAAAGTGAGTATTCTGTGGTTCAGGCATTTTTTACAGAACCCGATGCAGGAGTTAATCATGTTCCTTTTTCACCTTCAGTAATATCTCCTAAACCAGGAGAAGAAGTATCAGGAAATATCATAACATTGGATTGGGATGCTACGGATACTGATGATGATCCATTGTTGTTTGATGTATATTTTGGAACTACAAATCCTCCGGTATTATTAGCTCAGGATATCTCTGTATCCGCATTAGACGTTAATGTATCTCCAAATACAACATATTATTGGAGAGTTGTGGTCAAAGATGATAAACAAGGAGTTGCGATTGGCCGAGTTTGGAGTTTTAGAAGAAATAATATGTAGATATATATAGAATAAATGCAATGCCTAAATAAAAAAGTAGATTATTTAGGCTCATTTGTTAAATTCATATAAGGATGTGGTTTAAATCTTTTTAGTAAGAATCAGAAAGGTTTAAACCACTTCTATTTGAGTGTGCGTACCTTTTTTATAATATTTTTATACGTATCACTTAATGTAGCTTTGTGGTTTCCTGATAATAAAATAAGATTGTCACCAGGAATTATTTCTGTTATCTTTTCTATATTAACAATATAATTTCTGTGTGTTCTACAGAAATCTGAATTGTCCAGTAATTCTAAAATTTTTGTGAGTGATATTAGAATCACAAACTTCTCTTTTTCGGTAATGATGTTACAGTATTTTTCTTCTACTTCGATATATATAATATCAGAGAGAAATACTTTTTTTAAAGCTTTTCCTTTTTTTATGAATAAATATTCAGTACTTATTACAGTATCTTCTTCTTCGCTTAGAAACACATCAGTTTGTCCATAAAACTTTTCTACGGCCATTTCAATAGCATATAAAATTTCTAGTTCATTAAATGGTTTTATAAGATAGCTAAAAGGCTGTGTAAGTTTTGCTCTTTCAAAGATTTGGCGATCTGTAGAACTGGTTAAAAACACAAATGGTCTTCGTGCATCAGGGACAATATTAATAGTTTCTGCAAAAGTAATTCCGTCCGGAGTACCATCTAGAAAAACATCTACAATCGCAATGTCTACTTTAGCATTGTAAAACATGGTCAGTGCTTCCTTTAAACTTCTGGCGACACCTACAATATTGTAGTTATTAGCCAGGAGTACATTTGATAAAGCATCACTTTCTTCGGGAGTATCCTCTATAATAAGTATGTTTACATTATCCATTAGGAGGCGTTTTAGGTAAAGATACGATCATTTTTGTACCTTTTCCTAATTCACTTTTAACAGAAAATTTCCCTTTGTTTTTTTTAATCATTGATTTACATAATTGCAAACCTAAACCTGTTCCAATAGTATTTTCATTTTCTTTTTTAGAAAGCAAAACAGAATCTTTAAGCAAATCTAAACGAGTGTTTTCATTCATACCTACTCCTGAGTCTTCCACTATTAATTCGCAATAGATATCATCTGTATTTCTGGAATAGATTTTAATTTCCCCATCAGGATTAGAAAATTTGATGGCATTGTCTATTAGATTTCTTAAAATAATTTTTAAAGATTCCTGATCGGCATAAACCATATCACTTTTTGATACTTTATTCTTAAAATCTACATTTTTCTCTAGCATTAAAGGTTTGTAGTTATAGGCAATTTGTTCTACGATAAAAAATAGACGTATAGATGTGATCTCAAAATATGATTGTTGCGTCTGTAATAAGGCCCAATGCAATAAATTGTCGAGTAAATTATAGGCTCCATTTACAATAGCACTGTTATTTTGTAATAAGCCATCTAATACTTCCAGGTTCTTATTTTCTAGATTGTCTACTAATTTTGTATTACTTGTTTTTAATGCATGTACAGAAGAGCGTAAATCATGACTCACAATAGAAAAGAGTTTGTCTTTTGTAGCATTTAGCTCATCTAGAGTCTCTTTTTGTTTGGTGATAATGGCATTGGTTTTTACTTTTTCCCTATAAAAATAAACCCCTGCTGCTAATACCACTAATAATACTATAGCAGAATACAAGAACCCGTTTCTCTCGGCTATTTTTATTTTATTTTCTGCTTGTAGGACCTGTACCTCTTTCTGTTTTTGTTTGACAGCAAATTGTTTTTCGAGTTCTGCTACCTCCCAAATTTTGTTTTGGTCGTTTAATGAATCTCTCCATTTTTCATATTCTTTTCTATAGACAAGAGATTGAGAGAGGTTTTTACGATTTTCTTCGACCACAGCCATATTACGTGCAGTATTTTGTTTAGCAGTATAATCGGTAGTTGTTTTAGAAAGGCGATATGCTTTTTCAAAATAAGGGATTGCCTGTTGGTCCTTATATTGTTCATAATATAAACTGGCAATATTACCATAAGTCCCTATTAATCCTAAAGTGTCTTTTTGTTCTTCTTGTAATTTTAGACTTTTAATTAGGTATGGTTCTGCGGCATCAAATTCTTTAAGATGTAAATAACAAATACCTAAATTATGTTCGATGTTACTTTTTTTGATACCATAAAGTTCATAAGTACTTAGGTGTTCGATCTCTTTAAAATAGTGTGTGGCGTCTTTAAATTTGCTTTGTTCTAATGCGATTGTCCCTAAAATCATCTTTACCCGATTGTAGAAATAGAATGTTTTAGAGACCATCAATAATTCTCTTTTTGCTTCTTTTAATGTCTTTTTTTGGAAGAAGCTATGTCCTCTAAAAAGGTGACAATAATTCTTAAGTTCTTCAGTATTTGTAGTGACATTTAACTGTTTCATGGTATACACCAAAGTAGAGTCCCATTCCTTTGCTAAGTAGAAGGATTGCGCTTTGTTAAAATTTGGTTTGTCACTAAATTGAGTACTCCTTTTTTTGATTTCTTTTTCAAAAAGACTTGTATTTGTTTTTTGTTGAGAAAAAAGCAACGTAGAAATGGTAAGAAATAGAGGGAAGAATATTGCTTTAGTCCTAATGCCCATATACTAATTTATGAGCAATTTAGTTAATTTTGAAGTATAAAAAAAGCAGAGGATATATTACCCTCTGCTTCTGGTTCAAAAACCGCCCCCCCCCAACGCTTTTTGATATGTTGTATTCAATTTTCTTTTTATTCTGTAGGAGGAGGGACAGTAGTTACTGTGCCTCTTGAGGTTTCTGGATCACTATTCCTTACAAAAGTTTTTATATTATTAATGGCTTTTATATTTTTTATTTCTTTGTTAGTAAATATTAATGGCACTGAATAGGCAGTATAATCATTAGTAAATGGGTTAGGAGAAACAGAACCAGCACCGCAAAAGATATAACATATATAAATGGTTAATTGAGGTGTTCCCGCTTCACAAGTAGTAAGTTGATAAAAAATCCAAAAATAATCAGGCGAAATTGAAGAATCTATAAAAACTATTGTATCTATCAAAATATTATTGTTATCACGAGTTGATTTAACTATTGGAGGTAAAATTTCTTTTGATAAAGAACCAAATTTACTTAGAACAAATGGATTCTGAATAGGGTAAGGAGTTGCTTTGACAACTGTTTTGAATTGTTGTGCGCAATCTGGGAGAGTATTTTTGAATATTTGTTGTGTTTTAATATTATCAGACATAATAATTTATTTTAGGGTTAGTATTTATTTCGTAAAGCAATATAATTATGTATAATTAATAATACGTTAAAGATTCATTATTGATAATCAAGTAGATTCTTCTTAATTACCGCTACCTGACTAGCAGTAACACTACAAAGAAAACAGAATAACCTCATGATTTAGAAAAAAAAGGAATAAGACCAGAGATTATAGGTATGAAATGGTGAAAATATAGTATAGAAATTATTTCCATTTTTTTAATACATTCAAATTGCAGTTACAATGATGAGATTCTAGAACTTAATCTGTTGATGTTTTTTTCTTTTGAATAAAACCCAAACCTAAATCCTACATCTTCAACATACACATAACTTTGTGTACTTATATCATATTCAATAGGAGCATTTAATTTTTTCATAATATCAATGATACGGTACAATTTTGTTCTGGAAATTCGTAGACGAGAAGCTAATTCTTCTGGGGAACCTGTAGCCTGTAGTCTAATAAATTGATCAATTCGTTCTATAATTTCGACATGTTTAATAATAATATTCATATAGTTTATCCCTTTGTTGTTAGTAATGACTTTTGATTGTATTTATATGATATGACGATGTCTATGGGTACGTTGTGAGTTATTATTGTTTTTTAGACTGAGAGTTTAAGATTTTATACAACCTATAGGTATAAAATGCCGAAGTGGTTATATAATATAGATATTGCATGGAAAGGATGAGAATGTTGTCAGTGTTCATTTTTTTGTATATTTTAGCGTTAGGAATACAAATATAGTTCAAAATATTAAACTTGTAAAATTTAAATAATTAATATTTTGAACTTTAACACATTTGTATTTTATCAAAGTTTAGATTTTGAATTTTTATTTTTACTATGGAATTACATAAAATCAAGGAGTTAGCCGATAAAAAGGGCAAGCAAATAAAAGATTTAATTGAAGAGACAGGAATAAAGAAAGGAACGCTATTTAATTATTTGAAAGGAAAAACTCCTATTACCTTAGAAGCATTCTTAAAAATTTCAGAAGTTTTACAGGTTTCTTCCTTAGAGCTGCTTTCTTTTGTTCAAAATATTGAACTCGATGCTAAGGCTGCTCAATTTCTTGAAAAGATTGGGCCAAATAAAGATATCGCTCAAAAAGTACCAGAGAACGTTAATGTTATGATGATTCCTTTGGTGAATCAATATGCGTATGCTGGATATTTGGGAGGATTTGAAGATGAAAGTTATGTAGAAGAATTACCAAAAATACCATATTTGGCAGATAGAGAATATAAAGGTAATTATGTGTTTTTTGAGGTGAAAGGAGATTCGATGGATAATGCAAGCTATGAAAGTTACCTTGAGGGTGATCTTATTCTCTGTAGAGATGTACGGCAAGACTTTTGGATGAGTAAATTACATATTAATAAATGGGATTTTGTAATTGTTCATAAGACAGAAGGGATACTTTTAAAGAGAATTACAGATCATAATGTAGAAGAAGGAGTACTTACACTCCATTCCCTAAATGAATATTATGAAGATAGTAAAGTACATATAAAAGATATTGCCAAGATTTTTAATGTGGTTGATGTAAGAAGAAACAAAAGCAGAAGATAGCTATACATTTTCCCTGAAGAGATTTAACTCTCAAAATAAAGAATCGTTAAAATAAACTAAGAAACCCTCTATTTTTTATTAAATACTGTTTTATTTGCATTAATTATTAGTGAAAATATAAAAACAGGATGTTGTTTTGATAAAATAACTTTGTGCTTTTAGAATAAAAGAAAAAATTAAACTCTTCTTTTTATGAAATTAGATAGTGATTGTAAAAAACAAGAACCTTCTACAATGGCGGTTCACTTTCAACAGTTTGAAAAATATATTATAGGGAATAACCATTCCTTTGATTCTATAAACGGGAATCAAAAACTATTATATACAGATTGGATTGCTAGTGGAAGATTATATGGCCCGATAGAAGATATAATGCGCGATACGATTGGTCCAATGGTAGCTAATACACATTCTTTTTCGAGTGAAACAGGTAAAGCCTCTACATATGCCTATAAGCATGCACGTCAAATCATAAAGGAGCATGTAAATGCAAATAAAAATGATATCCTTGTAACGGCAGGTACGGGGATGACAGGAGTATTGTCAAGATTACAACGTATCATGGGTTTGCGATGGCCAGATGTAGTAAAAGATAAAATCAATATTCCAGAAAATGAACGTCCGGTTGTTTTTATTACACATATGGAACATCATTCTAATCATGTTCCCTGGATGGAAACTATAGCAGATGTGGTCATTGTACCTTGTGATGAAAATAATTTGGTTTGCCCTAATCTTCTTGAAATAGAAGTTGAGAAATATAAAGAAAGACCTATAAAAATTGGAGCATTTACGGCTTCATCAAATGTAACAGGAATTATAACACCATATCATACGTTAGCCAAAGTGATGCATCAACATAATGGCTTGTGTATTATAGATTTTGCGGCTTCAGCTCCTTATGTGCAGATCGATATGCATCCCAAGGATCTAGAAGAACAGTTAGATGCAATTTTATTTTCTCCTCATAAGTTTTTGGGAGGACCAGGTACTTGTGGTGTTTTAGTGTTTAATAAAGCATTGTATAATACTAATTGCCCTGATGTTCCTGGTGGAGGAAATGTAAAATGGACAAATCCCTGGGGAGAATATGGATATTATGATGACATAGAAACCAAAGAAGATGGAGGTACACCAGGGTTTCTACAAGTTATGAGAACTGCATTGGCAATTCGGTTGAAAGAAAAAATGGGAGTGAAAGAAATTGCTCAAAGGGAAGAGGAGCTATTAGCACTATGCTTTGAGAAGTTAAAAGAGATTCCAGGTCTATATGTTTTGGGAAATACCAATAAAAAACGAATTGGTTGTGTCTCTTTCGGAGTAGAAAACATCCACTATAATTTGATGGTTCGTTTGTTAAATGATCGTTTTGGGATACAGGTGCGAGGAGGATGGTCCTGTGCCAGCACATATGGACATCATTTATTTAATATTGAAACTGATTCTTCAAAAGAGATGATCCAGGATCTATTAAATAATAACCTGACAAATAAACCAGGATGGGTGCGATTGTCATTACATCCAACATTGACAGATGAACAACTAATTTATACATGTAACGCGATACATAAAATTGTAGACAATATAGACGATTGGAGTGCATCGTATACATACAATCCTAAAACCAATGAATTTGAAGTAGAGGGAGTTGGGGATGATAATATCTTGAAAGAAATAAAAGAGTGGTTTACCATATGATCTAAGAGGTATATTTTTATACCGATTTCAATTTGAAAAGATAACTTCAAATGAATTGCTGGGATTGATGGTTAGTTTCATATATATGAACTACAAAAGTTATATTTTTAATAGATAATGGAGTATGTTTTATTCAATAAGAAAAGAGAAAAAGTATTAACAATAACTTCTCTTTCTAAAAACTCTTTTTTTTCTGTATTTGAAAGACCTAATTTTTATGGAGTCTTCTTCTTTACCAAAGCAAAAGGAGTATTAGTTATTGATCAGCAACAAATTGAAATTAAGGATCACTATATCTTATTTTATTATCCATATCAGAAACTATCCTTAGAAGGAGTTTTTGAAGGAACTTTTGTTCAATTTCATCCTGATTTCTTTTGTATAGATATTCATGCTAAAGATATTGGTTGTCAAGGATTGTTATTCAATAATTTTTTTAATGATTTTTTGTTGCGATGCGCTAAAGAAGAATTTAATAAGTTATCTGATTTTCATGTCTTCATAAAAAATGAACTACTAAAGAAAGAAATAGGGCAGTTAGACATGGTATCAAGTCAGTTAAAAATATTTTTGATTAATGCTGTTAGAATTAAAAAAGGAAAACAAGAGAAAGAACTTCCCTCCAAAGATAATGTACATCACCAAATCGAAAAGCTAATAGAAAATAATTTTGTTACGGAGTCTTCTCCAGAATTTTATGTAAAAGAGCTAGAGATTTCATTAACTACTTTTAATCGATTATGTAAAAAATATTTTCAAAATAGTTTTATTACTATTCTAAATCTAAAAAGAATTGCAATCGCAAAAAATAAGCTGTTCTTAACCAATAGTCCTGTTAAAGATATTGCTTATGAAACCGGTTTTAATGACCCTCTTTATTTTAGTAGAGTTTTTAAGAAGCATTGCGGAGTTTCCCCAAAAGAGTTTAGGAAACAATTGAAAAACAATAGGTTGGTTTAATTGTCCATGTTTTGGTTATATACTCCTTATTTCTAATAGGAGTACTGATCTATTTTTGTTTAAAACTTAAAACATAAATAGTTATGAAACCAAATAATCTAGATATGGAACAAAAAGAAATATGGTTAAAAAGTCTGATTACAGAAAGCCCGCAAGAAGGATACGAGTTGGCTATACAACTTTCTAGAATGGAAGTAAAATCAACTCAACCAGATATAGAAGTATTAAAACGATTGCGCACAGATTATGCAAATAGTGCTTCTGGACTTACAGCAGCTTCTCATGTTATAGCATTGAACTTTCAAACTATTTCTGCTGCCAATGGATATTGGAGGTAGTATCTTAGAAATGAAAAATGATTTTAAGTAATTATTACTGTTTATATACTAACTTCAAAAAACCAAAAACCTCATAATAATGTGAGGCTTTTGGTTTGAATAAATACTACGTTCAAAAACAGATTATAAGTAATGTACTTTATCAATAGTAAACCCTTTTACCTCATGGTCATCTAATAAAATAAGTGTGGTTTGATCTTGGATGCTTTTTAATAATTGAAGTATTAATTGTTGAGTTTTTATATTCAATTCTTTTAATGGTTCTTCAAGAATAAGAATTGGTTTTTTTGTGAGCAGTGCCCTACAGTACATAAGTATTTTTTGTTGGCCAGAGGTTAGGTTAGCTCCAAGGTCTCCTATTTTACTTTCTAGTTGTAATTGATTTTGCTTGTCTTCGTGTTGCTGGAGGTGTTCTAGTAAGAGCTCTGCTTTTTCTTTGTTATGATCTTTTCTGTTGTAAACAACAGCTTCATATACGTCTTTGCCATATAAAGGAAAATCCTTAGATACAATAGCGATGTTCTTTCTAATTGTCTTTTCAGATAATTTACTACAACAATGATTTCCAATAGAAATACTTCCTTTAGATGGTGACATTAATTTTAGTATTAGACGAATGAAAGTTGATTTTCCTGTTCCTGATCTACCTTGCAGGAGTGTAGTGCTTTTTGCAGAGATCGATAAGCCAAAATTCTTAAATACGGGTTTTGAAGCATTAGGATAGCCAAAATAAACATCTTTAAAGACAATTTCTTCTTGATTAAGCACTAAGTGTGCAAATGGTAATTGATTTTCCTTTGGTAAGCTAAAGATATCTATAAGCTTAGAAAAAGAGATCTCTCCTAATTTCCAGACGATGCTTACTCTTAAACTTCTTCTCAATACAGGAAGTATAGAAATGATCAGTAATATAAGTACTAATAATGAGGATCCACTCAGAATTTTATCAGGGTTTTTTGCAGATATAAATACATATAACATAATAATTCCTAACATAGCATAGGTAATGGCAGGGATGATAGCTTGTAGCAATGATACAATTTTGGCATAACGTTTTCCTATAGTATAAAGATGATCTGATCTTTTTTGATATCGCTTTTCCTCGGGCTGATATTTATTAAAAGCTTTTAAGGTTAAGATCCCTCTCAATCTGGTGTTAACAAAAGTTAGCATTCCAGAACGACTATTTCGTCTATCAAGAGAAACCTCATATAACGCTTTGTTAATGAGCCAAAGTAGTATAGAGGAAATGAATATACATCCAGCAATAATCAACGCCAAATACACATCAAAATAACCAATAGCAATAACTACAATGAGTAATAAGAATACATCTTGTAAAAACCTGATTAATCCATTTCTCATATAATTTTGAATGCTCTTAAGGTCTCCGCTATACCTCAATAGGTATTTTCCGATCCCTTTATTATCATATACTCCCATTGTTAGCTGTAATTGATTGATAAAAAGCTGCTCTCTTAATCGTTTGGTAAAACGTTCTCCGACAAGAGCAATGCCATATCGATTAAAGTATTCGAATACTAATCGTAACAAGACTAATGAAAAGAAAAAGACAAGAAAAGAGCTAAAGTCAGGAGCATCCATAAAAGGAATGAACTTGAAAGCGGCCAAACGATGTGAAGAAAAACCAAAACTAAGTTCATAAAATTTTCCAATACTGATTGGAATCATAATTGTAAGGATATTATAACAAAGCCCCATAAGAAAAGCGAAGATTACTAATGTTATATTCTTACGCCCAAAATTTTTGATAATACTCCATTTATTGCTTAACATAGCATGAATTTAAATAGGTTCTTTTTTAAGAAAATAAATAAGCGGAAGGCCAAACCCTGAAAAGGACACTCTAAATCTCTTTTCAGAGTTGTTTTTTGACCCGCCACTTGAATTTTTATTCATAATTCCAGAAATCTCATCTTTTGATCTGTTTGTGGTAGCTCACATTTTTGCTGTTTGCCAAACCATCGATATCTGTTGGCGGCAATAATATCGTATATGAAATCTCTAAGTATTTTGGGGATGACCCCAAAAAAGCTTCCCAAATGCCATGGTGAATTGAGGTTTCTGCAGATACGCAACACCGCATCACTCTTATGATAAATAGTGTTATTTTCTATAAGAATGATGGATGATAGGTTTTGGGGTATATTCTTATTAACTAGTAGTTTATTAGCGGTTTCTGATTGTAATGAAGCAAAGAGATATTGCTGGTTTTTTTCTCTTTTTAGAATGAATTTAACCCATCCGTTGCATAAATTACATACTCCGTCAAAGAGAATAACGGGTTTTGAAACTCCATTATTTGTCTCTTTTTTAGCATATTCACTGACTTTTTCTTTTCTGGAAGGGTTCCATAGTTTTTCCAGATCAAAGAATGATAGAAAGATCAATCCACTCATTTGATAGCGAAAACTTATACCCATGATAAAAAAGATACTCCAATGCATCATCCAGGTTAAGGCGGCCCAAGCCATACCCCATCTCCTTTTCACCAAAGCCAGTGGTGCTCCCAGCTCTAGGACAAAGGTCAAAATACCCATTCCTAGAAATAACCAGGTGTGCTCAAATAAAAAGTCGAAAAGGGGGGCGCTTTCTGAGCCTAACATTTCTTTGCGTATTGCATCTACAGCTACTTGCGAACGCATAGCACTTCCATTAGCCCATTCTAGCGCAAGATCACCAGCAAGCTTAGCAATACCTGAAAGAAAATATGAACCAACAGTGACGGTACAAATGAGCTGAATTGGCCAACCATATTGCCAATGGGCTTTGGGGATTTTAAAACCCTTTTTCGATCGTTTCCAGGAATCCCATGACCATGCATCAGCAGATGCTACTAATCCTAATATGATAATATGTAGAATGAGAGCATTTCTATTGTGATAAATCATGGACCAGGAGTTACGATAGGTAAAGTATAATAGGGCCACAATAGCAAATGCAGGACCGGTACTTTTAAATTTCCAGCCAATAATATAGAGTATGTTCAAAAGGATTACTCCTATACTTATCCACCAGAATAATTCTGGAGATATAGGGTGTTTCATCCAACTTAATACTCCGATAGGATCAAAAGCTTCTAAATTTTTACCCATCTTCTGAAGCATATCAAAACGAGAAAGTAAATACCATAAGCTAAATAAGCCTGTGGCAATACGTAATAGAGCAAGACGTTGTGGAGTCACGGTCATAAACCAGTGATCTCGTATGATTTTTAAATACTTATTCATGGTTTTTCAATTTTATAAAAAGCCACTTTTCTTTCATGAACAGGGAGTGTATCTTTTTTTAGAAAATAATTCTCTAAATGATAATATCCTTTAACTAATTCAATTCGCACTAAATTGGAATAAGGATCCCCCTTTTTATTGGCGATTTTTTCTGCAACTTTTTGTGTGAATGCCTGAGCTCTATCTGATCGAGCCGCTTTTCTTATTTGCCTTCGAACTTGATTAAAACCTCCTGTTCCTGCAATTTTGTAAGAGATCTTATGTCGTTTTTGAGTAGTATCATACCCTACAAAATAATATAAACCATAGGTCGCTTTTCTTTTTTTAGAAAACATTGGATAATACGATAAAGGAAAATTGTCTTTTGGTTTACTAGCCCAGTTTTCTGCAACAGGTGATAAAATCAAAGCAATAATTAATATACTTACCCACATGGCTTGTTTTTGAGAATATTTCATGGTGAAGAGTTTTTTTGATGAATTATTCTTTTATACAGCAACATTCACATCCTGTGATAACAGATCAATCAATATATCAGATTGTACTAATTTACTAAGTGAAAGAACAGGAGTTGAAAATTGACTCTGGACCTCAGCGACTAGAAGAGGACTGCCAGTAAACAGGCCTGCTAAAGCAAATAAACGGTCATTAAAAATTGGAGATAACATCTGTATACCACTATGTATTGCTAGA
Organism: Aquimarina algiphila; assembly: GCF_007489275.1. GTDB lineage: Bacteria > Bacteroidota > Bacteroidia > Flavobacteriales > Flavobacteriaceae > Aquimarina > Aquimarina algiphila. Next base: position 87,975 of record NZ_VLNR01000008.1, read on the forward strand.
CTATCACAACAGGATAAAATAACATGATCAATGGTTTCTGTAAATAATGAATGGTTTAATAGTGCTTTGGTTTCTTGTTGATACAATCCATCGGCTATTTCAATGACCACATAATCTGGATCTGCTTGTGCGACATCGGATAATAATCCTTCATATAAATCCATTATGGTAGTAGTAGAACAGAGATACGTAGAAGGAAAACCAAATTCTGAAAAATCACTAACAATATCTGCACCACAATCATATGCTAACATTCTGTCTTTATTAAAAACAGTTCCGGTAAGTTTTATATATGCTACCTGATATCCAGAGGACTTTAATCCTCTACAAAGGTATGCTGCAGTAGTAGTTTTACCACTATCCATACTAGAACCTATAGATAAGATAGTTTTAAAGTTTCTTATTTTTTTGGCATTGAACTTTACTGGTTTTTTATGATGATAAATAGTATTTATTACTTTGCCATGCTGTTGGGTAACATATCCAACTAATTTTAGTTTAGTAGGACCTTTAAGTTCTAATTTGTAAAACATAGAGGTTACGATGCCGGCTACACCGCCTTTACCCAAAAGATCATATTCTTGATGATATCCTTCGGGAACATATCCTTCGAATTGATTGCTAGCATAACGATTGCCAAATGCCAGCATTATTTTGTCTCCTTCGAAAATATAACAGTTTCTTCCTTCAAAATCTTGAATTGCATTTAAAGAGCCAATACTAATGACTTCAAATATCGCCACATCTCCAGCTATTGGTTGATGGTTTTTGACAATGGTTTGGTCAATTTTATAATTGACAATATTTTTACAGATGTTAGATTTTTTGATTGTTTTCATAATACATATTGGTTAAAAATTAATATCTAATTAGTGTTTAAATTTATTTAGAGGCTAGTGTTGTTTGTAAAGCATTGATTTTGGAGAAATGACTTCCTACGGATGTCGATGATGATTTTTTTCTTAAATCGAGTTGATAAGAAAATCGAAACATCACAACAGAAAAATGGTTAAATGCTCTACGGATTTTACCGTTTCTTGGATCTGTTACATTAATTTCCCGATATTTATTCCCGATATTAAATTCTGTTTGCCTCATATAACTTAGACTAGCATTTGCTCTTTTAAAAGGTCTAAAACGAACCCCTAAAGTGATTCTATGAGCATGAAGGCCGTTAGGAGATTGTTTAACTACTTTTTCTCCTAATTCATCTCTATATTGTAGAGGTCTTCCGGATAAGTAATAATGAAATTCATTTGTGATAAACGGAGTGGTTTTAAAAGGTAAACCCCAATTACCACGATGAACTCGAAATCCATAACGTAAGCGGTATTCGAATTTACTTCGTTCGGGGAAATGCCATTCTCCTCTAAGGCTATTTGCAATACGAAATTTGCCTAATTTTAGATCTAACCTAAAACGACCTGTAATTCTATTTCTGGCTTCCTGATCAGGGTCAGAAGGGTCAGACGATCTAAGGTAACCTACTCCAAACCGAATTCTCTTATTCAATCTGTAGGAAATATTGGCGCTATTTTGCAGAGAGGCCAATTCGAATGGTTCTTGGCTAAATAATAATAATTGACCAACGTTAAGCCTCCATTCTTTGGTAAGTTTTGCCTGAGCACTATGTCCAGTCCATACCTTAAGATCTTCTTGTCCCATGGTCGCGGTAACGAAAAAATAGAAGAAGAGTATAGTTATTATTTTTAGTTTAGTCACAGCAGTAATATCTAATGAGTTAATACTTTGTTGATATGTTACCCTTATAAGAGAGAAAGGGTAATAGTGTGACAGACTATTTTTATTTTTTTTTAGAAACGTCTAAAAAAGAGAAGAGGAGGACTGTGAAAACATAATTTTGATACTTATTTTAATCGTTTTGAATAGTGCCATATGAAAAAGAAAAGTACAAATAACCCCACTATTACTATCCAAATAGTTGGACTTATGGACTCTTTGGTTTTGTCAATTTCACCCAATAAAATAAAATTAGCCCAATAATAAGGGTGTTTTTTGTTTGGCTCTGTTCTGGAAAGATAATCCAGTTTGGATTGATGTAATGCAAGGTCTTTAGGTAAACCGTCATGTATGTTTTCTAAAAAAGATGTAGTGATGGCTATAGAACTTGCTTCTGTAGCATTCCATAAACTAGACATAATGTTGTGAGCACCTCCTAATAAAAATGATTTACTCATTCCTTGAACTCCTTCTCCACTGTATATTTTTCCGCTTGCAGAATGACAAGTACTAAGAAGTACCAAATCTGCATTTAACCGATTTCCATATAGATTTTGGGCAGAAAGAATAAATTCTTTCTGGTTGTCATCAAAGAGTATACAAGATCTACCTGGATCATCCAAATCGACTAAGCCATGCAGGGAAAGATGAATAATATCTGCATCAGAACTATGTTTTAAAAAATTTTCTAATGAAGCTTCATTATCAATATACATTTCTCCATCAAAAATAGCTGCTCCTCTTTTTATTTCTTCATCAGAAAGAACAAGTTGCATCAGGTTTTCACTTCCAAAAAAACGTTTACGGGCTTTTAATTTTTGATTGAGTTGACCACTATATCTTGAACTAAAACCGATATAACTCTCCAGAAATGACGAATTTTGTTTTCGAAATAGTAAAGCTACCGAATAGGAATAGGAGATCGTGTAATCTTCAATTAAATATTTTTTAGTCTTGTTATCGCTATCGATTAGTGCTTCAAAAGAGAGTTTGTGTAACTGGCCGTCAGGAATTATACATAGACGTTTTATGTCTTTTCCAATCTTTTTAATGCCTTTTTTGAGACATCTCTCGAATATGAGTTGAGAAAGCTTTTCTGATACTTCTGACTTTGGATCGTGGCATTGTGCAATAAAGTTATCCAGCGCTTTTATAATAGTTGGATCATAAGGAGTAGTAATTGAAAAAAAATCATTTTTGGTTAACCAAAAACTATAGATATTGTTTTCAGAAAGAAAGTATTCTACTACCGCCATATTGCTTGGTAAATCCCCTTGTATATCTTTCAGTTTTGGAGGCCGGATAAAAGTATATTTCTCTTTAAAATAGGTGGGCTCTTTTTGTTCAATTTCTTTAAGATAACTATCTAATGCATATTGAGCTTTGGTATACACTTGTAGAAGAGAATCTTTATCATCCGTGGCTTCAGAAAGTAATACTTGTTGGGCATGCATTTCTGCTCGTAAATCTTGTTCATGCTTCACTATTTCTGGAGAAACATTGGATTGAAATGCGTCTGCTTGATTAAGTTCGTATTGCAAAACTATTGCTTTAGTTTTGGAGGAAAAATAATACGCTTCTTTAAGATAAAAAGGATCTCCGGTAATTCGATGTAGTTCCAAAGCATCTTCAATAGCCTTGCCATAATGTTCAAATTTCAGGTTTAAAAAATCTAATTTGGATTGTTCAAATTGAAAAGAAACCAAGCTTCTATTAATTACCGAATCAATCTTATGTTGGGTACTCAAAGCTTGTTTAAGAAATTTTATATCTTTTGATCTTTTATATTTATCTTTAAATATTTTTATTTTTAATTCAATTAGTCGTATTAAATGTTTGTTATCTAGGGATTTAGATGTTTTTATAATAGGTAAGTGTTCTTTGTCAAAACTCGCATTAGGAACTAATATGTCAAAGGCTTTATTTAGATTATGATTCCCTTTTTCTATATCTCCTTTTCTAATAAATATATCGCTAAGATTTTCATAGGCATGAACTATTGACAATTTGCTTTCTCCTTTTTCAATCATAGTATTTCTGATATCTAATGATCTCATGAGGTTTTTTTCGGCAAGATTAAATTTTTCTTCTTCTAAATATATCATTGCCATTAATTCGAGGCCGATTGCAAAGTAATAGGGTTTATTTTCATTAGTTAATAAGTTTAAGCCCTTTTGCGCCATTTGTTTTGCGGTTTTATATTCCTTGAGCTCTAGATGGGTTGTTCCGGCATTTAGATATACCCAGGCTAAATTAAGTTTTGGAATTGTTTCGGGAAAGTTTTCATGAATAGATAAAGCTTCATCAATATACTTTTTAGCCTTTTCATATTCTTTGAACTCCTTGCTCATAGCAATAAGATTATTAAAGACCTCAAATTGCTTAGCTTTAGTGTTATCTTGTTGTTTATAAAGGTTTATTGCATTTTTAAAATATAATTCAGCACGAAAAAGATCATTTTTATTCTTATAAAATTTACCAATACCATGATATTTATTTGCTAATTTATAGCTAGAATAAAGTGTGTCGTTTTCAAAAATGTAAAGAGCTTCATCTAGATATAATTTAGCTGTTTCTATATCATTAAGATATTGGTAAGAAACCCCAATATTGTATATAGTATTAGCTCTTTCTGAAGGAGGAACCTTAGCACAATTTTCCCAAGTATTTAAGACTTCTTCCTTAAAATAAGCTATCGCTTCTGATTCTCTATTGAGAAGATAATAAGATACACCAATTTTGTGCGATATCTTTCCTTTGTAATAACAATCCAACATTTTGTAACCTTTTTGTTTTACTAGGTTCTCAATCAATTGTAGATTATCTTCATAACGCTTCTGTTTGATATTCTGATTAATTTCTTGATAGTGTTTATTAAAAAAATCATCATTTTGCACAGTTGCCATAGACATTGAAGTATAAAAAATGAAAATGCAAATGAAAGGTATTTTTAAAATCATAATTCAATCTCTTTTAGTGCCAGGAGTATATGTTTCGAGTAATTTTTAGGGAAAAATAGTATTAATAAAATCACTTAATACCTTGCGAATTCAATAGCTTTACTATTAAAAAAATCACTAATTCTTGTATCCATGCTGTTGGATGCAAGAATTAATGAATTTTAGATTTGAAAATACCCAGAACGTACAGCGGGTTTAGGTAATGAGAACGTTGTGGTTATTGTTTTATTATAGTATGCATCGTTGTATTACTTTCTGTATTTACTTTAATAAAATACATTCCCGGTTGTAGCTGATCAGTTTGTGGTAAGTCAATTTGATTTTCTCCTGGAGAGATATGAAATTGATTTTTTAATGTTAATATTCCGTTTTGATTATACATTGAAACGGTGATTTGTTGTTTTGGATCTTCTTTAAGGTGCAATTGAAGTATTTCTTTAAAAGGATTTGGGAAAAACATAGATTTTGGTTTGGAAATTGTAGATCCGCTAGATTTATTTATTGGGAGTTGACAAGCATTATTAAGTTGTTCGAATGCTGCTTGAAAGTTAATAACACCATTGGAAACTACTTTTTCAAATAAATCTGATGAGGTAGTAGAAGTGTTAATTAAAGAACATTTAATTTGTTGGTAGTTAAATGGAGATTGATGTGTGGCTAAAATTGCCGCAAGTGCTGTAACATTTGCAGAAGAAAAAGAAGTTCCTGATTGGCTGGTTATAGCTGCATTTAAACCAGGGCCAGGAATATTTTCACCTAATAAGGCTACATCTACTCTTTGTTGCCCATAGCTACTAAATTGGCTTAGCTTATTATCACAATCTGTGGATGCTACAGATAAAATATTATCGTTAGGATAGGAGGCAGGAAACGAAATAATATTATCTGTATCATTATTTTCATTTGTATTACCCGCGGCTGCTATAATCATAGCACCGTTTTGCTCTGCATAGTCGATAGCTAACTTTAGTGGCTTATCTGTTGGGTTTACATTGTAGTTCTGGTAACTAAAACTAAAATTTAGAATATTATTACCTTCGTTTACAGCATCTAAAATAGCAGGAATGAGATTAGAAACATATCCTCTTCCTAAATGATCATGAGTTTTCCTAATATCGAACGAGATAGGAGAATTTGTAGTTCCTTGATGATGTAAAAGGTGTTGTATAATGCCTGCAATATGACTACCATGACCATTTTGATCATTGGGTATTGAGTCATTGTCAATATAATCATATCCGGTATACTTATCTATATTAAAAGAATATCCTGGGAAATTTGCATCTGATTGCGTACTAATTCCCGTATCGAAAATAGAAATTTTTATAGGATTTGTACCCAGCGAATATTGGGGGACTATAGTATTAAAACAGAAGTTTTGTATATCTACAGGAGGGTTGGGTACAATATGACCAATATTAAATTCAACCCCATCGATATCAGTTTTTCCTTCTGCAGATTGTACTTGTCCATCTATATTCGTAACGGTTTGGCCATGTGTAGATACATATGGGAATCGGTTAGTATTCCACAATCTTAGATTGATTTCTTTTCGATACCAAATTTCTTCAGAATTTAATTCACTTAATAAGTCATTAACTGCACTTTGATTAATTGAAGGATCTAGTGTTACAAAATATAAAGTAGGGTGTTTAATAATTTCATCTTCATCTTCATCATCGTCTTCATCATCATCATCATCATCTTCGTCATTGTCGTCGTCATTATTTTTGGATATATCCACTGATTTGGGCACATGGTTTTGTGTAGTGTTTTTTTGTTGACCTAGAATTGGGAGTTGAAACAATAATAAAAGAATTAGGATTAAAATTTTTTTTAGAGTTTTCATGTTCAAGTGAGTTAATGGTTTTTAATTGTGTGAAATGGTCTTTTTAAAGTGTACTATAGCATGGCATTCAAAATAGAGAGTGACTATTCTGTGCCTGATAATTTCAGTTTCTAACTAGTCTTAGCGCTATTTTTGTAGACTTAGTTAGGTACTGTTTATTAAAAATTAGAATTTACATTTGGTGTCGAATATCCTATTATGTAAAGAATGTATAATCGTGTTTAGTTATTCTTCATTGAGTTTTTTTAAGAATTGTTGTGCATCTTTATATTTCCAATCGGTATTGCGAATTTTCTTCAATTGTATTTTTGCTTTTTCATTTTGTTTGTTGAGTATGTATGCCAAAGATTGATACCAATTTAGCTCTTGTTTAAACCTATTGTTGTTAAGGTTGTTCTCCTCAAATTTTTGGATAGCTTCAGTATATTGCTGATTTAATAGTAAAGCTAATCCGTAATAATATTGATCTTCTTCATTCGCAATCCTCAGATTTTGGAAATGTTTAACTGATTGCTGATATTTTTTACTATTAAATGCCTGAATCGCCAGTATTCTATTTTGATCTTCTTCTATAGAACCTTTAGAGGCACCAGGGTGCAATATTTCTTGTTTATCCAGATATTGCTGTGCCATTGCATTAGAATCTATAGAAGGTGTACTTAACAACTGCAAGGTTACAATTAAACTGATACAGGCTGCTGCTGCCAAAAAGATTTTTATGTACTTAGAGGATGATGTCGTTTTTCTTTTTCCATTTTTACTTCTTTGTATATCATAATCATTAGCTAGTATTTTTTTCCATTTGACTCTTAAATCATTATCATTTTTCTGCTTTAGTATGTCTTCAAAGATTTGATCTTCTTCTTCTCTAGAGATATCAGGGTCTAAAAGTTTATTTAATTTATCCTTCATGACTATACAATTTTTTTTAAACTAAATTGTTCTTTGAGTTGTTTGATACATCGCTCTTTTTGTTTTCTTATTGTTGCTGGACTCTTTTGGGTTTCTGTGGCTATTTCTGACAGTTTCATTTTTCCATAAAAATGCCAGGTCAGTAGCTTTTTACAAGAATCTCCTAATATTTGCCAAGCATTATTTAGTAAGCTTAACTCTTCTGAATCGATTGATTCTGTTTCGGTTTCTTGAGCCAAAGTAATTACGCCTTCAATATTGGATGTATTTTTTTTAAGATTTCTAAATAACATTTGCGAAGCCATTTTTGTGAAAAGGAAGCGAAGGTTTCCGTATTTTAATTTTCCATCTACAAATCGTGCTCTAAATTCGATTAAGGCATCCATTGTTGCGTCATATGCATCTTCACGGCTTGATTTGTGTTCTCTACATAGATACTTCATGGTTTCTTCAAATTGTTTTAGAAAGACTTGTTCAAAAAAATGCGAATCATTTCTTTTTAGATCTGTTATCAGTTTTTCAAATGATGTCTCACTTAGTCCAAAATTTTTATGTTTCATTCTTATTTGGTTTAGTCTCCAAAGGGGTACATAAGATATAAGACTAATTTACTAAGAAAAAAACGGTTTCATTATTGAATTATGTATCCATATAAGGTGCGAAAATGTAAAACGTGACAAATTTTAGTTAAAAATTGTTAAGTTTTTTTATTTCCGTGTTTTTCAGTTCATTTAGTCAAATAATTGTTCATTTACATATGAACAGTTCAAAAAGAAATTACCCTAACTGTATTATGAAAAAAAATGTAGTTATGTTCCTAAATTTAGGCTGAGTTTAATTTTATAAGGTTCGCATATTTAGGTATGGTATATGTAAATCAGGCTTCTATGTAAGTAAAACCCTCTTGAAATAACAAGAGGGTTTTACTTAGATTATCTTTTATGGATAATATTTTAAATGCTTTTGAGTAGTATTATGCAGCTAATACCCTGGTAGGCATTCCATATATTTCTATCGCAGGTTCTAGGGTATCCTCAGTAAAAGAAGATTGTAAAGATTCTAATACATTATAATTAAACCATATGGATATTAGTCTGTAAGGAATTTCTAATGAATCTTTTAACCCCAATTTAGAATCTTCCATATGAACCCATCTTTTAAGGGGTTGCTCATATATTTTATTCATGATTTCTGTTTTTCCGAAATGTTTCTTCATTTTGATAAACATTTCTACATCGAATAACCATCTGCTGAAGAAGCTTTTATTGAAAATCACAGGAACCAATTCAGCTTTAAATACTTTAGCACCACATTGTGTATCCTGAATGGATAATCCCAATATCAATACAATAAGAATATTGATGAATTTTGATATTATAGCTCTAACTCCGTTTTTTTCGATGTTTCTTGAAGCTTCCTTTGCTCTGGAACCAAAAACAAAATTTAATCTTCTATTTGTTTTCAACGTTTTTAAAAGCCCGTCAAAATCTTCAAAATCTGTTGATAAATCTGCATCTATAAAACCAATAAATTCCATATCTCCTCTACTATGTAAATATCTGGCACCTGCTCTTACTGCAGCAGCTTTACCTGAATTTTTTTTCATATCAATAATACTCACTTTATGGGAATTATAAGATTGAATATCTTTTAACACTTCTAATGTGTTATCCTTACTTCCATCATTCACAAAACATAAATGAAAATTGTTTTCTTTTTGAACAAAATTAACAAAGGCAGCCACGTTTAATCTCTTTTCTTCGTTATAGCAAGGTATGATGATTCCAGTTTTCATAATAGATTATTTTGGGATTATGTTTCAAATGTAGTAGTGTCTTGGGCCTTAAAAACAGGTATTTCGGTTAGCAGAAAATTGCTATCGACGAATGGTTTTTATCGAAAGACATACCATTCGTCTAAACCCAAACCTTTGTTGTATATTTAAATCGAAAACTACGGCGAGTCTTTATGGATAAATCCACAAATAAGTATTTAATTAGTGCATTACTGGTTGGAGTAATCTTTCATGGTACTTCAATATTTTTTACATTAGAGTCTACCTATGACGCACTGATTCATCTTTTTTTTGGAAACCATTATGCAAATAACTGGTTCGAACCTTGGAATTATAGTTGGTATACTGGGTTTACTGTCATGGGATATCCACCTTTGGTACATCAAAGTATTGGATTACTGTCATACATAGGTGGATTAAAGTTTGGTCTGTTTACTGTTGCTATTATTGGGATTATTCTTTTTATAACAGGAATATATCGTTTTGCTTTGGTGCTAACATCAAATAGGAATGTTGCCGGGTATACAGCTATCTTTGCAGTGTTTTCTTCTACTTTTATAGAAACACTACACGTTTTTGGTCAACTCCCTAGTATAATCGGACTTTCTATTTTACTTCATGCATTGCCAGAAATTTATCTTTGGATAAAAGTTGGTAAGTATAAGTATTTAGTAAATGCTTTAAGTCTTCTTGCAGTAACAGTTACTTCTCATCATGTGACTCCAATTTTTGGGATGGTATTTTTTATTTTCCCGTTAATAGGGATGATCATTATGGATGCATCCAGAGAGCAGGTAAATTCATATAAAGAAGTTAGGTTTTTATTGTTCTTTAAAACATTTCTGTCTCTTTTTAAAAGAATTGTAAGCTTTGGTTTAGGATCATTATTGTTAATCATAATTTGTATTCTTCCGTATTGGATTAACACTAAAAACAATCCTATTACCCAGGTACCTATCCCTCATGGTTCAAGAGATAATTTTTTTGAAGTTACTTCTTCTGGGCTAGTGTTTTTTTTAATTCCATGGGGAATTTTATTGTTTATTCTTCCTTATGTATGGTATCGATTTTATAGTAAACGATATTTGTTTTTTGGTTTATCATTTACCCTTTTAACAATTTTAGGAACAGGTGGAACAACACCAATACCTAGAATGATGTTAGGAGAAAATGCCTTTAATATTCTTACACTGGACAGGTTTACATTGTGGGCATCGATTATGGCATTACCTATTTTTGGGGAATTTGGTTATCGTTTTATAGAGGGTGATCTTAAAAAAAGTATTCAGGATAGATATGGTGGGGTATATCGCAGAATTTTAGGAGGTTTATTTATGGGGACTTTTGTATTCATTGTTTTCTTTACTATGAGTCTTGGGTATTTTAGACCTTTTCAGCCTCAAAAAATTAAAATGCTACCCATTCTTAATTTTTTACAACAAGATCAACATGATCATTGGAGGTATTTACCTTTGGGATTCGGAGATCAAATGGCATGGCTATCTGCTCAGACTAATGCAATGACGGTTGATGGAAATTATCACTCTGCACGTAGATTGCCAGAGTTAACTACAAGAGCAGTAGAACGACTAGAGAATTCTAAGTTTAGAGGGGTAGAAGGAATAGGTTCTTTACAGCAATTTCTTACCGTACCCGAGAAATACAATTTAAAGTATGTATTCTCTAATGATAAATTTTATGATCCTATTTTGTATTTCTGTGGATGGCAAAGGTTACGACAGTTAGAAAATGGAATTATGGTTTGGGAAAAATTAAATGTACCTCCATTATCCAGTATTTTACCCAAAGAAGATGTTCCGATGTTTCAAAAACTGATGTGGGGCCTTATTCCTGTTGGAACTGTGTTATTTGCATTCATTATTAATATACAATTGATTTGGATTCATGGATTAAAATCAAAACAAAAGAGCTTTCCTGTTTATTTTAAATTCGGAATTCCTTATGAAGGGTTTCATAAAGGAATTTTAAAAATATCTCATCTATGGGGAGGTGTAATGATTATTGTTTTTGGAATAGGGTTTTATAAATTATATATAAAAAATGCAAAGCAAATTAGTCCGGTTAACGTAACAGAATCCTATTATGATGCGTTAGATTTTAAGGAATTTGAACGTGCGTATTCCTACCTGGATCCCAGTAGTGATAAAACCAAAGATCAATTTATGTTAGAGATTGCTGTTACTGATGGTTTGTTGAGTTCGTATGCAAAACTGGATGAGATTAAAGTAAATATAACAGACAAGACTGATAGTACAGCCAAAGTAAAAGCGCTAACGAGTTGGATTACGCCTTTAGAAAAGATAGATAAAACATTCTATCATGAATTGGTGAAAAAGAATAAAAAATGGTTTGTAAAACCATCTCTCTATGATTTGGATATTCCTCCAGATCAATTATTTGTAGAAAATACTGCAGAATATCATAACCACGGAAGACGCAGAATAAGCTCAGAGCAAACATATCATGAAGATGTATTAAAACAACCAGTTTTAGAAGTGTTGTCTGCAAAGATTGTCACTTATGAGGGGCGACATGTGATTATAGGTGAATTGCAAAATATTGATAATGTACCGGCAGATGTTGTTATAACCGGTACACTATATGAAAACGATATACTATTGGCAAGGTATAATGCCAAACATCAAATGAAGCATAAATTGATGCCAAAAGAGACCACTAGTTTTCGTGTTAATTTTGAAGGAATCGCATGGGTGGATCAAAAAGAACGTAAGCCAGAAACCTTTAATCCAGACGAATTTACCCCTATGGATTTTGAAGACAAACCAAATACATTTGATTTACAATGTGCAGGAAATGTAGCCACTGTAGACTTATATAAGGGAGTTGCGATTAATGAACTTTCTGTTCAAAAAGATCATGTTGAAGGAGTTTTGTTTAATTCGGGTTTGCAAGAAGTTACAATCCCCTTATTATTAATCTCCTACTATGATGAAAATAAAGAATTAATATGGGTAGATCACCAATATCTTCCAGAAGGTATTCGACCACAGCGAAAACAGTATTTTGACTATAGATTTTTAAACTTGTCAGAAATAGAAAAAGGAGAAAACAATCTAAAGAATGTTTTTGTAAATGGCTTGTCAAATACTGTCATTAGTGATAAAGTAGTACCCGAACGAAAATATGATCATCAATTTGCATCAATGATACCAGTAGATGGAAAAGGATTTAGTTATATAAAATTAGAAATCAATACATATATAGGAGCCCCTAAATAATGAAGGTGAAACTACGACATATAACTCCTCTTTTAATTGTACTGGTACTGTGTATAAGTATAGCGTTTACAGCTGTTTTGGAGAAGACAGAGGAGGTTTCGGCTGCTTTAATCACAAAAAAAACGATGTTTAATGCAGGAAGCATCATTATGCTTAAGTTTAAACTTAATATACCTTCAGAAACTCAGCTTTTTGTACATTCATCTTATGGAAGCACAGTTATCAATCCAGATACACACCAAGGGAGTCAATTTACAATTCCTTCGTTTATAGCAAATAAAAAAGGAATAGTAACGTATACATTGTTTTATCAATCCAAAATACTTACTCAAGGAGAAATACAAATTACTTCAAATGAAACAACCCAAATATATCTAGAATCTTATATTGGTCCGCCAAGTATCATAGCAGGTGGAAAAGATTATACGATGCATGTGGTTGTCCCGACAGATGCTTATGATAATCCATTACCAGATAGCACTGCAATAGTGATGAAGCATCAATTCTTAGAGACAGAAAAAGAAAGGATCATATATAGTAAAGACATGATAGGATGGACGAATATATTCTCATACAATCCATCGGGAAGATTATTATTATTTTCTAAGGTAAATAAAAAAGTTTCTAAAGAATTTTCTGTTGATGTATTCCCTGCGTTACCCGAAAATTTTCAAATACGCAGTAAACGTAAACATATGTATGCTGATGGAAATCAAATTACTCAATTTATTACCTCTGAGATAAAGGACGAATATGATAACGTTATAAGCGATGGTACATTGGTGGATTTTGTAATTAAGGATACAAAGGGAGTAATGTTGCACACCCAGGGAAGTACAATTAATGGACAGGCAATTGCCAAAATGTTACACCCAGATAAAAAAGAAACCTGGGAGGTTAAAGCTTATGTGCAGGGAATGGCAGAAAGTAATACGCTAAGCATAACATATACCCAGGTTTTGGAGGATTTTAACGTGCAATTCAACAATAATAATCGTGAGATTATCATAGGGCCATTACAGAGTTTTATGGAGCAATTAATTCCAGATGGAGCTATGGTGAGGATGGATATTTTTAAGGAACAAAAAAAAATCGATACCAAGATCAAAACTACTTCAGAAGGAATAGTTAGATTTTTACTTCAAGAAGGTTTTTATCCTTCTGGTAGTTACGATATTCAAATTAAAGCTTTAGGAGTTCAAAAAGAATATAAGAAGACAATACTACAATGACAAGTTGGAACAGAAATATATATAGATCGTTTATTATCATTTCCTTTATAGGTATTGTTGTTTTGGTACTTTTCGGAATTAGCCAAGTACTATCATATCTTAACACAGGAGCAGATAGAACTTCTATGCTTCATCTAGCAGTGAGCAAAGAGCAGGTGTATTTACCTAAATTAGAATGGAAGGATACCATAAACCCGGGACGTCCAATAGAAAAACAAACATTGCTCGATATAGAACACGATTATCTTAATGCCTGGTATATACGTAATGCGGCATATCAAACAAATAAAAAAGAAGGAATAGAAGATTATTATACCAAAAGTGCTCGGCAAAACCTCTTAAAATCAATAGGTTCTAATAAAAAGAAAGATATCGCAATACATGGTACAACGATTCATCACAACATTGCATTAGATTTTTATAGTGCAGATGGGCAATTGGCAGTATTATCTGATACAAATGTAAAAGAATATCAAAGAGTTTACAAAGGTGATGAAGTACTGCTCGAAGCAGAACTACGATCAGATTATCAGGTTATGTTAATGTTAGAAGATGGGTTCTGGCGTATCCGTCATATGGTAAAAGAAGAACCCCGACCATTAGATACAATATTACAAAACAAAACTTTGGCCAGAGTGATAGGGGGTAAGATTGTTATAGAGAATCAAGAATATCAAATTAAAGGAATAAATTATTATCCCCAGAAAACACCATGGAATATGTTTGGAGATGATTTTGATATTGATGTGATCGCTAAGGATTTTGATATTATTAATGATTCGGGCTTAAATACGATTCGAATTTTTGTGCCGTATGAGGTTTTTGGTAAAGCAAAAGTTGAAACCGAAAAATTAGATAAACTAAGACAAGTACTTGATAAAGCCAAGGATAAAAAACTTAAAGTTATTGTTACGCTATTTGATTTTTACGGAAATTATTCTGTGTTAGATTGGACATTAACACATAGACATGCAGAACAAATTGTAACTGCTTTGGCAGATCATGAAGCTATTCTTGCATGGGATATAAAGAATGAACCTAATTTAGACTTTGAGAGTAGAGGGAAAGAAAATGTAGTAGCATGGTTAAAGGAAATGATATCACAAATAAGGCAATTTGATCCAAATCATCTGGTTACAATCGGGTGGTCTGATGTAGAATCTGCAAGTTTACTGAAAGAAGAAATAGATATTGTATCTTTTCATTACTATAGAGATATCAATAATTTTATCGAAGCCTATAATCAATTGAATACCCAAATAAATAAACCGATGGTATTACAAGAATTTGGATTACCGTCAAGCAGAGGGTTTTGGAGTCCGTTTGGTCCTTCAGAAAAAGGACAAGCAGAGTATCATAAACAATTTCAAGAGATAATTAAACAAGAAAATATACACTTTCTTTCTTGGACATTATATGATTTTGAAGAAGTTCCGAGTGCTGTTGTCGGAAAATTACCCTGGCGAAAACATAAACAAAAGCATTTTGGGTTTATAGATCGCAATGGAAATAAGAAACCTGCTTTTGAATTTATTGCAAACTAAAAGCATAAAAGACTCATCTAAATTATGTAAAAAGACCTGGGGTTTGAGAATCTGAATATAAATTAACAAAATTATATGTTAATGTTTAAGTTAGAAAGTTAAATTTTGTTCTAGGAATTCTACCGAATACAATAATGCTAACCCTTTTTTTAACATTTTTTAAAGTTTAATATTTTTCCTTTTCAAAACTTTATTTTATGCTGCCTAACTTATCAGTAATCAAATAGATGATTGTTAGTTTTTCAATTATAGTAATTCTATAGGATTGTTATGTTTTTACGGGATATCCATTCTTACGAAAAGGTTTTGTTACACCTTAAACCACCCGCTATTACTGGGGTTGTTAATTTTTTTGTTTTTTGAATTTCCATATATTCGACTCATAATTTAAACATAAACTCAAACTTTTTACATTATGAAAAAAATTGCTTTTTATGCCTGTCTAGGTTTAGCTACCCTAGGTTTGGTATCTTGTGAATCAGAAAAAGATAACGTAGAAGAAACTGAACAACTATTAGTTGCTTCTCAAATCAAATCTTTAGGTTTTAGTACTGAAGGTATGTATAAAACTGAAATGAATGGACAAAATGGTTTTGTTATAGAAGGAGATATTTTCTTAAATAAGGAAATGATTGATGACCTTTTAGAGAACAAAAAGGCAGAAACTAATGGAGTGAATCAAAAGCACTATGTAACTCCTAATCTATTACCAAGGAATAGGGCAGTTACCATTGATGTGTTTTTGGACCCCGATTTTAGTTCAACGATGGTAGCTGCTTTTAATGAGGCATTACTTCGCTATAACGAGTTGGATTTAAATCTTACATTTAGAAGAACTTTTCAGGAAGGTAGTTCTGATATTGCAATATTATCAGAAAACATACCCAATACCCCAAGAGGAGGTACTGTTTTAGGTCGAAGTGCTGGATTTCCAAGAAATGAAAGACCTGCTACTCCGATCGTATTAAATTCTCGGGTATTTGGAGGTACAAGTGTACGTGCAGATGCTCCTACCGTTATTGCGCATGAGATTGGTCATGCCATTGGTTTTCGTCATACAGATTTTGCAGATCGCTCCTTTAGTTGTGGTGGAGATTTTGATCCAGAAGGTCGTTTAGGAGCATTATTTGTTCCAGGGACACCTAGAGGAGCAGAAGCTGGTTCTTGGATGCTAGCATGTAGTGGAGGAACTGATCGTCCATTTACAGCTTCGGATAGAACAGCATTGAGGTTTGTGTATTAAATAGACAACAGTATATAAACTTATTTACATTATTGAAAAAGCGGAAAGTATCGAAGATCTTTCTGCTTTTTGGATATTATAATTAAAGATATATTTTACAAGGATGCTTGTTCATATGTATTTTTAACCTTAGGTTTTTTTTCTTCTTTTATAGATGTAAACTGGTCTATATACATGTTAGTAATTTTACTCATTGGATAGGCTGTTGCTGCTTTATAATTTGCTTTTTCTAATACATTCCGATATTCGGGATCTAAAACAATTTTTTCTATAGCATCAGCTAAGCTATCTACACTTTCGGCATCAAAAAACTCTCCTTGATACCCTTCATCTTTTACTAAAATACTTAGATCACCCAAATCTGGCATCACTACAGCTTTTCCATAGCTCCCCGCTTGATGTAATACTCCAGAACTACCGGTAGTAGAAGTGTAAGGGAATACAACCATAGCGCTTTCAGTAAAAATACGAGGTACATCGACTTCATCTACATAACCAGTAAATGTGAGTTGAGGTACATGAGCGTACTTCTTTTTCATTGATTCTAAATATCCAGGAACGTTTGGGTTATCAGTTCCTGCAATTACAATCTCGAGATTAGCATCTGTTCTTGAACGGATTTTTTCGACCGCTTCGATCATAATCTCAACCTTTTTGTAGGTGCCAAATTTTCCAAAGGTCATTATTTGTAATGGTCCCTCAGGAAGAATATATTTTGGCTCTTCAGGGAGTTCAAAGGTTCCATGAGGAATTTGTACTACGTTTTCAACTTTATATTTTGCTTTTAGGATATGTACATACTTATCAATGGTTACAGCAACAATATCAGCAGATAAAATAAACCGTGTAAGCATGGTTCCAATTCCATTGTAAATTTTCTGTAAAATTTTATTCTTTGTGAACCCAGAATTTTCCAGATCTACTTGTTCCATGATATTATGCAATAGAACTATGGTAGGTATTTTTTTTAAAACACATCGTTTCGGAAGCAATAACCCAAGTGCAGCGGCTATTTTTTTATCTCCAAATTTCATGAACTGAAGGTTAAACAATACAGCATCTGGTTTTGTTTGCTTTACAGCTTTCATTACAGAGAAAATATTGCTATAGCTATTAAATTTCCAACATTGCTTAACCGTAATCTTACATCCTTTTTCTTCGAACTGCACATCAGCCTCTTTTGGAGTAATATCGGTTAATAAAATAACTTCAGAAACCTCGGTATGCTGTCTAAAATATTTTACCAGGTGATATGCATACTCATTTAAGGTTACTTTACTAGGTGGGTAGGCAGTTACAATAGCTAATTTCATCTGTAAATGTTTGTGTTATTTTTTTTGAACTAGACAGAGACGAAGTAAAATCGTAAAGAAATCTTATGGGGTAGTATAGGTTTCAAGATTTTAGGACGAATGGGGTAGTACGTCTTTTTTAATTTAATTGAGATACAATTTATAATAACCTTGTTAAAAAAGCAACTGAAATCTTATAATAATAAGCACCTTCGGTGTTTTTTAGACAACTTTTGTAAAAAGTTATTATCATACGAACCATTAATAATCTTCTCTAAAAATATGACTTACTTTATTTTTTTGAAAAGCGTTGATAATTATTTTATTTTCTTTACCTAGTACAAAGAGTATTTTACTTCTTCTATTTGCTTTTGCATAAATATCCTTTAAAACTTTTATCGCCTTTTGGTCAATTTTTTTTACTTTTCTTAGTGACATGACTACTTCTTCATAATGATCTAGTAAATAGTTAAAATGATCTTTTACTGTTTCGGTATTTTCTAAGGTGAAGTTTCCTATGATTTCAAATTTTCCTGAAGCATTTATAATTTGTAGTTTCATAACATGGGTATTTTGGGGAGGTTATATTTTATACAAAGTCATTTCTTAAGATATAACTTACGCTACCAAAAGCTTTACTTACTTTTTTGTTTCCTTTTCCTATGATGAAAAATATCTTATTATTTTTCATAGCATTCCTAAATAATTTGGTGAGCACAGTAACACCAAAGGCATCAATTTTTTTGACTTTATCAATACATAATATTACTTTATCACAATTAAATAACAACTGCTCAAAATGATGTTGAAGAGATTGCGCATTTTCTGCAACTATACTTCCTTTGATTTCAAAAATTTCGTGGTTCTTAGTAATTTGCAAGGCCATAATATCTTGTTTTAAAGGTTACTGTTATGTTTAAAGATCGATCAATCTTTTCTTTTTATTGATGCAATTCTGTTGAGTTGCAGGTATCTTTCGACGAATTGATTTAATCGTTAGTTGAGCTCTTTTTTAGATAATTTTTGATAGCTTATAAAAAAGAATAATTGAAATGTGAGAAGAATAGCCATGGCTATGATTTGCATAATAACAACTTCTGATAATGTGTTGTGAAAGAATATGATCAATACTACCTGAGAAATTCCAAGTAAAGCCGATAATATGACGGGTATATATTGATCTAAGGATAAGAAGTAATATGCAAAAATATTAGAAATAGCAAAAAGAGAGGTTGCAATAGCATATTTCCAAAGTAGTGGAGCAACACTTATATATTCTGGACCAAACATGATATTAATTACAAACTCTGGAAATAGGAAGCATCCTAGTACAATTGCTGCAGACAATAATGTGATATAAAGTACATATTTAAATAGTATCGGAGCATGAGATTCTCCATCTTTTTGTTTTTGTACGACTTTGGGCAATAACAGCATGACAAACATCCAGGCTACAAAATATACCACCCTGCCTATAAGAGCTAACGAAGCATACAATCCAGCTTCATAGGTCTCAAAATAGTGTTTAACCATCAAAATATCACTATTATTAATGATGATCTGGGTGAGTTCGTAGAATGCCGTTAAGATAAAAAATTTGGTAATGTACTTTGACTCTGCCTTTGGTAATTTGTGTTTTTTGGTTACTTCTATATCTCTCGAACGAAAAGGGATCAAACCAAATAAAAAGGAAATGGCGATACCTGAAGCTACCAAAACAGAAGATTGAAAAGTAATTGTATAAATTAAAATAAGAGTAATAGTAAGCCTGCTTATCATCTCACCCTGATAAGTAATGGCGAGGCTATCAAATTTTTTACTTCCCTGAAAAACACCTCTATTTACACTCATGATAAAATAAATAGGAACACCAATTCCAAAGAGGATAAACATGGTCGAAGATTGTGTATTAAAAATTGCCTGAAGTTGTTTTGAAAAAACAATCATGAGAACTCCAAAAATAATTCCGGTAATACTCGAATATTTATAAGTGATATTAATAAAACTCTTGAATATTTCTTTTTCAAAAATCACAGAAAATTTTGCAGTTGATAATTGAAATGTCATCGCTACAAATGATAATACTAGAAGGAAGGTAATTAATAATGCAGCATCAGCAAACTCCTCAGGCCCTAAGATTCTACCTAAAAGCAGATTGTATAGATAGTTCCCTCCATTAACGATAATAACACTGATCATAAATTTTTGCTCAGCGCTTAGTTTTTTTAGAAGAGAGCTATTAATTACCATTGATTAGGTTTGATTTTTATTCTTTGGGGATGTATAGGTGTTCTTAAAGATACTTTCTTTTTTTATAAAATTACTATGCCTTATGTTTTTATAAAGCATAGTAATTTTTGATTGTTATTTTATTAGGAAACTTCCTTCGTACCTCTTTTTGAAGTTATCTCCTCTTATGATATATTTATATACTCCTTGTCTTAAATTTTTTGCTGTAAAAATAAAATTCTTTGATGGGGTTCCTATACTTCCTAATTCCTCCTCTTGCACAATTCTACCTAACATATCAATTACAGAAATTGTTATTTTTTGATTTGCTTTAGGCATCTTTATTGTCGTTTGTGTGCTAAATGGATTTGGAGAATTGATTATAGAAGTTTCACTATCATCTATTATAATGTTTTCAATGTCATTATTATTATTATTATTATTATTGATTGTAACAGGATCGGTAACCTCTTCGAGTTCTTTTTCATCAGTAGTAAACTTAAGTTTGGCTACTTCTAGATCAAAAGAAGTGAAACTTGCATAATCTCCCTGAATAGAGAATACAACACTTCTTAAATCTTCAATTGCAAAAGTCTGTTTTGCTTTACTATAAAAGTCTGAAAAAGGAATAGTGTATTTTTGTTTTGTATCATTAGCCTTTATAGTATATCTAAGCCTTTCATTCCAATCAGTAAGGTCTTTGGTAACTAATATAACTTCTACATCCTGATCAGAGAACAATTCGAATTGTACAGCTTCATACTCAGAAACATTTAATGTAAGATCACCACCAAGGATGTTTCTAAACAAATTCATAGTTTCCTTAAGGTTACCGCTTACCTTAACATCTCGTTCTACGGTATACTCGTTCTCTTTATTTTGAGTTTTGGTATTTTTACCAATATCAAAATTGGTTATGGTTGCTCCTTGTTCTAAGAAGTCGATTCCCCATGGGCCATCAGCTAAGTATAATACATCTGCCTTATTGGGATCGTCACCAGTAATAGCAAAACCAATATCAAATAAGTACCCCGTCTCTATAGTGGTCGTTTCTTTGTATTTACCAGATAATGCTACAGTTTTTATAATTAACTCTTCATTTGATAATTCTGTAGCTCTTTTATTCCCTCTAAAGTTAAATTGACTTACCTGAGATTTATTTACAATGTCCAGAACAAGCTTTCCATCTTTATAGAATCCCTTTTGTACAAATACTGATGGGATATTAATAGGAATAAATGTTTTGCCTAATGACTTTTGATCGATTAATTTGTCGATGATGCTATTTGCAATAGTAGCTACTTGTGGTATAGATCCACCCCAAATCTGGAAGTTGAGATAATCACCTTCAGGATATTGATCGATATTCCATAAACTATAGAGTTCATTTTGAAATTCGTCTATTCTCACTGAGAAATGTAAAGCTTGTTCAATTTCTCCGGTAACTCTTCTGATTTTGGTGTTTACCAAGGTATGATTTCTCACTTTTAAAGTCCTGATATCTTCTAAAACAGAACCATTAAGTCGATCACATATCGTTTTTGAGTGATCATAAACTGATCCATTGGTAGCCATCGCTAAGGCTGCACCAACTCTTTGATCTTGATTGTAATAATCAATTGAAAAAACAGAGGTTGCATTGGTGATACCAATTAAATCATCTGGACTAGATACAAAAGAAGTTTCGGTTCCTGAAGCGCCAGTTTTTGGGAAATAGATACTCAAGTCCTTGCTACCGGATTTATATGATTTTGCACCTGGAGCGAAACGTTGTTGTAATTTCTTTTGATTATATACTGTATTCGTTTTTGATCTTAAAAAATTTCTCTTAGCAATCAAGTTGGCAAGATCACCATTACTTTCTAGCCCACCATCATTACCTGATGTTACTACACCTTCTTCGGTTAGTTCGGGGATGTTTGTAGTTTTTAGGGACGAGTATTGATCAGCGCTTACATGAAACAATACATCATTAAAGTCATGGTCAGCAGCAGGGTAGTCCCTTCTTGTATCTTCAAAACCAAGAACAATAGTTTCATTAGCAGTATCTGCCAATAAGATATTGTGCGGTCGTAATGTCTCATCACATTCTGGGTTATAATCTGGATTAGAGTAAATTTGCCATAATCCGGTATCTATAGCTGTGCCATTCCACCCATCTGCGAGTAATACCCAGGCAATACCAGTATCAGTTGGGAAACTACCCAAATTCACAGTGTTACCGATATTTAAACCACCATCGCTTCCTACTTCAGAAGTGTTTGGAAAAACAATGGTTATGTCTTCGGGGTTAGGTGCGGTAGTAGAAGGATTATTAATGTTGTAAGTGTAAAATCCAAGTGTATTCTTATAAGTTGTGTTTTCACCGATAAAAGTAACTGAAATATTTGTTGTGTTTTCTATGATGATATTAGTATCATATCCAGAATAAATGTAGTTAGGATTGAGATTAGGGACAGAATTTCCTTCTGGTAATGCGTCATTGATTCGCGTTAAGTAATCTGTAGATAATATTTCATTTGTTCCTAAATAATTAGGAGTTCCATTACCATCATATGTCCCTGGATATTGGTATCGTTCTCCAATACTCAATACAGGAAAACTACTCGGAGTTTGATTACCATTATCAGAATCGAATACAGTTTCTTTGAGATCAAAATTATCATCTAAACCATCCTGATCAAAATCATTTCCTATGGCAACTGTATCGGCTGTGCCATCACTATTGGTGTCATATCCATCTACAATATCTAATATGCCATCATTGTTAGAATCGGTATCTAAAAAATCTGGATTATCTGTGCCATCTGTATTTATATATCCTTGCGGAGTACCTCCTTGATCAGGATCAAAAGCATCATCCATACCATCCCTGTCTGTATCTAAACCAGAAAGAGAGATAAAATTAAGGCTATTTTGTCCTTCGATAAGATCAATAATACCATCTTGATCGGCATCAATATCATAGGCGTCATAAATTAAATCACCATCTGTATCAGCGGGATAGAAGGCAACTCCAGTTTGATCAATATCTACAATATCAGCTATTCCATCGAGATCAGAGTCTACAAAATTAGCATCTTGAGCATTAAAGTAACCGTCTCCATTAGTATCATAACTACCCAAACCGGCTTCGACAATGTCAAATATCCCATCATTATCACTATCAAGATCTAATACATTTGGGACACCATCCCGATCGGTATCAAAAGCAAGAGAAACTCCACTATTACAAGTATTCCCAAAATCAGGATCCAGGTAATTAAAAATCCCATCAGTATCATCATCTCCATATGGATCAACACCACCACCTTCTACGATATCAGGAATTCCATCACCATCAGTATCCTTATCATAAGGATCCAGAACTTCATCTTGATCAGCATCAATAGGGGATACACCACTAGCACATTTAAATCCATCATTAGAATTAGTAACCTCGGTATTATTTAATAATGTGGCATAAGGAGTAACAGTTTCATAGTCATTTACCAGATGTAATCCTCCATTATTGCTGGATACGTATAACCTGTTACTGGTATCAGTATAGCATGCACCAAACGTATGATTTGGTAAATCAGTTACAGTTTTACTACTAAAAGTCGGGGTATTCGAGGAAAGATCCCATTTGAATACTTTTCCTTTGGCACCACCATATAGATTGCCATCAATAAATACAATATCGGCACAAGGCGTTGGCGATGGTTGATCAGAAACTACAATCTCAAATACAGGAGAGGATGAACCATCATAACTCTGTAGATTAATAATCTTATGAAAAGATTGTTTATCCAATGAATTTTGAAAGACCCATAAATTTCCTTCGCTATCAACATCGGCAGCATAACCGCCTCCAAAATTGATACCTCCATTAGGCGCTACTGATCCCAGATCTACTATAAGGTCAGTTCCGATACGTAATAAATGCTTGTCACTATTTCTTATCGCATATAAAAAGTTATCTATAGGGTTATATCCTCCTGCATTGTACGCAGAATGTGTATGGAGTGGGTCAGAATACGTACCTGTTATAGGGTCATACGATCGCAATGCTCCAGAGATTACTTGATAAAACTTCCCTTCATTACAATCAAAAGGTTGTTGAGCATAAGTAATGTTTGCTATAAGAATTACCAAAAGGATGATGGTCTTTTTCATAGTATATATTGATTTTTGTCTTTTTTGTAATTGTTAGATTACTAACTAAAGACAGTTTTTTATGATTTAGAATTTTGGTTGAATCGGTTTTTAAAAAGAAGAAAGTAGTTATTTTACCATATTGTATTCTGCTTTAAGATTAAAGATAGTTGAAGCACTTTTGATACGAGTTCTGATTTTTAAGTAACTAAACCAGATTACTAATAAATTGATAGGAATCAAGAGAGAGTCTTTTAAAGTGATTTTAGAACCTTCTACTTCGATCCAACTATCCAGTGGTTCTTCACTAATAGTATTTAAAAGATCTTTTAATCCAATGTGTTTTTTTAACCTTAAGAAAATCTCAATATCAAATAACCATCTGCTTATGAATTTTTGGCTATACACATTCTCGATAATACTTTTTCTAAATACTTTGGCTCCGCATTGCGTATCCTTTATAGGAAGTTGAAGAATAAATCGAATGAAGAATCCAACAAAATTAGATAAGAATTTTCTAATAATATTTCGATCGATGTTAGCTGACTCATCTGCTTTTCTAGATCCAAAGACCATGGTTAATTGTGGATTACTATTTAGTTTTTGTACCAAATTATCCATTTCTTCTAATGATGTAGAAAGATCAGCATCAAGAAAAGCAATGTTTTCTACAAAATCAAGATCTGCAAGATAATTAGCTCCAGTTTGAACTGCAGTAGCTTTACCTTGATTGACCTCTAGATTGAGTACAGTTATTTTTTGAGGGTTGAATTGTCTAAGTTCATTTAACATCCCTAAAGTATTATCAGAGCTGCCGTCGTTTACAAAACATAAATGGTAAGAAGGGTTATTAGTTAAGAAGTTACAAAATTTTTCCTTTGGTAGTCTGTTATATTCATTATAACAAGGAACAATGATTCCGGTAATTTTCGTCATATCAATTTTAAATTTAGGGCTACTTCTTGGGGTAGTAGAAGTATTAAATTTTTAAAAGTGACCTTTTCTTTTTATTAGGTCCCTGATCTTTTAAATTATGTTAAACATTCTTCTGGGGATTTTTGAAGACTATTTTACATTTTGACGAATTTACTTTTGAACTTGAATTGATCATAAATAGTTAGTGATCAATACGGTGTAAAAGTAATACCAGTTTTCGAAAGTTAAATACGGTAAAACCACAAAATATTTATGTGAAGCCCAAAAACAGTGTATTTTGTCGATATTCGTGCGGTTTTCACTGAAACTTTAACATTTGTTTATTGTTTTTAAGAAAGTAAAATCTTACAAATGTTAATAAAATGAAAGATTAATAACGGTTTTTTGTGTTAAATTAAGGGGGTTTTTCCCCTGATTTTTTACATAATTACTTAAAATTGTGTTAATACAAAGACCTGTTTTCTTAAGAAAGGAGTTGAGTAGAATATAAAGTTTATAAAACTTATTGAGTTTTTACCCGCTATTTTTTTAGTTATTCTTACTTTAACGATAATTAATCAACTTGTACACAAAATAATGCACTTAAAACCATTTTTTTTTAGTTTCCTTTTTTTGGTATCATTTTCATCTTTGTTTGCTCAAAATATGCAAGAAGGTTTTAAGTATCTCGAAACAGGTAAATATGCTAACGCAAAAACATTTTTTGAAGACATTCTAAAACAATATCCTCAAAACAAAACCGCCCGTTTATGTTATGGGAGAGCAGTAGGACTTTTGGGAGAGTCTAAGCAAGCAGTATCTATTTTTACAACATTATTACAAGAATATCCAGATGATTTTGAGATTAAATTAAATTATGCAGAATCGCTACTTTGGGATCGTCAATTTACCAAAGCAGAGAGTTTCTATGAAAAATTAACTCAAGAGGATGATACAAGTTTCCCGGCAGTATTGGGATATGCTAATACACTTTCTAATCTCAAGAAATATGAGAAAGCATTAATATTAGTGAATAAAGCATTACAATTACAGAAAGGAAATGCAAATGCGTTGTTATCCAGAAAGTATGTTCGTTTGGGGTATGCTAATGCAATAGCTCAGGACAAAAAATATGATGAGGCACTACAACTATTGGATCAAAACCTGATTGACTTTCCTAATGATAAAGATACACAGTTAAATAAAGCAAATATTTACCTGATCACCAATAAACTTGAAAAAGCAAAAAACACATATAAAGCATTAGCTGTTAGCCCTAAGGACAGTATCATATCTTTAAATGGTCTAGCTTTGGTAGCTCATAAAAATAATAAAGAGAAAAAGGCATTATTCATTGCTGGTCAAGCAAAAAATAAAGCAGCA
Source organism: Aquimarina algiphila (assembly GCF_007489275.1). Taxonomy (GTDB): domain Bacteria; phylum Bacteroidota; class Bacteroidia; order Flavobacteriales; family Flavobacteriaceae; genus Aquimarina; species Aquimarina algiphila. The sequence goes on from NZ_VLNR01000008.1 coordinate 114,466, forward strand.
CATTTTAAAGATGATGATAAAACACTTTATCTGTCTACCGCAGAACGATATATACAAGCCCTACTATGGAATAAAAAATTTAAGGATGCTAAAGAAAGTATAGATCAATTACAACTATTGTATCCTGATCATTCGAGAGTATTGGCATTATACGCAACTCACGGGATGTATACTAGTCGTTTTAAAACCAGTCTTCAAAATTATAACACGATTTTAGAAAAAGAAGCGGGTTCTTTTGATGGTAATTTGGGTATTGCAAACGCATATAGAGCTGTTGGAGATGATATCAAATCCTATACCTATGCTTTTAAAACCCTGGAGTATTATCCTAAACAACCAGATGCCGAAAAACTAATCAAAACATTAAAAAAATCCCATACTCCTTTTATAGAGGAGAAAACGGCATATACTTTTGATAATGGAGACAATGAAGCGGTAAACATTACTTTAAAAGTAGAAGTTCCCTTATCCACTAGATTTAAAACAGAAGCCCAATATGATTATAGAACAACAAAAAATACAGTCACTAGAAATGAAGCAACTTCGAATGACTTTTGGTTAGGAACTCTTTATAAATTCAACGGAAATATTTCTTTGCAATCTAAGGTAGGATTGACAAATGCAGATGGATTTACAGCAGATTATACAGAGTTGGTCGCCGAGGTAGTATTAAAAACAAAACCTTTTAGATTACAAAACCTAGATATAGGGTACAAGAGAGAATTGCAAAATTTTAATGCAGATTTATTAAACAGAGAAATTGTAATGAACAATTATAGCCTAAATTATAATTTAGGGACTAATTTTAATTTAGGCTGGTATACACAATATATTTACACTTCGCAGACAGATGAGAATACAAGGAATCTATTATTTACATCTTTATATTACTCTATTTTACAAAAACCAGTGCTAAAGGTAGGGCTCAATTATCAATATATCACTTTTAAAGATCAGGTGCCTACCATTTATTTTAGCCCTGATCAATTTAATCTAGGCGAAGTATTCCTAGAAGTTGTTAGTGATCCACAAAAGAATTGGTATTATAGTGCAAGTGCAGCATTTGGTCAACAGTTTGTAGAGGATGATCCCGCATCTTCTACTTTTAGGGCAGAAGGAAAATTTGGCCATCAATTTTCTCAGCGGTTTAATGCTAATATCTATGGTAAATATAGTAACATTGCTTCTGCCACTGCTGCTGGTTTTGAATTTGTAGAACTTGGTTTTAGATTAAAATGGTATTTTATGAAGAACCCTATTTTTAATAAAAAGATAATAGGATTAGAACCGTAGTGACATTGAGACTATATTTTGGGAGACGGTATTAGATCAGTATTATATATTAGTGCTTTGTTATAAGAGATAGAAATGCAATAAGTTGGTATAATGTATAAATGATAGTACCCCTTCTCGACAAGGGGGTAGGCTATCTCATAAGAGGCTCCAATCCAACAAAAGGTAATTAGCACCGATCATGTGCCGCTTCGATTGGATAGTTTAATGCTTCGAAGCGATATGTTCAAGCTTCTTTCTGATACTTTATGGGATAAAAGGGATAGGTTTACGATTTTTTGCGATATATTGAGGAGTCTCAATCCAAAAAAAGGTGGTTCGAATTACCTAAGGATCGCTTCGCAATACCTTTTTGATCATTCGAACCACTTGGGTAGGTATTTCAAAGGAGTATGATACGCCTTCTAATTACCTTTGTAAAGCTTCATATTATCTTGGCTATCTATAACATCATGTATTAGAGCCTTCATCGTTATTAGTACTACTGCTACGTTTAAATAATAGTTTCATATCCTCATATACAGGTTTGGCTCCAGGCTCGTTTTCGCCAGCCAAAAAACGCATCATACGGTAAAAACTTAATGCATTGGTATAGTTATCATGATCTAGCAGGGTTTTGGTATCGAGTAATTGTTGCGATAAATTCTGTAACTGCTGTACATGAGTTTCTACTTGTTTACGAGTAGTATAATCGCGATCAAACTCTTCTTTATCCAAAAATCGAGGAATCCAATCAGGATGTTGCTCCATGTAATTCTTAGCTTTATCTACAATCAATTTGTTTTGATTAGCAATACGTCCATACTGTCCTCGTTGTTCTGGAGTAAGATTGACTGTTTTATTCGATAAAACCTCTTTTACAATCTGTAATCCTTTAGTGAGTTTGTTTAATTCGTCTTCTGTAAACGTAACACTAATTAGATTTTCTAATGCCATACTTTTATGGTTTTAAGTGATTAATACTTATTTTATGATACAAGGATACATAGTACCAGTTTCATTTTTTGAAACTGGCTAATTTTTTATTAAGTTTTTTTGGTATCAGGAAATCTAGATATATCTCGAATGCACAAAAGATTGAAGAAAACCAGATCAACCACATTTTCTAAAATGGCATGTTTTACTATTACAATGAACAAGGAAATTTCTGGGGTTACTATCAAATAATTAAAAAAAACGTGTAATAACACGTAACAAATCTAACATTTAAGACATAGACGTATATATCAATTTCTCAAAACCTAATCCTATGATGAAAAGTGTTCTTCAGTGATGTTTGACTTTAACGATTAATTAACAATGTCATTTTACAGAATCCCGAAAAATGAAACTGGCATGGTCTAATATTGTAATGAAAAACAACTCATAATAACCTAAACAAATGACAATGAAAAAAATGCTCTTATTACTTAGTTTGTTAGTTGCATTTACCGCATGCGTAACTAACGACGATAAACCACCTTTTAACGAACCTGACCCACCAAACTATGAATATACTCAAGAAGAAAAAGATGCTGAAATTCTTAGAATTGAAGAGTATATAAAACAGTTTGACTTGCAGGATATTATAAAAGCCGAGTCAGGATTATTTTATCGTATCGACGAGCAAGGTGACGGTTTGTTTATAGAAGAAGGAGACACTGTAATATTTCATTTTAAAACAACAAACTTAGAAACTAATGAAGTTCTTGGAGAGTCTAATATGGAAAATAACAACTATGGTCAATCATTTAATTTTGATGGATTATTACCAGGAGTAAAAGAAGGCTTGCAACTTATACAAGAGAGAGGTAAAATAACAATGTTAGTTCCTGCACATTTAGCTTATGGTAAGTACCCCGTATCTTTTACAGACATAGAACCTGAAACAAACTTAATGTTTGAAATGCAACTTAATATTGTTTTAAAACCATAATAACTCTACAGGCATACTAAAAATGAAAAAAACACTAATAGCAATCAGCCTACTAGCATTGTCCTACTCATGTAGCTCTGATAATGACTCAGAATTATCATTTGTCGAACAAGTAGAGCAACAACGGCAAATAACAGAATCAGAAAGAAAACAACGAGTAGTTATCCAGAAATATTTATCAGATAATTCTTTAACCGCCAAAGAAACCGGAACAGGTCTGTATTACATGATTACAAATCATGGGAATGGTCAAAAATTAACAACTAACTCTATTATAAAATTTAGTAGTAAAATGTATTCCTTGGATGGAGAACTTAACAACAACCCTATAATATTATTTGATAAAATTGTACATCTTAATAGTGCAATACAGGAAGGGCTTTTATTGTTAAAGACTGGTGGTTCTGCAACTTTAATTATGCCATCTACTCTACACAGAAGGCAAGAGAGTTTATTAAAAAACAAGCCTGCAATTTTTGAAATAGAAATATTAGAGTTATTAAACTAAATAACAATTATAAGAATGCACAATACTCTCTTTTTAATTAAAATAGAAGAAAAAGCCACAGATGGCGCTCCTAAAGAAATATTTCTTATAACTATGAATTAACATCACCATTATTACAGAATCCCGAAAAATGAAACTGGCACATCTTAATATTGCAATGAATAACAACACAAAGTAATAACAAATAAAAAACCAACTTATGAAGATAATATCACACTACGCTAACTAGAATTACACAATAGCAAACTCAAAACAATAAGATTATAGCGCTGTAATTAAATTGTTTTGATTTTAGACCACAAAGGAGTTTCTCCTTTAACAGACCTTATGATGACTTTAGGTCTGATGTTACCCCAACATATAAATAAATAATAACTAACCCGTTGTGCATTTAGAAAAAGTTGCGCAAACTGCTAAAAGGCAGTAAATTGTAGTTACGACACTATAATTCATATGCACAACTTTCAAGCAAATTACGATAAAATACTCAAGGTTTTAAAAGG
>NZ_VLNR01000080.1 GCF_007489275.1 Aquimarina algiphila
TAGAACCGAAATTAACTCGACTCAATTTACATTGGCACAATTCGAACTGTAAAAAGTGGCACAGTTTGAACTGAAATTACTGGCACTATAGCTCCGAAATCAGTGGCACAAATCAAACCGAATTATCCACGACACTTTTAATTTTTTTGTTTTGAGATTTACAACTAAAAAAGATAAAGAATAAGATTACAGTTTTTGTAAATAAGTTTTTCATTTCGTAATAGTTTTGATTAACACAAATGAAAATATATTGTGTAAAAAAAGAGTTCGATTACATAAAGTCGAACCCTTTTTTTAATCTAACTATCTTTACTTATTATTCAATATGGCTTCTTTTTTTATACTCAGAAGGGGTTACGCCAGTTTCTTTTTTAAAAGCCGTGTAAAAAGAAGATTTAGAATTAAATCCTACATCATACATAATTTGTTGTATGGTTAGCTTAGCGTTATTTGAATTTAAAAGCATTTTTTTTGCTTTCTCTATTCTAAATTGATTAATGAAGTCAAAAAACCGTTGATTTAGGTTATGATTAATTAATACGGATAGGGTGCGATTGGGTAATCCCAATTGTTCAGCAAGTTTTTGTAGTGTTAAAGTAGCGTCAAGATAGGGCTCTTCTTTCTTCATAAATATTAATAATCTATTGATATCGTCCTTCGCATTCTTATTTACAATATGTACTATATTATTTTCCTTTACTATTCCTTTTATCGATATATGCTTAGTATTAATATTTCTAAAAAGATTTGGGTAATACATACTTTTTAAGACAATCCAGGTTAAAAAACCAAGTAATACCAATGTGAGCATTATTCTTAAGGTATTTAAAATCTCAATATTAGTTCCATAAAATTTATAAGCTTGTTTAAAAAATGAAAAGCTGAAAATAATGCTTAATATAATGAGTAATTGATACAACCATTTATAATTAAAAGCAGATTTGTTAGAATAGTTCTCTAACAATAATTGCTTATATTTTTTTAATTCTACAAACATGGCTACTAAATAAAAAAAGGCTACAAGAAGACCAAAAATGATAGATAGTTTACCTTCTATGGTAGTATTCAAATTTTTAAGCAAGAAATCTCTTGTATTTTGATCAGCAAAATAAAACCTGGGAGAAAATAGTAGTATTTGAATTAAAAAAGGTAATGTATGCAATAGATATTTGTGTTTATATCTAAAATCCGAATATATCGAAGCCAGTAGATATAAAAACAATAATGGGCTGGTAAAAAATGCAATATGATCTCGAAGCATTTCTAAAACCACTGGTAGTGTAATATATTTTGAATAAAAAAATACACTAATATGAATTGCAAAGATTAAAAAATAAATACCTAAAAATGTATTCGCCTTTTTATTAGATGTTTTAACTGTTAAAACAAATAATGCGAGCAATAGAGAAATAAAAAGGATGAAAATTGTCGTTATTCCTAAAATTGAAAAGTCCATCTTAATGTATATGACAAATATAATTTAATAATGTCAATTCATTTTATATCCATTCTGCTACTCTCCTATTTTTTGTAACAACATTTCAGCAAGTTCGATGCAATACCCTCATGTAAGAAATATATCAAGTTTTATAGTTCTTAATCTAAATTAGAAATGAATTTAAAAGCATTTTTTATATTGGTAGCTTGTAAAAATACCTCTTTTGTTTTTTCATCTTCACCGCCAGAAGAAACTAAACCTATGATTCTACCTTTTTTATCTACTATTGGTGCTCCACTTAGACCTCCTAAACTTTTGGGGCCTTTTATTTGTATAAGATTATGGTAATCTCCTTCGGTTGTGTCAAATGTATACTGGTATACACGTTGCGTTCCAATACTATCCTTATAAGACCAACCTATAGCGTATACATACTCTCCTTTTTTAATTGGTTTTTTTCTAAATTTCAAAGGTTTATGGGATGTCTTATTTTCTTTTACAGAAAAAACTAACCAATCATTATAAGTATCCCAATTTGTATCCATATAATTCCAGGTAAGTGAATCTTTTTTATTCGTACTTAATAACTTATCTGCAATTACATATCTAGTACTATCATTTTTAGGATACATTCTCCATTCTTTTAAATTTCCCTCAAAATCAACAAATTTCATATGATCTGTCTTGGCAATCATTAGAATATGCTTTGCTGTAACAGCATAAGTATTGTTTTTGTACTGTACCAAAAATCCATTGGAAGCATTTGGATTATCAAATGATGAATCTGTATAAGCAACATTATTGATTAAGCCAATTGGAGTATTTTGTAACCTTTTTACAGATGCGCAATTAATTAAAGTTATGGCTACGAGTGTCATGATTATGATCTTCTTAAGTACTAACATGTTTTCATTGATTTTTTAGTCGAAGCTAATTTCAGAAATAATAACAGACACATTTTAAAAAATTGATGAAACAAAATTAAGTGACTATGTATAGCGATAAACTTCCTGCTTTTAGGTTTGTATACAGTTAATCAAGTTCTGTATACTAGTATTGCCCAAACAGCGGTTTATTTGATGAGAAGGTTATAATTTTATTATATTACCAGCTATGAGTTTTAATACTAAAAAAGCCCTTGGACATATTCTATTTTGGGTTGCAATTTTTCTTTTTTATATTTTTTCTGTTACTAGTTTTGAGTTGTTTGAACAATCTATAGAAACAACTTTGTTTAAACTTCCGTTATTAATCATAGCTGCTTACACGTTTAATTATTGGCAAATACCAATCTATTTAAAACAAAAAAAATATATCGCTTTTGGAGTATCCATGATTTTTGTAATTGCAGTATTAACATTACTATTTCGTCTTATTGGATATTATCATTTGGATAAATATTGCGCAGATGGTCCTTATCCACTGATTAGTTTAGAAGATTTTCCTTTTCATATGTTATCTTTTCATTTTCCAGCATTGATTATGTATTTCTACAAGACTAATAAAGAGCAAGAATTAGAAAAAGAAAAGGTATTTCAGTTGGAAAAAGAAAAAATAGCGACAGAACTTAAATACTTAAAAGCACAATTAAACCCACATTTTTTATTTAATACTCTTAATAATTTATATTCTTATGTCATTACCAAATCCCCGAAGGCCCCGGATATGATATTACAACTTTCTGAAATTTTGGATTACATTTTATATAAAAGCCAACGAATATCGGTTCCTATAATAGAAGAAATTCATGCCATAGAGAATTATATAGCGTTAGAACAAATTAAATATGAAGAAAGGTTAAAAGTTATTTTTAAAAAAGACATCATTGACCAACAACAAAAAACAACTCCTCTTTTGTTATTATCTATTATTGAAAATGCATTTAAACATGGAGTTAGGGACAATATTACCAAACCAGAAATAAGAATTGTACTTGAACAATTTGACTCACATATTGAGTTTAGCGTTTGGAATACAAAAACAGATAACCAGTACAACAATAAAACTGATGAAAATAAAAGCGGAATAGGGCTAGCTAACATTCAGCGACAATTGGATTTAATCTATCCAGGAAAACATAATTTGGAGATCGATGAATCTAATGCTTTTTTTAACTTAAAGTTGACTTTAAAAATAAATTAATATGGTACGATGCTTACTTGTTGATGATGAATCTCCAGCAATTGATTTACTAAAAAATCATATAAAAATGCTTACTGATCTAGAAATTGTTGCTAGTTGTTATAGTGCCGTTGAAGCTTTTGAAGTCATAAAAAAAGAGAAAATTGATTTATTGTTTTTGGATATTGAAATGCCTGTCTTAAAAGGTTTAGATTTTCTAAAAGCTGTAAAAAATCCCCCAAAGGTAATCATCACTACGGCATATAGAGAATATGCGATACAAGGATATGATTTGGATATCGTTGATTATTTATTAAAACCTATTTCTTTTGACAGGTTTGTAAAAGCCGTTGATCGTTATTACGAAAGAACACAATACCCTATTTTGACTATAACTCAAGAGGAATCTAAAGATGCATTTTTCTATGTAAATGTTAATAAAAAACATATTAAGATAATATTTGAAGATATTCTATATATCGAAAGTTTAAAGGATTACGTCAGAATTCATACTGTTCATCAAAAATTAGTAGTAAAAAGTAATATTGGTAAAATAGAAACTCAACTTCCTTCGACGCTTTTTTTACGTACGCACCGTTCCTATATTGTAGCAATTAACAGAATCACTGCATATACCCAAAAAGATATAGAAATAGGTGAAATAGAAATTCCTGTTGGGTCCAGTTATTCTTCAAAAGTTTTTTCGCTATTATCACATACCTAAAGACGAATACCATTTTATAGACTATAAACATACTACTTAGATACTTTTATATCTTTTATCGTTATTTAATTTATCATGATCTATTTTTAAAAAACAGTAAGCATATCTTATATAATATTGGTTAAAATTAATTAATATATATAGATATGAATAAGGTTAAGCAATTAGTTGTTTTTTTAATTTTATTAAATTTTTTTTCCTGTCAATCTCAAAAGACAGGCCGCGAAATTGAAGATGAATTTGTTCAGAAATATGCTCCAGCTAATTTAAACACGCATGGATTCACTTTAGCTGTAGATTCAAAAGTCCCAGAAGTACATCAGCTTTTTAATGACTTAGAAGCAAATTTCTATTTTTATGGTGATAAAGAGGAATTCGAAAAAAAAGCAGCAAAAATATTAGAATTGGATCCTGATTATCCCAGTGGTGTTTTGATGAGTGGTTTTTATGTAACAGATCCAGAGGAATATAAAAAGATGGTTACCAAAGCCTATAATCTCTCTAAAAAATCAACATTAAAATCAGAGCGGGATATCATGCAGGCAGAATATTCGCTTTTGGTAGAAGAAGATTATTCAAAAGCTCAAAAATATTTTCAAAAGGTAGTAGATATGTATCCCGATAGCGCTGCAGCCATATGGTCATTGGGAATGGCTTATTATTATGCAGATGAACTGGATAAAGCTTTAGAATGCTATAAAAAGAGCACCGAATTAATTCAGGATTTACCCAAAGGATATGAATTTATGTCTGTTATATATTATCAAAAGAAGCAGTATAAGAAAGCTTTGGAATATCTAGAAATAGCAAAAAAGCATGGTGCAAAATCCGAAAATGACATCTATTTTTCAGAATACGAAAACATTGTATACTACAAAAACGGTTTTTATGATAAAACCATGAAGTCTATAGAAAAAGCATACACTTATGGGGAGTATTATAAAAATAGCGAAAGCTTAAAAAAGACATATGATGTTGCTAAAGCAAAATTAGACTCGATTCAATCTTCAAATTAACGGTTATTAGCAATAAGTAATTATCTAAATATCCCTCAAAATAAAATTCGAGGGGTATTTAATTTTATACCCTATCCCTTTTTAATCAAAGTCCTATTATGCCATTATTAAATATATACAAATATAGTATCACATAAATGTGATTATAATATTCGGATAATAAAAAAAGCCCATCAATAGATGGACTTTTTAATTAAACTTGAAAGTATATGTATTAGATAACTTTTACGTTCACTGCATTTAATCCTTTGTTACCTTCTTTTAGATCAAACTCAACTTCATCGCCTTCACGAATTTCATCTACTAATCCAGAAATGTGTACAAAATGATCTTTGTTAGCACCTTCTTCAGTGATAAATCCAAAACCTTTGGCGTCGTTGAAGAATTTTACTGTTCCTTTACTCATTGTAATGTAATTAAAATTATTATATTATTTATTTCGCAAAGGTGGCGCTATTAATTTGATTTACAACTAATTAATTCATTAATTTTTAAATACCAGCAAAATTAGTTTATAATGCGCTAACAGATAGGTTATAAACCTCACCTTAACTACTCCTTAAAACACAAGATGAGTTGTGCAAAAAGGAGTAGATTAGATAGCTACATCAAATAAATAGTACTTTAAAAAAGTTTATAATAGTTTATCTGCTTTTACATTTTTATCACGTTTTTTACGTTTTAAGCTCTTATTCTTACCACTTCCAAAACGATATGTAATTCCTGCATAAACAGAGCGAGTATCTCTTCTAAATTCGCCTTCCTGGATAATGGTTCTATAAGTTTCAAAAGCAAAACGTTGCGTTCTAAAAATATCATTAAAATTAAGACTTAAAGTTCCCTTGCCTTTGGCAAAATTGTAACGTGCACCTGCATTCATAAAGAAGTTTTCTTTTAGCTCATACTGCAAAATTTCTTGTCTGCCACTAAAGAATGTAAATAATTGAAACGTAAGATTTTTAGTAGCTTTAAAGCTGTTATTAAGTTTAGCGTTCAATAAAGTGTTGTTGACCTGTACACTTTCACCTTCAATAACTCCTTTTTGAGTTCTTGAATAGATATCAAAACTACTGTTAAGACTCCACCAATTAGTGAGACGATAATTCGAAGAAAATTCAAATCCATAAGCATCATTGCTATCAAAATTATCATAATCAATGATCAATAGGTTTGGATTATTTTCATCAAAAAACCCTCTTCTATTTATTTCGTCACTAATTCTCCTGTAAAAACCACCAAAAGTAAAACTACCCTTAGCTAGTTTTCTACTATAGTTTAACTCTATCGAATTAGTGAACTGCGGAACAAGGCTAGGGTTACCTGTTAATATAATTTGTGGGGTGTTTAATTGTCGTATTGGATTAATTTGATTTAAGGATGGACGATCTATACGTCTGCTAAAACTTAATTGATACGTGTTTTTTTGATCCTTATTAGGAGTATATTTCAAAAATCCCGAAGGGAATATATTGAACAATTTATCAGTAAAATTAAATGGGTTTTCTCCAACTTCATCAAACTGCGAATCAACATTATAATCCTCTAATCGTAAACCGATATTGTATTGCCATTTATCTAATGTTTGACCAAAAGTGGTATAAAAAGAATAGATGTCTCTATCATAAAAAAAGGTGGAATTATTAAAATTAGGATTACCTGTGATATAAGAATTGTCGGTACGGCGTAAACGTGTTTCTAAACCTAATTCTAACATGGTGTTTTCTGAAAGCGGATTTACGTAATCTAGATTTATTGTAGTGTTGGTTCTGGTGTCTTCAATTAATTCTTCATAGTTCTCTACAGGGTTGTTGCCTGTAAAACTAAAATCATATTCTTTATCGCTATCTAAAGTATTATAATCTACTTCGAGCTCAATAGTATGTCCTTCTTTTGCAAATACATGCTTAAAATCGGCATTGTACGTTGCGTTGACATTGTCACTGTCAGTAATATCCCGCTGTGTAAAATTTGCAGATGGATTATCAAAAAAATTGATTATCCTGTTACCATCAATTATTGTTTCAAAGAGATTTTGATTCGTATAAATAGATAGGGTATTCTTATCATTGATCATATAATCAAAACCTAATTTGAATAGATGTGATGTATTCTCATTAATATTATCTGTTAACTGATTATTGTTTTCTACCGTTCTGGTAACTATTCCATCTGTAGTGCTTTTACCAAGTCTATTGTTATAGCTACCATAAAAATTAGTTTTACCTGCCCTGTAGTTTAGACTTAAAGAATTGTTATACCTGGCTCGTTGTCCATAAGTAATCCCAGAATTTATTGATCCATTAAATCCTAAATTGGTGTTCTTTTTTAAACTTATATTAATAATACCACTCATACCTTCAGGATTGTACTTGGCAGAGGGATTTGTTATTAATTCTATAGTTTTGATCGAAGTAGATGGAATCTGCTGTAAAAGTTCACGAGAACTTAAATTTGTTGGTTTTCCATCTACAAGGACACGAACATTTTCATTTCCACGAAACGAAATATCTCCATCTTGATTTATACTCACTGAAGGAATATTTCCCATGATATCACTAGCAGAAGCTCCAACCGTCGTTAAATCCTTACCAACATTAATTACTTTTCTATCTATTTTTTGTTCGATGGTAGAGCGTTCGGTTACAATCTCAACAGATCCTAAAGCAACGGCATCTTCTTCAATGTAAAGACTTCCTAAATTTACTTTTCTATTTGATTTGTCAACATTTATGGCTTTGGTTATCGTTTTATATCCTATAAACTGAATTTCAAAATCATATGTGTTATATGGTATTTCTTTTACAGAAAAAAAACCTTGTTCATTAGTGATACCTCCTGTAGCAATATTACTACCTGATTTAAGGACTACATTGGCATATGGTACTGGTTCTTGAGTGTTCTTATCTAATACTGTTCCTGTAACAACTCCCTTTTGACCATAAAATGATATAGAAAAAAGGAAGATACATATTATGTATAAATGTTGTTTCATATTTATTTTTTCTTAGTTAATTGAATTTCTGCTATAAGGTCAACTTCACTACCAAGAGCAAATTTTGCAGGAGCATAATTGGTTCCAACATTAAAATCTTCACGTTTAATTACACCAGTGACAGTTATAAATTTATTTTCGGTTTTAAATCTTGGATGTACATAGCTACCATTATCTACAGCTTTTAAAACAATAGGTTTGGTTACTCCTGTCATGGTAAAATTTCCTTTAATTTCATATTCATTGTCTCCAGTTTTAGTAATCCCTGTACTTATAAATTTTATTTCAGGATGTTTTTCTGCGTTAAAGAAATCTTTAGTTTTTAAGTGTTTGTCTCTATCTGCTTGATTAGTGCTGATAGAAGCTGTTTGTATGGTAATGTTAATGGTAGATATTTCGTCTTTTTTTTGAATGAATGACCCCGTATATGTCTTAAACACTCCTTTGATTTTACCAACCTTGAAGTAAGAGACACCAAAATTAATGTTAGAATGGTTTGGATCTATTTGCCAAGTAGATTCTTGAGCAGTTGTAGAAAGTGATATTAAATAAAAAGTAAAGCATAAGAATACTATTTTGCTGATAGGTAAAATTGATTTTTTAATACATTTCATTTGAGTATTTTTTTTGATTTGAAAGCTAAATTAGAAGTAAGCTTTACACATTTTAAATAAGTGGTTAGAAAGGCCATAAACGATGATAAAAGACCTACAAATGATGTTCTAAGCTTTTGTCTACAGATACTGTGTTTTTGTCATCACTAACCTATAGTTGGTAGGTAATTTTAAAAAAGGTATATTTAGATGTATACCTTTATAGTCTAAAGCATGTTTTATGGCACAAAAAATTCAAAGTTTCCTGGAGGTTTCAAAATTTAAATACCTTGTATTTGGATTGTTGATTTTTGCTTTTTCAGCTTCTACTTCTAGTTGGTACTATGCCACGACCAATGAATTGCTTATCACGTATAGTATACGAGTGACTTTGCAGATTGCTATGGCTTTTATAATTCTGGAGTTTTTGATTCCACAACTTTTAAATAAGGATAAAAAGTTGGCTTTCGGAATTTCAATCACAATAACGTTATTAGCCTTTTATATTATTTGTACATTGATTCATATGAATTATTTTGAAGTTACCTTTCCCAAAACTTATGTGAATTATATAAAACGTTTTAATGACCCTTCTTTTACTGGTAGATTAATGAGTATAGGAGAATTTGTATTTAAAAGCTTGTATTTACTCTATCCAACTATATTATTATTAGTTTTAAAATTATATGTAGAAAAGCAACGTTTGCTTAAATTGAATGAACAAAAGAAAACAGCAGAGCTTGTTGCACTAAAAAATCAATTAAATCCGCATTTCTTGTTCAATACATTGAATAATTTATATGCGTTAACCTTAAAAAAGTCTGATGCTGCTCCTAAGGTTATTCAAAAATTATCAGAAATTCTAGATTATATTCTTTACCGATGCAATGATGAATATGTATCTCTAGATAAAGAAATAGAGCTCATTGAGAATTATTTGTCTTTAGAAAAGATTCGATATGCAGATAGAGTAAAAATTTCCTTTAGTAAAAATGTAACTGGTCGGGAAAAAGTAGCTCCTTTACTATTGCTCACGTTTGTAGAAAATGCTTTTAAACATGGTGTTGCTAATGAGATTAATCAAGCCAACATCAACATCAATATATCCAAAAATAAGGAGCAACTTGTCTTTAAGGTAGAGAATAGTAAACCCGTTAATATGAAACCTGTTGTCCAGAAAGAATCAATTGGTCTTCAAAATATTAAAAAACAACTAGAGTTGCTATACCCAAAAGCATATGATTTGATTATCGAAAATAAATCGAATTCCTTTTCTGCTAATCTAAAATTAGATACATATGAAATATAGATGTCTAGTCATAGATGATGAGCCTTTAGCTAGGGAACTTGTCGAGACCTATCTAGAGAAAATCCCAAATTTTGAACTTGTGGCTTCTTGTGCAAGTGCGATTGAAGCTAGTTCTATTCTAACAGCTGAAAAAGTAGATTTACTTTTTTTGGATATTGAAATGCCCGCTTTAAAAGGCACCGATTTTTTTAAAAACCTGGTGTATAAACCACAAGTGATTTTTACAACTGCGTATAGGGATTATGCAGTAGATGGTTTTGAACTTAATGCAGTAGATTATCTTTTAAAGCCTATATTTTTTGAACGTTTTTTCTCTGCTATTCAAAAATTTCTTAAACAGCAAATAAACTTAGAAAACACTGATAATATTGCTGTTAATGATGACAAAAGTAAATACATATTCGTTAATAAAGCCAAAAAGCAGATAAAGGTGGTTTTTGATGATATTCTCTATGCAGAAAGTTTAAAAGATTATATAAAAATTCATTTATTAGAAGAAACGCTTACCATAAAGGAGAGTATTTCTAACTTTGAAAAACGAATAGATGACCGTTTCATTCGTTTACACCGTTCTTATATTGTAAACAGTGAAAAGATCACTGCATATACCAAAAATGACGTTGAAATAGGTAGAATAGAAATCCCTATTGGTAATGGTTATAAGCATAACATGCATTATTTTAAGTAATTTCTGGTTTAAAAATCATTGTATATAAAGTAATTGTTATTTTACACGTATCTCTTTATTTTATGATGATTTTACTTTTGTGGGTTTAAAAATTAAATGAACTACAAAGCATTGTATAATCGTTATGATTACTGCAATGCTATCAGTAATTCCATGTGGTTCTCCGATAACAAACAATATCATTTGTAGTACTAAAGGAGACAGAACAATCAATGCTTTAATATTATTTAAGCGACTCCAGGGAATATTTGTATTTGGTAACTTCCTATCCTTATAGATTATAGTAACCACTAATAACATAGAAGCAATAGCTAATGGAATTATAATGGTAGAAATTGAAACATGAATATTTAAGGTATCCCCATGAAATACGGTATCTCCATTTTTGATAATATCATATAATAAATTTCCAAAACTATGAAACCACCACCAAATTATAAGAACATAAAATATTAAGCGATTTTTAACCCAGTTAAAGGAATAAAAGAATAAAAAATACAGAAAGGCAAAAACTATTAAAATGGTATAATCTAATGTCAATCCTTTACCAGAGAATGAAATCCCATAATAACTCATTCCCCAAGAATAAGATTTACCGTCAAATAATGCTCTTAATAAGGGAAGCCATGTGGTTATAAATGTTAATCCTACGCATAAAGATAGAATATTAACTAAATTATTTCTTGATCGTATCGCAATTGGTGTTTTCATAATAATGTAATTTAAAGCCAGTTAAAATTACATCATTATGATTGTCAATATATCCCATTTCTACAATGCTTGTGGCAAAATTCGTCTATTTGTGGTGAGTGGCTATAATTTCTTTTAAAGGTGATATATATGATCTGGAAACAGGAATAGGCTTTTTAACATTTGGTAAAAATAATTTCATCTGATTACCATTTCCTTTTACTTTTATTATCAGATTTATATTTACCAGATAAGAACGATGACATCTCACTACGGTCATTTCTTTTAGTTTGGATTCTAATACTTTCATAGTAGTACGAAGTAATTGTTTTTTTACTTCATTATTCAATAAGTGATATACATTTACATAATTATCTTGCGCTTCGATATATAGTAATGTATCTAATCGTAAAATAATAGAATCATTTCTATTATCAGATTCTATTGTAATCAATTGTGTTTCTTCTGAAGGATTGAACGTTGGTTTATTTAATAAAATCCTGTAAGCTTTTTTGATTTTGATATAATTATAATATATGTAGATTAGGCTCATAGGGAGAATAGCCATTAAAGATACGTCTCTTATAAAGCCAAAAAAACTAGACCATTTCCAATCATGAAAATTTCCTATAACATTATAAAAAAGGTAAATCCCAAAAGGTAAGAGTATGAATGACAAACATAAACGTGTCAAAATTGTAACTCCAGTTTTTTTCTTAATACAATAAGGCATTATAATAAACTCATGTATTGATATTATAATTCCACTTATTAAGCCAAATCCAACAGATCCCAATAGAAAATCTAAACTAATATGATGAGTCGGATCATAATTATTGACTCCAAAAGGCTGAAAAATGAGTAAAAAAAATGAAACATATAAAGTAAAAAAAAGAATAACTCTCCATTTCTCATTTCTCGTTTTAATAATAGAAATAGTATCTTTAGATAAAAGCGTTACATCAGTTTTCATATCTAGAAGGGTATTTCAAAATTAAATCTTATTAATCATTCTTCATTAAGGATTTTTTTAATAATTCTCCTGTTGTTGCAATAATAGGATCTATGATTTAATCAAAAATTTCATTACAAATAATCATTTATTTTCATTAGTCGATATTCTGGTGAAGAGTCAAAGAAGATATTTAATAGGTTCATATGGCCAGAACCATAAATTACCAAGATGCGATCATCTGATTTTGCATTAATTCGTTGAATATTTCTAAAAATCCTTAAATTTCGATTAAACCACCAACTCGTTACAAAGTCCGGTCCAAACTGATCACTTTCTTCTGTTTCATATTTAAAAATACCAATTAAATAGTCTCCCAACCCTTTTTTAACATGTTCATCTGTATTGATTCTTTTCAATTCAGCTAAAATACCTTCGGTTTTAAACACTTTTTTTTCATTCAGCCATGAATTTAAAATAGTATCCGGATTATTATAAAAATAATCCATAAATCTTTTCTTGGACACTGTATCATTTTCATAGACCGCTTTTCTTACATCTTCATAATCTGTTCCCCAAGCATCTACACAATATAATTGTTTTAAACCTAGACGTTTTGATAGTCTAAATCCTATTTGCTGTTCCTCACTCCTACTTAATTTATGTGTTCCATTTACATAGGCTGTATAGAGTGAATCATATTTTTGTTGTTTTTTTGGTTGTCTCTCAATAACAATTATGGTAGGTTTAAATTTTTCTAGTTTATCTACAATTAGTTCTATTTCTTCTTGGTATTTAGGTTCTAAAACATCAATTTGATCTTCTTTTGATGTTTGATCGACGTCTAAATTTGGAAATTTAAAATGAAAAGAACCTAATGTAAGGACTTTAACTTGATTCGTTTCTATAATGTTAGCACTATGACTGTCATTAGAAATATCGTTAACCTCGGTTGATTCTTGATTATTTGCTTGACTACAAGAAAATAATGTAAACGCTATTAATAAAAGTAATATATCTTTCATTTTAGTATATTCTTGATCCTTCTAGGATAAAGATTACCAAATTTTGAAATTGTTACACTTTATAAAAAACTCTGTCAAAGACAACACTACAAAAATTAAACTTGATTTTTTCTGTATGATGATGGTGTCATGCCTTCAAATTTTTTAAAGGCACTATTAAATGAAGAAAGACTACTAAAACCTGTATCAAAAGCAATTGACGAAATGGTGAATTTATGATTTTCTGTATTTAAAAGAAATTTCTTTGCTTCCTGGATTCGATAATAATTAATAAAATCGTTAAAATTTCTTTTGGCATATTGATTAATTATGGATGATGTAAGTTGTGTGCTCTTTCCTATCATTTTGCTTAATTTTGCAAGGGATATATCGGGTTCTAGATATACCTTAGTATCCACAATTAATTTAGACAGTTCATTAAATAAGAGATCATTATTATCCTTAAAAGCATTACCATCTAGATCAATAGCTTTCAATTTAAATGCTTTATAACTTAAAAAATAGATGATTACAGAATATACAATAGGACCAACGACATAAGGTACAGTTTCATCTAATATATTGAGTACATAAGATGCCCATATTGCTATAAAACCAATACTTAAATACCTTAGCCAGTTAAAAATAGCTTTTTGAGATTTTGTCTGTAATTCTTGTCTTTGTTTTTGCTTAGCTAATTTGAAAGTTTTCCAACCTAAAATAATATAAATGATAAAATGTAGGTAAATGAAAATAAGCCCACTAGAAAAAATAATAATAACCAATGTGCTATTTTCATACCATTGTCTATTTACAAAAAGACTAGAGGTAAAAACTGTAGCAAATGGAATGATTTCTAAAATATAAAGTTTAGGTAGCTTAAAATTAGGGCGAGTCATTCCCAAAATATACCATCTAAAAAGTGGTCCAATTAATAAAAGAAATGACAACCCTACAAAGATAAATATAGGTTCTAAATCATTCCCAAAATTTAACATCACTGATTTACCAATTCTAAATGCCATAAATACCAGAATCAATCCTAGCATAAGATTAGTTAATGTTTTTTTCTTTTTAAACACCATCAAATAAAAGGCGAATAATATCCCATGCAATAGTCCAGCACTACTAATAATAACAAGTAATATATCAGAAAAATTCAATAGACTTTTTTTTCAAATGTAGCAATATTTTAAAATTCTAAGAAGCTCATGCCAATTGATGAGTTCATGTTTAAAGATAAGATTAGCATTTACTTTATTAAACAAATTTCTAAATATTTTTTGATTTACTTTTTGCATAAGATGTTAAGCCAACAAGATTAAAAAACCTTCCAATATTACCTCTCATAGCGGCAACAACACTATGCGATGCGATAAGTTGTCTGGCCAGAGGTTTGTTTTCTGCAACACAAATTTCCTCAATTAGCTTTTTGGCTTCATGAGATCCTTTGGTATCATATATTTTCAAGACCATCATAGCATTTTCTTCTGGTGTAATTTCTCTGTGTTTTGGGGTATATCCTAATTCTTTAACCATTGTTTCGGCTAATAACCATGTAGACCAAGGATTCTGCCCTGTCACCAAATTTTTATCATGGCTAATATTCTCCAAATACATACTACCTTCGTTAAACTGTGCACCTTGTGCTACCAATTTATCTTGTAGAAGAAATGGAAATATAACCTTGGCATCCGGTATAAGCAATAATTCTTCTTCATTTGTGAAACCACTAACAGTTTTATTTTTTATTAATGGATGACCATTATCAAGAGTCACATTAACTAAAGCTGCAGGTCCATGACATACAGCACCAACAACTTTATTAGACTGATATAAGTCTCGAACAATATGTTGAATAGATTTATTTTCTGGAAAATCAAACATTGCTCCTTTTCCTCCAGCAAAAAACACACCTTCATACGTTTCTGGAATAATATCTTTTACCGGAATGGTGTGTTTTACTTTATATTGAGCTATACTATCGTTTAAGAAAGCATAATCAAACTTTCCCATATCTTCATCATCAATTACAACCGGTGGTTCGCCTCCTAACGGACTGGCTATATCGACCTCAAAACCATTCGCCTCGAATACGTAATATGCACGTGATAATTCGGTTAATTCATAACCGGTACTTTTATCAGTATTTCCCATAATATCTGTGCTCGTAACTATTGCTAATATTTTCCCTCTTTTTGGGATGATATCTTGAGATAAATAAGGTAAGTCAGATACTTGTGTTGTAGATACATTTTGATTCATTTCTCCAGATGGTAATAGACTAATAAACCACCATCCGAAACCAAAAAGTAAGAGAATTACACTAGTGAAGGAGATAAGTATCCATTTAAGGATTGGACGTTTTTTAAGCATAGCATTAATTTTTAGAATTATAATGCGAAGTACTATCTAAGAATTGATAAATACTGTCGAAATGATAATTCCGTCGGATTAAATTATATATTAAATACCCTATTTATGAGTCCGAATCTGGGTTATATCTTTTTTGGAAGCTTAATTGTGTAGAGACAATTGAATAAACTAATTTATAGGGGCTCCCCTTCTGGAACTGATAATCTATAAACGTTCGATTAAATTATTACCTATAATCATCTGATATACCTGACTGCGAAGAGATCTACTAATTCTTATTTTATGTTTATCAATATAAATTAAATTGCCTTCAAGTTTTTTAATATGTTTTAATCCTACTAAGTAATATCTATGAACCCGTATAAATTTTTCTTTAGGGAGTTCTTCTTCTATCTGCCTTAATGAAACCAAAGTAAGGTGTTTATCATATGTTGTGTGAATCAAAACATAATCTTTGGCTGTTTCAATAAATAATATATCATCAATAAATACCTTAATAATCATTCCATCACACTTAATGAAAATATGGTTTTTATCATCTTTATATTCAATTACTTTGTTGTTAGTTACTGTAGCTTTGTTCACCGCTTTTAAAAACCTTTGGTAAGAAAATGGTTTTAGTAAGAAATCTACAACATTAAGATCAAATCCATCTAAAGCGAATTCTCGATGTGCAGTGGTAAAGATAATTTGTGGAGGATTTGAAAGTACTTTTATAAGCTCTATCCCAGTCATATCAGGCATTTGAATATCTAAAAACATAATCTCAACAAAATTATGTTTTAAAAACTCTATAGCTTCTAAAGCTGATGATAATGATTTTGTATGTTCTAAAAATGGGGTTTGCTTTACAAAGTCCTCCAACCCTTTTCTAGCTAAATGTTCATCATCGACTATTAAACACCTCATTTTCATTTAACTGTATTTTTAATCGTACTATAAATTTAGCACTATTATGTTCAATGTTAAATTGATATCTATTTGGATAGATTAATGCTAACCTTCTTTTGACATTAGCCAATCCAATTCCATTATTTTCACCATAAGGTGTTTTTACAATTTCCTTTGAAATAGTATTTTCGACTTTAAATAGTAATGTACTATCCGATATTATTGACGATTGGATAGATATTTGATAGCCCTGGCTACTTTGTCCATGTTTAAAAGCATTTTCGACAATCGGTAACAAAAGCATAGGTGAAATTGTCAAATTGTTTTGATCATCTGGAAAATAATACTCTACCGTTACTAAATCTTCATGTCTTATCTTTTCAATATCAATATAATTTGTCAAATTATCAAACTCCTTTTTTAAATCAATACTTTTTTTATTTGCTTCATATAACTGATGACTTAATATCTCCGAAAATTGAAGTAACATTTTTTTACCATCTTCTAGATTTTTACTTAACATGATATAGATACTATTAAGCGAGTTAAAAAGGAAATGTGGATTAATTTGATTTTTTAAAAGATTTAATTCCGTTTCTAATTGTTTTTGTTCTATTTCACGCATTGACCTCTCTTTTCGATACCATTCATCGATTAAAAACAATGTCATCGATAAACCTAATGATAAAATAATTTCGGTAACAATAGCTATTTTACCTTGTAAGCTGATAAAAAAATCTGATGTTGGTAAATAAATATTGATATACTTGAAATAAAACGAAAGATAATTAGATGTTGCCAATGTGGTAAGCGTAATAGTAAAAACCAAAAAAACTATATAATTCATTATTTTTTTACTGAATAAGAATTTAGGCATCAAAAAATAAAGATTAAAATAAACCAGAATAACATACGGAATAAAAGTAAATAGGTTAGTTTGTAGGTTTGATAATATATCTTTGTGATAATTTAGATCATGTGCACTCCATAAAACAAGAAACAATATCCAAAAAACAGTATGCTTGAGACTTTTACCGAATGTAAGATTCATTAAGGTTTATCTAAAATTAAAACATATATAGCTAGTATACTTTAAAGGTATGGAATTATAACACAATAAAAATTGTTATTAAATCCTGCATTTTCACCTTTACTTCTACTCTATTTTTTTGATTAAAAGAATACAATAAATGAAATACTCACTAATTTAGTATAACACCTTGTTTTATCCTAGTAACGATGCTCTTATTTATATTCGTAATATCATCTATGGGATTTTTGTCCAGCACCAAAAAACTGGCTTCATAACCGTGTTTAAGAAGTCCTATTTTCCGATTAGGGAAAATAGTTTTTGTAGAATTTTCAGTCCACATTTTAAGCAATTCTAAATTACTAAAAATATTTAGGTCATATAAAAATTCGAATTCTCCAACCGAATTACCATTATAGTTATCAGAACCAATAGCTATAGTTACATTTTCTTGTTGTAATAATTTTAAATTGGATGAGATATTATGCACCAGGTCTTTATAATTAGTTTTTTTCTCCTTTTTTTTGACTAAAGATACCGTGGTAACAATAATGGTTTTATTTTTTTTAGCCAAAATAACATCATCTCTTTGAATTGACTTACCATTAGATATTTCTGGAAGATGAGCAATTTCATCTACTCCGGCATTAATTGCTATATGAAAATCGTATGCAGTCTCAACATGAGCACTAACTCTTAAATTAGAAGCATGAGCTTTGCGAACAATTTCTTTAATTAATGAGGGGTTCAGCCCTTTTTTACCAAAATATAAAGTATCATTTTTCCTCTTTTCATATTCTTCAGAAAACAAAAGATTTAATTTTATGAAATTAGGAGAAAAGGATAAGATATTATCCCACTTTTTATTTAAATCTTCATGGTTATTAATAGTTACATAGCCATGAGATTCAATTTCTTCAATTGAATTAAATAAGCCTTCAAAATAACCATAACCCAGATGTCTTTTACGAACAGCAATAGGATGTCCATCGGTCGCAGTTAAGGGAGCATGTGCCATACTGATATCTATAGCATCAGGTCTGTTATAGTTGTGCATCAAAGGGTCTATACGTTTTTTGATTGATGAAAGTAATTTTACATAAAAGACCCCATTATCTAAATAAGATTTAATACGCTTATCTAATTCATAGTTGCTTTCAAGATTATGGTTATGAGCTTCTGCAAATGGAGGAATAACATATTGATTAGATAAATTAAGGACGGTATCAATTTCTTCTTTAAGATTATTAAAGTATAGGATGCCATTTTTGACCCAAACAGTTTCTTTTTTAAACGTTTTTCCATTAAACCAATATCCATTCACAAGCTTTATAGTCAAGCTATTAAAATTTTCCTTTACGTATCTTACATTATCTGTTTTTTGAGAATAACAAGATGAAAAAAATAGTAAAACCATTGCTAAAACAATACACTTCTTCATTTTTAAAAATTTAATTATAATAAAGAAATAGCAAAAGCGATTTTAATAAAAAATAAATCGCTCATTAGAATACCTCAATAGATAGAAGGTGTTTTTTGGTAGACAGGTAGAT
Source organism: Aquimarina algiphila (assembly GCF_007489275.1). Lineage (GTDB taxonomy): Bacteria > Bacteroidota > Bacteroidia > Flavobacteriales > Flavobacteriaceae > Aquimarina > Aquimarina algiphila. The sequence continues at coordinate 19,378 of NZ_VLNR01000080.1, forward strand.
TCTTTTGCGAAATATATTAATTGAATATAAAAAAGTGTTATGAGTGCTTAATTTTCCAGGATTTTACCGCATGTAAATATGCGCTGGACTCAGAATAACCCAAAATAAATGCAACATCTTTAGTTTTTAAATGTTTTTCATTTATTAGATAATTTGAAAGCTCTTTTTTTATTGTATTTACGATGCGTCTAAATGACATTCCCTCATCCATTAGTTTTCGTTGCATAGTTCGTTTACTGTACGGAAATTGTTTTAAAACCTGTTCAAAATTTGGGATTTCAGGAGAACACATATTTAAAGTCATATTACGTATTTGATTAGAAAAAACCTTCTCCCCTTTTTTATTCTCACTCAGTAACGCTATGAATTTTGGTAATAATAGTTCTATTTCCTTAATCTTATTCTTATTGATTTCAGTCTTAAGTACTTCTATAGGTAATACTATTAGATAGTTTCGGTCATAAACTACCATTGTATTTAGTAATTCATGATACGGTTTATCATTGATATATGGTAATTTAATATTAGGTACTAAAGTATTAGGTAGCATTAATTTTAACTCTCTGTATATTATACTTAGAACCATATCCAACAGATGTCTTTTTGACTTTGGATTTTCTACCGAGCTATCTAACAGTAAACTATAAGTTTCTTTATCCTTAATAATGGAAATTGAAACCAAAGGGAACTTACTTTTAAGAAAATTTTGAAGAATAAAAACACCTTGTTCTATACTTGATGTATTTAGTGATATCTCCAAAACTAATCCTAAAGCCTGTAAATTAAGATAACACCCAAAATTTAAACCGTAGTAATCACTATCTATAACTTCAATTATCTTATTAAAAATGACTAAATATTCCTCTGCATTAATCATTTCCGGTAGATGATTAAGGTCTATGTTTTGATTTGCCAGAACTTCTTCTAGGGCATGGATATCAATCTCCTGATATGCAGCATAATCGAATAAACTGATTAAATAAGGGGCAAAAACTTTCATAGTATAAAAATACAAAGAATGGCGTAAAGTATCAACATTAGTATCAGGGAGAATAATAGTTTTGAATTATAAATAAATAATTTTATTAAGATGAATACATTACAAAAACTACTAACAGCAAATGCTATATTTTCTATTGCCAATGGAACAATATTATTATTATTTCCGAAAAAAATAGCACAAATATTTGATGTAGAACCTGGACTTTTTTTTATAATTCTTGGCATAGCCCTTTTATTCTTTGCAATGACCTTAATTATAGAAATAAAGAAACAGAGAGCAATATCTATATTATGGATAACTATTCAAGATGCACTTTGGGTGGTTGGTAGTATTATTTTGTTGGCTTCAAACCCGTTTACCATTTCAATAGAAGGAAATATAATCATAGCTATAGTTGCATTAGTTGTATTATCCCTGGGAAGTGGTCAGTTAAAAGCTTTAGCAAGAATTGATGAAGAGAATAAAAAAGGACAGAAAATACTAAAATTTAGAAGAATTGTAAAAGGTAATAAATCAAAGATTTGGGAGATTGTGTCAGATGTTTCAAATTATCATAAAGTAGCCCCTAACATTGATGTTTCCAAAGTGATTTCTGGTAACAAAAAAGGAATGATACGGTCATGCGCACACGGCAAAGATAGCTGGACAGAGACATGTACTTTATGGGAAGATGAAAAACAATACTCTTTTATGGTAGATACCAAAGCTCCCGATTATCCATATCCATTAAAATCGTTAAAAGGTACCTGGATTGTAAATGAAATAGCAAATAATGAATCAGAAATTGTAATGATTTTTGAATTTGAGTATAAAAAAACTGTACAAAATATATTAATTCACCCTATAATGAAACATAAGTTTACCAAAGTATGTAAGGAACTTCTTGATAATTGGCAAAATATGACTGAGGTGGTTTCATAAAGAATACCACTCCGTAGAGTGGTATAAAGGCATTTTACAATCATTATTAAATAATGATCTACATAACGATTATCCGCCTACTGGTAATGATATATCCACGGGAACATGGTGGCAACACGCGTTCCATGTAGTTGAATAAAAGTACCCTGTAGGGCATGTTGTGGGTGTAAATCTATCAGGATTATGACATACCAGACCATCAGAATTTGGACGAAGCCCTCCTGTAATTGATTTTTGATCTGCTTTGTTTAGCACAGAGCCTAATTTTGAAAATTTCTGTAACATATAATATGTATTTTAAATATTAATATACATCTAATCTAATTTGAAAATTAATGTGTTAAAAAGATAATGTGTACGTATACTGTATGCGTACACTTCAACACCCAGATTGAAATAAATTACTACAATAAACAAGCATCTAATGTTTTTTTCTTCTTTTAATTCTGCGAATCATTGCTTTTCTAAACTCTCCTGCAATAATAAAAATTGAATTTCCTATAGGTGAAAAATTGAATTTAAGGTTTTTACCTTTGGCCAATCTGACTATATTTCTTCCATAGAATCCTGCTTCTGCTGATTCTTCAAGTTGATGAATTCCTGTACGGATAGCCTTGTCTATAAGACTTTTTACTTCACCGTTTAAAAAACCTTTAATTTCGTTGATATTAACAATAAATGGCCTTGCCATTCCTATCATATCCACTTCCCCATTTTTCAAGGTCTCTTCTAAAAAATCATAGGTCCTAAAACCACCAGTTACCATCAATGGAATATTACTAACCTCTCTCACTCTGTTGGCAAATTCCATAAAGTACGCTTCACGTTTCATAGTGCTCTCCCGAACCTTTTTTCCATCTTCTCCATTAACCAAAAAGAAAACTAATTTTTCATAGGTCCCTCCAGAAATTTCTAAAAGATCTACTCCAAGAGGTTCTAACATTTTTATTACCGTTAGAGAGTCTTCTTCTGTAAATCCTCCTCGTTGAAAATCCGCAGAATTAAGTTTTAGTCCAACAGGAAATTCTGGACCAACTGCTTCTCGTACATCTTGGATTATAGTTCTTAATAATCGGCTTCTATTTTCTACCGAACCACCCCATTGATCATTTCTATGATTCGTTAATGGACTCAAAAATTGACTTATCAGATATCCATGAGCAGCATGAATTTGCACTCCGGTAAAACCACTTTTTTTTAGCAATGACAGCTGCTTTTACAAAACCATTAATCACATCCAGAATATCCTTTTCTGTCATAGCTTTTGGTTTTGAGAAAAGGCCTAATTTTTTTAGCTGTACACCAGATGCAGATTTGGGTTTTAGATTCACAAATCGAGAAGTTTGCCTACCCGAATGACATATCTGTACCCAAATATGGTTTCCGTGTTTTTTTCCTGCACCTGCCCAGGCTTTCATTTCAGGAAGTGCTTCTTCGTTATCAACTACTACATTACCCGCTGATTCCAAATGATAACGATCTACCATCACATTACCCGTTATTAATAATCCGACATTGGTATCTGCCCATTGTTCATATAATCTTACTAAACGAGCATTAGGTTTGCAGTTAGAGCCACTTAATCTTTCAGTCATAGCAGCTTTAACCAATCTATTTTGTATCACAACACCGCATGGTAATGTGAAAGGTGTATTTAGCATATTTGTATTAAAAGTATTCGTTTGTTTGAGTTTATAGTCTTAATGTATCAGTATTTTATTCCGATTTTTTTGTAGAAATGACCCAAAATCCAAGCAGGACCGACTAATAAAAATTGTAAATCCTTGGCAAAAGATGGTTTTTTGCCCTCATGGTTATGTCCTATAAATTGAAATACCCAGGATACTATAAATATGATCAAAGATATAATCCAAAGAGGAGTAGAAAAATGGAGTGCAATTTGGTAATTACCCCATAATACTAAAAGAGATATAAGAATCATCCCTAAAAATATAGAAATAGACATACGTAAATAAAAAACAAGTCCCAAAACTATCAGAATACTACCAGCATGGGCATAAGGTATTATAAATTGAGGTAATGAAGCGGTTAATGTTCCGACGGGAATAGAAGCTAGTAGCCCTATAATGCTGAAAAATATTAAAGGCACACAAAAATAATGTATGATTTTATTGAATCGTGTTTGATGGCTTTCTCCATATTCTAAAAACCATTGTTCTGCTGTTCTCATTTTTGAAATTATTTTGGGTTATGTATTACGTTTTTACAAACTTTTTTATTTGACGATATTCTTCTATACCTTTTTCGGTTAGATAAGGAAGTAGCAATTGCATCGCCATTTCAACTGGAGTAGTTTTATTTACTGTATAGTTTGATGAAGTAATTACCTGTTCCTGAGAAGACCAAAATGCACTTATCATCCATATATTGTACACCAGTTTATCATAGTCTATAAATTCAGATTCAGGTTTCATTCTCCCGCTCTCAACATAATAATCAACCAGTTTTTTACCTTGTTTAAAACGAATTAGATTTGATTCTTCATACATTTTTGCAACTTCGGGATACTGTCTGGTAATATGTACTACATCATTGAAGAAAAAATGATATCGTTTCATTAATTGATAAAACTTTTTCATCATCAATTCAAAATCATGAAGTGTTATATAACCTTCTGTAGTTATATAATCACTTGCTTCGGTATGCATATTCTTATAAATAACCTGAATCAAATCGGCCTTGGTTTTGTAATGATATGTAAGATTACCCGGACTTATTCCCAGTGATTCTGCTACTTGTCTCATAGTAACACTAGAAAAACCTTTAGCATTAAACAGTGTTAATGCCTTATTATAAATTTTATCTTTAATTTTCATTAGTACAAGTTTACTAATTTTTTTGAAAAATAAAAATCCTTATACTAATTTTAGGATTAAAACATTACATATCATCTATTTGAAATTCTTTTTTGTAGTTACTATAATGAACTAAATCTCGTATGGAAGAGAATCATTACGAAATATTTTATAAATTTGATTTTAATTCGTCGCAAAACCTACAACAAGCCTAATCTTAATAAAGCCCCATGAAAAACTTAACAAGCTACCTACTAATTTTTGCAATGATATTTACTATGTCATGTAGCAATGAAAAATCGGATTTAGCCGGAAATAATTCAGAATTTGAAGCAGACGCAGAGGATTTAGATGCAAATGGGTTACCAAAAATTCTTTTTGAAGTTCAAACGCCCATAATGCCAAATACTCAGGAATACACTATTGAATTAGATCGATGGGACATACCTAATAATGGAACAAATGCCATTAAAACTACAACTAATTTACAAGCAGCTATTGATTGGGCTCATCAAGAAAGCTATAGTAGAGTTATATTACCTAAAGGTGAGTATCTAGTTGGTGAAGATGTAAATGATATTTATCAAGGAGGTATTAAGATTTATGATAATACCGAATTTATCTTTAGCGAAGGAGCTATTTTAGAAATTGATACTAATGACAAATGGAACTATTGTGTCATTAGTTTAGATGGGGATAATATAATTATTCGGGATGGTATCATTAAGGGAGATCGGGATACTCATATTTTTACTCCACGTGACAGTGATGGAAAAACGGCTCATGATGAAGGTCATGGTATTTGTGTTTGGAATACAAGTAATCACGTATTAATTGAAAATATGGAAATCCATAGTTTAACCGGAGATGGTTCTTTAGTGCTGGACTCGAACGATGTTACTTTTATTAATAATAACATTTATAATAATAGACGTCAAGGTATTTCAATAGTTGGAGGTAAACGTATTGAAATAAAAGATAATGAAATACATCATATTAGTGGAACTGCTCCGCAATTTGGTATCGATATTGAAGGCGCAGGACGTGTCGATGAAGAAATATTAATCCAAAACAATTATTTCCATCATAATACTGGTGGAGATATTGTTAATACTAGTGGTGAGGATGTGTTTATCCTTGATAACGTTATGGAACAGGGAGAAGGAAGTACTTATGTTGACGGACCTATAGTTAGTTGGCATAAAACTCATAATATCATTGCAAGAAATACCATCACTATGGTTACAGGGTCAGCTAATGGAAGATTGGGATACATACAATACTCTGGAGGAGGAGATAAAGGTCATAATCGAGCCACTTATGTACACGATAATGTCTGTAATAGTTGTGGTATGTATATGTATAAAAGTTCTGATGCAGATGTTCGTCGCAACAAATTCTATGGTTACTTTTTGGCATTTTCTGAATTTGAAAATGCCATATTAATAGATAATTTAGTTACTTATTCTGAAGCACACCCTAAACTTAGATTTTGTTGGTCATACCGTTTTAATGATGTTACGGGTTTTGCTAGCGGAAATTATTTAGGAGATGATCCAGAGGAGATTCCACTTTCAAAAACTATACCTCATACACTGCAATGTGTATTAGATGGGTGGTAGGATTTATTTTTCAGGTAAATACATATTAGAGATCACTAATAATGTGATTAAGATTAGATTAATTAAAATAGTAAGCATAGAATCTTTATGCGCTAAATGTGCAACAATTGCAGTAATTAAAAAAAATCCTACTCCGGCATATGTCCATTCCTTTATTTGTAAACTAATATTTGGTATCAGTAATAGAATTGCGGCAATAGTTTTTAATGCCGCTAATTCTATTCTAAAAAAATCTGGAAAGCCTAGTGCTCTGATACCATCAATTGTACTTTTATTGAAGACATAAGTATAAGAACTAAAAAATAAAAAAGAAGAAATTAATATGGTAGATGACCAATACATTATTTTCATGCCTCCTGTTTATAAAAAGTTATTTTTTATTTGACTTACTAATTTAGTACCATCTGGATCCGCTTGTGTTTTTAGCGCAGTAATATTTTCTGCCCATTCTGAAGTACGAATTCGCAAAGGAGGATTTTCATTATTTGCCACTTTTAGCACCACCTCTGCTACTTCTTGGCCGGTTTGATATACCTGAACCTCACTTTCACTTGCTCTTTTTTGAGTACCTGCCAAGTATTTTTCGAATATAGGTAAGTATTCCCCTTTGGCTAACTGTCCTTCACTAGTTGTTTTTTCTACTGCTGATTTCATAAATTCTGTTGCAATACCACCTGGCTCTACACATGTGAATTTAATATTAAAAGGTTCGCTAACATAAGTCGCTAAACCTTCCATAAAACCTTCTGTAGCAAATTTTGCTCCACAATACAACTCATTAAAAGGTTGACCAACCAAACCACCTACAGAGGTTATACTGATGATTTGACCAGATCGTTGTTTTCTCATAAAAGGTAAGACTGCCTGCGTACAAAACACTGTACCATGGTAATTCACATCCGTTACCCATCTTATCTCTTTTTCTGTTGCCTGCTCGGTTGTTTTTGCAAAACCCGCTCCTGCATTGTTTACCAATACATCTATCTTACCATCTTTTTGTATAATAGTTTTTACAGCAGATTCTATTGAGTTAATATCGGTTACATCTAGTGGAAGTAATTCAATATTTAAATTTTCTTTTTCAATTCTTTCGTTAAGAGGAGTTGCTTTTTTTAGATTTCGCATAGTAGCATAAACCTTATATCCATTCTTAGCGAATAGAATTGAACTCTCAAACCCTACTCCTGTAGAAGTTCCTGTAATTAATACATTTTTATTCATTATAGTTGGTTTTGATTAGAATGAATATTCATTCCAAAAATTATATAAAAAATTTACTCTTTAATAGCGTCCCAAACCATTTTAGTTTGATTTAAGCATGAAATTTCTGTTGTATCTTTTTGAAGGAAATACCACCTTAAATAAGATAAAACCGCTCCACCTATAAACAAAAATAGTTCATTTATTTCTATATCTTTAATAACTCGTTCTTGCTTACCTTTTATCAATAATTGCACAACAGGATCAACCGATATCAATCCTTTTTTTTTGCTTTCTTCTGTAATAATCGGAGAAGCTTGTAGTTGCTCCATAAATAGAAAATATATTGGATTTTCTATGAAAAAGTCAATAATAGAAGTGAAATAACCTTCAAATTGTGTTTTTATAGGTTGATTTTGGTCAAAGGATAAATATACCGACTTTTCTTTTTGTTTTATGTCAACATAAATCTCATTAATTAAAATATTTTTATTAGGAAAGTAATTATAAATAGTTCCCATTCCTGTACCAGCAGCTTTTGCTATTGCAGACATTGGTGTATTATGGACTCCTTTCTCTGCTAAGAGCTGAAGTGCAGAAATTAGTATAATATCTTTTTTACTCATGAAACAAATTTACAAAAAATGGAATAATCATTCCAAATTTTTAACACTTATTAGATATGATTAAAAATTCTATATTTTAAATTATATGATGCAATACTTTATGGTTTATTGCGTATTTGTAAAGTTATCCTCAAAAAATTTCACCCATTTCCCTTCTTTAAGTTTTTCTCCATATTCTCTAAAACTCTTCACTCCTGTTTTTTCGAACACATATCTTGTATTCTCATTCGCTTTAACAATAAATTGTTGATTATCATATGTGGCAGGAAGTTTATTCACCCCTCTTTTAGAAAAAGGAAAATAGTAATATGTTTCATCTTTTTCATCATAGTATATAATAGTATGCAGTTGTAATAATTTTGAGTTTAACTTAATGACTAATATACTTTTGTCCAAGTCATAGCTTATTTTCTGAAAAGCTGGAGCTTGTTTTGTAATTTCTTCATTTTTATACACTGTTGAAGTGCCAATCCATTGTCCAACCATGAATTCTAAATTTCCCATCTTTTCTTGTTTTACGTTTTGTCCTAATGCTACATTAAATAGGAAAAGAAAAGCGGCTAGATAATGATATTTATAACTTAGATATAAGGTTTTTTTAAATTTCATATTTATTAATTTTGTCGCAAACAACCTGGTGATATAAATTTATAGCGAATAAGAAGAATAATTAATATGATAGATATTTACTATTTATTGATCATATCTTTTTTTAATTCTATTTAGAGTGTCAATAAAGGGCTTAGTTAACCCCATAGACTTAGATAAAACTAAACTTCCTTGTATGTCAATAAAGGTTTGATTGGCCTTATTTATAGCTTTAGCTTCTATCATTCCTTTTTCCATTCCAAAATGTTTGAAACTTTCAATCCACAAGTTAATACCTTCTCTAATTTGTGCTCCAAACAATGCAATTCCAGAATCTAGTGATAACGACCTATACATGCACACTTCCTGTCCGTCATTATAAATAGTACGAATGTTTTTAATGGCTTCTTCCAAACGAATATTCATAGCTTTATCCTGATCAGTCAAAATTTTGTAAATATTATCTCGTATCCACTCTTCCATATATGTTAAAACAGCAGAAGTCATATCCTTTTTACCACCTGGGTATCGATGATACAAACTTGCTTTTTTTAAACCTGCGGCATTTGCAAGTTCCATTAAACTGGCTCCATCGTACCCTTTTGATCGTAATACAGACATAAGGCCTTCTAACATTTGTTCTTCTTGTACTTTTTGTGGTCTCATGTAACAAATATAAAGGTATTCATGATATTTTACCAAACGTTCGGTAATTTTTTAACATAATTTTGATATTGAAATCAAACGTTATTTTATATATAACTTTTATATGATTTTATATCTATTATAAAATCGATTTGTTACTTATAAAATACTCTATCCTTCTCACTATTATTCTTAGTACAATTACAACAGACCGAATCGGGATATAATAAAATACTTAGTAACTCTATATATTTAGTAAACCATCTGTTCAATACCTGATTTAATGTTAGTTTCTTTATTTTTGGTTTTGATTTTATACATTCTATATTATATGTTTTCATTACTTTAGTTTTTAGTGATAGTACTATGTTCACACGCCCATTCTACAGCTTTGTAGGCATGAATTTTTGCCGTATGAAATATTGGAATTTTTATATCCTGTTCTGAAAGTAGTAAAGAGAGTTCTGTACAACCAAGAATCACTCCTTCTATTCCTTTTGAATACGAATTTTTAATTATTTCTATGCTATGTTCTCTTGAGGTTGTAGTACATACTCCCTTTACCAGTTCTGTATAAATAATATCATGGATTCGTTGCCTTTCATCAGATGCCGGAATACTAATTTCTAAATCATATTGATTTTCTAAAATGTTAGTATAGAAATCCTTTTCCATTGTAAACTTTGTCCCTAACAGCAACACTTTTTTAAGTTTTTTTTCTCTAATGGCATCTCCTGTAGCTTCAGCAATATGTAAAAAGGGAATCGACACATGCTCTTTTATAGCATCACTCACTAAATGTATTAGATTGGTACACAGCACTATGATGTCTGCTCCTGCCCTTTCTAATTGCCATGCACTTCTTGCCATAATAGCTCCAATACTATCCCAATCTCCTTCAAATGTTAGTTTTTCGATTTCTGCAAAATCAACAGATA
>NZ_VLNR01000081.1 GCF_007489275.1 Aquimarina algiphila
ATAGAAACTTATAATAATAAAAGACCACATTGGAGTCTTAATTTAAAAACACCTAATTTTATACATAACAAAAAATCCTGTGAAGCTAGCTTCACAGGACTAAATTAAATATCGTAAAATTGTCAACCTATTTTAGGACGACTCATTGTTTTGATAGTTTTACTATTATTATAAGGACAAAGAGTAAAAACGAATATATGAAAGGATTTTTTAGCAATTTTAAAGGAGATGCTTTTGGGGGATTAACAGCTGGAATAGTGGCTTTACCATTAGCACTAGCATTTGGGGTATCTTCTGGATTAGGTCCTAGTGCGGGTTTATATGGGGCAATTTTTATTAGTTTTTTTGCCTCACTTTTTGGAGGAACAAATACTCAGATTTCTGGTCCGACAGCGCCAATGACAGCAGTAAGTATGTTGGTTATTGCTGGTATAATAGGTGCTAATGATGGAAATGTTGAAAAAGCATTACCAGCGATTCTTACTATATTTTTGATGGTAGGAATAATTCAGATCGGTCTAGGAGCAATAGGAATAGGAAAATATATCAGATATATACCTTATCCAGTGGTCTCGGGTTTTATGACCGCTATTGGAGTTATGATATTAATTACACAACTTTTACCTGCTTTTGGTTATTATCCAAAAGAAGATGAGGCTTTTGTAAATCAATTCAAACCACAGGCAGAAGAGGTGATTTTGAATAAGATTTTAAAAGATGAAGCAGGAGAAGGTATTCTTGTGCTTGAGGATTTTAAAGAAACGATTAAAAGAGCAGAGAATATATCACATGATGAAATTTATCTTGAAGCTGTGACTCTTGCAGGCAACGCTGCCTCAGGAGTTATGGGAGCTATAAAGAGTTTGCCGAATGCATTGTCTAATATTAATTATTTAGAGCTTATTCTTTGTCTGGTTACTATTGTTATTATCTATGGTTTTAAACGCATTACCACCGCAATACCTAGTACATTGGTTGCCTTGGTTATAGTTTCTGGAGTAGCCTATGGTTTTGGATTAAAATATAGACCAATAGAAGAGATACCTAGCGGATTTCCAATACCTAATCTATCTATATTTTCAGAATTTAGCTTATCATCCGTAACGCCATATATCTTTACAGCCTTATCTCTTGCTTTTTTAGGGGCAATTGATTCTTTGTTGACTTCTGTGATAGCGGATAACATGACTAAAACCAAGCATAAGCCAAATAAAGAATTAATTGGACAAGGGATTGGGAACAGTATTGCTGCAATTTTTGGCGGAATACCGGGAGCAGGAGCTACAATTAGAACCGTGGTAAATATTAATGCAGGTGGAAAAACAAAATTATCAGGAATGATAGCAGGTGTTTTACTACTGATAGTTTTACTGGCTCTTGGGCCAGTTGCATCTCAGATTCCGGCAGCAGTTTTGGCAGGAATTCTAATTACTGTGGGTATTGGAGTGATGGATTATAAAGGACTTAAAGCCATGCCGCACATGCCAAAGATTGAAGTGGCTATTATGATCATTGTTTTAGTTTTATCGGTTTTTTGGAATTTAGTTTATGCTGTAGGTATAGGCTTGGTCATTGCTTCCTTAATGTTTATGAAAAAAATGGGAGATGTTACTGCAAGTAAATCCAAAGTAGAATCTCTTGAGGGTCTGGAAGGTAATAATTTGAAAGAGAGCGTATGGAAAGATGAGATTAATATACCCAAGCAACTTAAAGAAAATATATTTATTAAACATCTTAATGGCCCTGTGTTTTTTGGATCTACAAGTGAACTTCAGCAACTAGCAATGCAAATCCCAGAAACAGCAAAATATGTAATTTTAAGAATGGATAGAGTTCCTTATATGGATCAATCTGGGGTGTATACTTTAGAAGAGATTATTTTTGGTCTGGAACAAAAAGGAGTTAAAACTCATATTGTTGGTATCCAGCAACAACCATTATATCTCGCCAAAAATATTGATATAGTACCAGATTTAATACCTGAAGATCGTGTATTCAAAGATTTTGACTCCTGTATTGCCTATTTAAACAATGCAATTGAAGAAGATTCTACAGATTCTAAAGAATAATACAGATCGTGTTAACTTTCTTGAGAATTGTTATTGGTGTCTTTTAAAATACTAGGCAATACCATAGGTGCTAGTTTACGAACTGGTTTATATAAATATGAGGAGTTGATTGTTTCTTCCTTGATAATGGTGATGTTCCTGTTGATAGCATCAATAAATATAATAATGACGCTTGAAATAAAAGCCATTTTTAAAACTCCAAATGCCGCTCCTAGTATCTTATTCAAAATCCCTAATGCTGCATAGTCAGCAATTTTGGTTAAAATTTTCCCAGCAAGGGAAACGAGTATAACAACCAGAATAAAAGTGAGGGCAAAAGCCACAAGTTTCATAGCACCTTCTTGCCAATCTACATATTGACCAAGATACCCACCAATAATATGAGAAAAATGAACTGCAATATATATTCCAACAATAAGAGCAACCAAAGAGGCTAAAGAAGCAAATAAGCCTTTACTAAGACCTTTTATTAATCCCCATAATAAAAGAATCCCCAAAATGATATCAATGTAATTCATTAATCAGTGATTATAATGTCAAATATAATTCATTTATACCCATATCCGAAGATCTGATATGTATTTGCCGTTTTATAAAGAGATGCCATCAATATAGAGTAGCATAGTCCTATATTGTAAAATTAAATATTATTGTATATATTTAGCATATAATATATATGATATATACTATGAGAAAAATTATAGATATAGATGAGCAAATAATCCCTAAACTCAAGCTAATAGCGGCAATAGAGGATTCTAGTGTTAAGAAAGTTATGGAGGACGCTATACTGTGGTATATCGAACAAAAGGAAAAAGAACAAATTGAAGCAATGTCTTTAGATCAAAAAGAAGACCTTGGACTGTTACTTTTAATGCAAAAAGCTAATTCATCTATTACAATAAGTGAGGAGGAATTATTTACATCTGATAAAACATGAAGCTAAAAATTTCAGAACAATTTGCTAAAGACTTTAAATTGGTAAAAGATGTTTCTCTTCAAGAAAAAGTAAAAAATGTTTTAGAGATGCTAAAATCAGCCAAAAACAAGGATCACGTGTCTCAGCTTAGAAAGATACATGGCAATGATAATGCCTATAAAATGGGTATAGGGTTTTATTTTCTAATTGCTATCATGTCCTCAGAACAAGAAATAATACTTATGAGGTTATTACATAAAGATGTGTTAACACAAGTACTTGATAGATAACTAATACATCGTTTTTAAAAAGATACTCTAAAAACAAGATTAGGAGTTATACCCAAGGACTCTTGTCGAAGTTGATCTAATTCTATTTCTCCTGTACTCGGATTGTCATCTAATCGATAACTTATTGAAATAGGAATTTGTCTATTATATACATTTCGTATTGAAGCTCCAAATTGACCTTTCCAATTCCCGGTCTTACTAAGATTGAATCTATAAATAGCAGAGATATCTAATCTATGGTATTCTTTTAACCGTTCTGCGTTAGCTGCTCCAAATTCAATTTCTTCATTTACAAGGTCTGCATCGGTAAAAGGAGCTCCAGACCTCCATAACCAACCTGCCGAAAGTTCCCAATTATTAATTTCAAATGTATTAGAGATTCTAAAATTATGTGTGATATCATTGTTGCCCGGAAAAGAAGCTTCCTGTATTTCAGGAAAGGTAAATTTAATATCATTAAAGGTATAACCCAACCAGATTCTATAGTTTTTGATCTTCTTTTTTAGAAGTACATCCACTCCAAAAATAGCGCTTTTCCCAACAGATAAATCATTATTAATGGTATTAAAACCATTAGTTACAGATGTAAGGCCATCTATGTTTTTGTAATATCCATCGATCTCAAAATTCCAATCATTTTTAGAAAATAAAACCCCTCCAGAGAATTGAGTGCTTTCTAATACAGGGACTTCATCGTTGGCATGTATCCATAGATTATTCTCCAAACGAAGTTGTGTGTCTTCAAATTCTACTAATTGACTAATCGGTTGATATCTAAGTTCTCCTGTTGCTTTTATTCTTAGAAAATCTGTAATAGGATATTCTATGTTTACTCGGGGCTCTATATAGAATTTATCTAATACAGAATAATGAGATGTTCTTACTCCCAAATTAATAAAACCCTTATTCTCTGGAGAGAATTTATAATTTGCATACATAGAATTTGCCTTATTTTGTACTCTATCAGATTCATTTATTGGGTTTTCAAATTCACTTTCTCTTGTAACCACATAAAACACTTCATTATCAGAAAATTGATAACCAAGCGTTAGTGAATTTTTTGTATTAAGATCATATGTGATATTAAGATCTAGCCCAATATCTTCGACTGTGTTTTTTCTAATAGATTGTTCTTCGATGATTTGTTCTTGCCGTTCAGAAAATTGATAATCAGAATCGAATTTAGAAAAATAAGCTTTTAGGCTGTGATGAAAACGACCTTTGTTAGTGCCAACCCAAGAAAAGCTAGCTCCTTCGTTTGTGATCTCCAGATCATCAGTGATAAGATCTTCATCATCATTAATTTCAAACTTGAGATCATTATTTGTATACAGACTACTCACCATAATTTTGTCATTTTTGCCAGCATCAATAATGAGTTTTGCAGTAGCATCATAAAAGAAAAAATCATTTTCTCCGATGTCTTCTTCATCTTCTTCATCCTCTTCATCTCCCGGAGATACTTGGTTTGCTCCTTGTACTATCTTTGTATTTTGAAACACTTTTTCTGAAAGTGCAGTATAGGTCGGTGTTTCTAAGAAATCTGTATAAGACCTCCTGCCAGAGACGATCAATCCTATCCTGTTGGATACAGGGATTTTCATAAAGGCATCTGCGTGAGTGCCATTAATACCAGCGCCACCATTAAACTTTTCGGGTACGTTCTGATCACTAGAGATATCAATTACTCCAGAAACTCTATCGCCATATTTTGGATCTGCTCCTCCTTTAAAGATTTTCACATTTTTAACAACATTAGGGTTAAACGCAGAAATCATTCCAAATAAATGGCCTGTATTATACATTTTAATATCATCCCAAAGAATAAGATTCTGATC
This sequence comes from Aquimarina algiphila, assembly GCF_007489275.1. Taxonomy (GTDB): domain Bacteria; phylum Bacteroidota; class Bacteroidia; order Flavobacteriales; family Flavobacteriaceae; genus Aquimarina; species Aquimarina algiphila. The sequence continues at coordinate 5,117 of NZ_VLNR01000081.1, forward strand.
AGACGAACCTCCACGTATTTGTATTCCGGATGCGGATTCGTCGGGACTATTTATCCCGGGAATCAATTGAATGCTTTGTAAAATATCAGGCTCACTTTGACCTGGGAGAATACCAAGTTCTTCATTTAAAATTCCCAAGGATCCATCAATTTTTTTATCGATTCCTTTGGTTATATATTCTACAATGAGAACTTCTTCTAATGAAGTGCTTTCTGCAAAAAGAGGTATTCTAGGACAATTGGATGCTTTAAAAGAAGAAGCATTCATTGTTTTATTTTTATATCCAACATATTGTATAGAGATCGTGTCATCAAGGTCTATATTTCCAAGTTGAAAGAACCCGTCGTCATTTGCTATGGTTCCTGTTTTACTACTTTCTATAATTATTGATGCATAAGATAGAGGCTCGTTAGTCGTTTCATCAAAGAGATATCCGCACACCTCTACTTTATTATTAGGGGCACTAACGATTACTTGTCGGTCTGATATTTTTTTAAAATTAAGATTAGTAAGTACTTTTAGTGTAGTTAAAATTTCGTCTATTGGCGTGTTATTAATAGCAAGAGTGATTATTTTATTTTTCACGGTTTCGTTACTAAAAGAAAAAATAAGTCCATACGATTCTGATATTTCTTTGAGTACATCTTGTAAAGGCGCTTCTTTATAATCTTTGGTCACTTGTGCTTGAAGAGAGTAAACACAAAAAAAGAATAGTAGCAGCGTTTTTTTCATAGTACGGTTTTTAGTTTTAGTATGATTCTAAAACGTAAAGATTATTAAATGATTTTGTGTGTTTGGTTACTATATGATTAATAATTATAGGGGAGAAAGCGATACAGTATTTCCATTTACAACATAATTAATACCCATAGGAACTAATACAGATTCGAGTGCAATATTGAGATCATCATAATTAAATCCTCCTGTAAACAATTGGTTTTGATCAATTTTGTCCCGTCTAAAAGTGATATTGTATTGTATTTCTAACTCATCAAGAACATCTTTTAGCGGAATGCTGTTAAAAACACTTTCCCTGTTTTTCCATAAGGGTTCAGAATCATTAATCACCTTATCTATAAGTTTTTTATTTTGTAAGGAGACTCCTTGACCTTTTTCCAATATTTTTTGCTGATTATCTTGAGTTGCAACTCTTACTTTTCCTTCATAACAGCCAACTTCAAATTCATTTGATCTGCCTTTTACATTAAATTGAGTTCCTAATACTTCGACTTTTCCTATTGACGTTGAGACGACAAAATTTGTTCCAGAAGTTACTTTAAAATAAGCTTCACCTTGTAAAAAGACTTCTCTGTTTTTTGACCAGAAAAACCGTTGATGAGTTAGTGTAGAAGCAGCATTTAGATCAACAGAACTTCCATCGGGTAATGTTATAGCTAATTGTTTTCCGGGATCTGTTGAATAGGTTACTTTATTAAAGAAAATCCCAATAATTAATACTATCGAAGCCGCCGCCGAAATAGCGTACACAATTGGTTTTAGATGTATTAACTTTGCCTTTTTAGGCTGATAAATCTTACCTAGCGTAGTTGCTAGCGAACGCTGAGTGTCAAATGAAGGCGTATGAAAATATTCGAGCCCTTCAATGATTTTTTCATAATCGTCGTATTCGGGAAGTTTTTTTAACTCCTCGAGTTCTTCAGCATTGAGATCATTATTCAACCACTTTGCTAGATATGTATTTTCATTTTCATTAAGCATATTTTCTATCTCCTATAACAAAAAAACAGGTGAGTTTTAAATTACCCTACTTAGCTTTATATATTTTTTACCAACTTTCTTAATTCTTTTAATGCATTATGCATTCTCTTTTCTACAGCTTTAACTGAAATATCAAGCATATCAGCTATTTCATTATATGTTTTTTTATTGATACGATTTAATAGAAAAACTTCTCGCTGACCATCAGAAAGACCACCAATAGCATTTTGAAGTTTATCCATAAACTCTTTTTCTTCCATCACAAAATCAGGGGATTCTACATTTCGATTACTTCGGGGAATTTTTGAGTATTCTAACCTAACTTTTTTATGCGCAACTTGATTAAGAAATAAATTGTTTGCTACTGTACATAAGAAACCTTTTGCTTTTTCGAAGATTACTTTTTTACAGTTATGCCAGAGTTTTATAAAGGCTTCTTGCATGAGATCTTCTGCTTGATCTCTATCTCCACATTTATAGTAGGCAAAATTTCTAATATCCTCTGCATGTGTTTCAAATAGTTTGGTGAAAACAGGTTGTTCACAAACAGATTTAGAGAATTGCACCATATAAAAAGAATTTTTTTTCGATTCGAGGTAGGGTGAAATCAATTCTACCTGTTATTACCCAAAAATAACTGATTATGAATTCCAAAACAAATCTTACAATCGCATTAATTATAATTATAGCAATTGCTATAACTTCAATTGGCTTTAAAATAAACCCCATTCTTGATCATTATGATAATTTTAACCCAGAGAAAGTCTACACCATAAAATATAGATTCTTTTTTAAATCCTCAGATAGAGAGACGTCATTAAAAACATACTTGCCAAGGAGCAATTCTAGACAAAGAATTTCTGAAGAAAAAATAAAAAATGATACGGCACTTTTTTTTAGTAAGAAAGAGGAGAAGCACAAAAACATAAGGGCTATCTGGAAAACTAAAAATAAAGACACTTATAATTCGGTAGATTATGAATTTACTTTTGCAGGAAAAGCTAAAGGGTTTAAGGTTCCTCAAAAATTTGATTTGGTTTCAGAAAAACATGTGAATCATATCATAGAATATTTAAACCCAACAACCAATATTCAATCTGGGGATGAAATTATTAGAACACTGGCAACTCGGTTAAGTCAAAATGTTAAAAACGATAGAGAAGTTATTAAAAATATTTTTGATTATGTATATGGGATTCCTTCTGCTCCCATTATTACGTTAACCGATGCTATAACCACTATAGAACAGAACAGAGCTTCTTGTAATGGGAAGAGCAGATTATTCGTAGCACTAAGCAGAAGCCTGGGGTATCCCGCTAGAGTCAAAGGAGGAATTATCGTTGAAAATGCGGATAAAAGAACATCACATGCCTGGGCAGAAGTATTCATTAATGAAAATTGGGTTCCTTTTGATGCCTTAAACAATCATTTTGCATATCTGCCAGCAAATTATTTAGAATTGTATCATGGAGATAAATCATTAATTACACATACTCCGGGGATTCAGTTTGATTATACTTATGAAATTAAAGAAGTAAATCATGTATCATTTTTAAAAATGAATTCTGAAGAACTTAATAATTTACCAGGATTTTCACTTTGGACATTGGTAGATAAAAAAGTGATTCCTATGGGATCTCTAAGATTATTATTGCTATTGCCTATAGGAGGATTATTAGTAGCTTTTCTAAGAAATATAGTCGGACTGAAGACCTTTGGAGTATTCTTACCAGTATTAATAGCATTTTCGTTACTACATACCGGTTATGTTTCTGGGATTGCAATTTTTGTAGGTCTCATTATGTTTATTGGATTAATATCTTATCCTTTTGATAAATTAGGACTGTTATATACACCAAAACTGGTTATATCATTAACGATAATGGTGTCTGTAATCCTTATTGCTACTCATTTTGGAATAAAGAATGATATAGATTGGTTAACAAAACTTACGTTTTTTCCTATCATCATTCTTACAATTGCCACAGAACGTTTTTCTCGTTCTACTCTAGAAGATGGATACATAAAAGCAATAGATAAATTATTCCAAACATTAATTGCTACTTCAATTTCTTACCTGATTCTCTCATTGTCATGGTTACCCTCTATCTTGATTTTATTTCCAGAGATTGTTCTTATAATTATTGGATCAGCAACATTTTTAGGCAGATATATAGGAATAAGATGGGTAGAATTAGTAAGATTCAGACCTCTTTTGGAGCCCGAAAAATAAAAATCAACTTTTTGGTAGGGTAAATATAAAGTAGCCTGTTCTATAACAAACAAACGAAAAAAACAAATTAAAAATATCATTATGTTCTCAATAATCTTCAATAAAAAGTCTGCTTCTGCATCAAATGTGATTGGGTTAAATGAAAGAAATATAAGACTCATTTATCCTAATAACCCTAAGAAGTACTATCCTCTGGCTGATGATAAAGTATTAACTAAAGAAGTACTACATAAAAACGACATTCCATGTGCAAAAACATACGCAGTGATCGAATATAATAGTGATATAAAAAGTGCTTGGGAATCTTGTAAAAAATACAAAGCTTTAGCTATAAAACCCGCAAATGGTTGTGGAGGAGGAGGAATTAAAATTCTCAAAAAGGATAAAGAAGGAAATTGGATGAGTAGTGGTGAGATCATTTCTGATCGTGAAATATTTCAGCATATGGCATCTATTATTATGGGTTTTTTCTCATTAGGATCTCATGATCGAGTCCTTATTGAAGAATGTATAGAACCACATCCGTTTTTTCAGGAAATATATCCTTCTGGAGTACCAGATTTTAGAATTATTACCTTAAACAGTATTCCGTTAATGGGAATGCTAAGAATGCCTACAGAAAAATCTGATGGTAAAGCAAATCTTCATCAAAATGGAGTGGGTATTGGAGTTGATATGCAAGAAGGAAGATTGTTAGAAGTATATGATGGTAAAAAATATAGCAATCATCACCCAGATAGTACTTTTTTGGTCAACGGTGCCCCCATACCGTATTGGAAAGAAATTTTGGAAATAGCTGTAGCCACCGCTAAAGCATTCCCTCTCAACTATCTGGGTATTGATATTGTAATCGATAAAAACAAGGGACCACAAATCATGGAAATCAATGTTAGACCTGGACTAGGGATTCAACTCGTAAATAAAACAGGGTTAAAAGAAGTAATTAAACACGCTATCTAAAGTAAATAATCAATAAAAAAATAGTAAAAAAACAAAACTAATCCTTACTACAAAAAAGACTAAAGCGATTAATTTTTATTTGTAGAATTTCATTTGCCTATCAGCAAGTGCAGGACAACTATTGCAAAGTCACAAAACAAAAAAATATGAAAACAAGAATTATAATATCTATAGTAATTACAGTTGTAGTACACACATTAAGTTTCTCACAAAGTAAGCATGTTTTTAACGCAGAAACCCAAGGAGGATATGAATATAATTATTTCAAAAGTCCAGAAGAGGTACGAGTAAACGATAGTGTTTTAACCAAGGAAGATTTGATTGCAAGTAGTATTTATCAAGATATTTCGGCCAATTATATATATACAAATAAGTGGGATAGGAAAAATAGAATACGCTTTTTTGTAAAACCATCGGCAAGAATATTCTACGAAAATATTGATGATAGCTATTGGAGCGCAAACCTTAGGGCAAAATATGATTATAAGTTTAATAAAAACGTTAAGCTTTTGGCAGAAACTAAACTTATACGAATGAATAGAGAAGGGTTAGGTGGAGATCAGGATGTTTTGATTAATCCATTAGGGTATACGTTATACGGAGTTAATGCAGGTGTTGATTTTAATCCTTTTGTCAATAACAAATTGATTACAAAAGTATTCTATAATTTTAAAGATTTTGATGCTTTTGGAATTAGGGATTTACAGTTTGATGAATTCGGCTTAGAGGTGTCTAATGTTCAGACTTTTAAAGTAGGTAAATTAAAACATAAATTAGGGATTAATGCATATGCAAAGAAGAGATTGTATGATACTTTTAATGCAAGTGAGGTCATAACCGATGGAGAAAGAGATTGGGACTATGTTAAGGCTACGTTGTTTTATCAGTTACCTTTTAGTGAACAGTTCCAAATAAAACCAACCTTAACCTATTATACTCGAGTGGATAATTCTACAGACCGTTCTGGGTTTAATCAATTTGGCCCGGGAATACTTCTAAAATATAAGAGTGCAAAGACAATGATAAACGGTTCGTTTTCATTTATTACCAGAAACTACTCAAGTATTGAAGCAAGGAATACCGATGGTAGAATAGGAGAAAAACTTACCTATGAATATGCAAATTTTGGTGTAAATGCTTCTCACGATATTGGCAATGGTTTTTCGATAACAGCCAAAATAAATTCTAGAATAAGAAGTACAAATTATACAGATATAGATGCTCGTTCCTTCAGAAATTATAGGAATCAATATGCAGGAATAGGCATTCTATGGAAATTGTAAGATTTCCCCTTTATTTATATCAGTTTTTTTTGGTTAAGCGTTACTTTTGTAACGCTTAACTTTTTTAGTATTCTTTTTCTTGTGGAGTAAAAAAGTATAAGAAAATGAGTTGAATTAATCCAACAAAAAAACGGGATTTTTACCAATTATCTTATGGATAATAGATAACAATAATTGACTGAGGCATATGGCAAGAGATGAAAAATTAAAGGAACGATGGGATAATCTGGTACAAAAACTTTCTGATCAGTTTTCAGAAGGAGAAGATTTAGATCTGGACGGTATCATATATCTTATAGGTGTTCAGGAATTGGGTCAGATTCATCGCAAATTTAAAAAAGATGAAAAATTAGACTTGATGCATATTGCAATATGTCGTCTTTTAGAACCATATGGATACTACGAATTTGATTTCTATGATGATCAGGGATGGCCACACTATAAAGTCAAAGAACAATTACCCAATCTAAAGGCTGGAGAACAATCGGTATTGATGAAAGAAGCTATTGTGAATTATTTTTTGATTAGCCAATACATCGTATAAAAATATTTGTTTTAGTATCTTGTGTTAGGATTTATAATAGTTTTTAGCATACAAGAGTATCGATAACCAAACCAAATATCAAGATTCTAATTTTGGGAAAATTAATATTTCTCAATCTAATACCTCTATTAAATATAAAGGAAAAACTACCGGAATAGCTTTAAAATATGTTATTGAAGGAAAGGAGTCCTATGATGTTAATACAGATCAATTAGATGTACATAAAGGACAGTTCATCATTTTGAGAGAAGATGTAAACTATACAATGTTTGCTAAAAACATATATACTGGAGGTTGCTGTCTAGATATCAACCCAGAATTACTAAATATTGAAGTATCAGATTTTTTAGATAATGATTTGCTGTTTAATCAACCATTTTCAGGAGTATTATCAACACAATTAGGTACATCCTTAAATAATTTTTCTAATGCTTTTTCTATTTTTGATTTTAAGAAAGACGCTATAAATATTATTCATGATTTTAAAGAAGATTTACTTGGTTTTCATAGAGAAATGAATATAATTGGAAATGCAGTACAGTGTATAACAAAGAGAGTAGAGACACAAAAACTCTTGATTTCTAAGCTTTTTAAAGCAAGAGAATATATCCATAGGTATTATACACATAAAATAACATTAAAGGTATTAGCTGAGGTATCAGGAATTTCAAAATTTCATTTTGCAAGAGTTTTTAAGAATTGTTTTAAAATGACTCCCTTAGAGATGCAGGAACAATTGAGAATGAAAAAAGCCGAAGAGCTTATCCTTAAAGATCATATTTCTTTAACATCTATAGCTTATCAATTGGGGTATACAGATTTAGCTTTATTTTCTAAACGATTTAAGAAGTATTATAAAATTTCTTCTTCTCTTTATATAAAATAGCAAGATGATACAAATCATATTAGAATATTCATCTTATTCTTGTGATTAAAGAAATAGGTTTGAAAAATCAAAAAAATAGTTTGAAAGGAGATAATTTTTCTATAAAAATTATAGGTTTAGTATGTGCAGTTATTTTATTGGGTTGTCAATATAAAGTTGACGGTCAATCTGCTGAATGGGATGAGATTACCAATAAATTCATAAAGGATTACAAGAAATTTAATCTTCCTTCACTTCAACTTTCCTTTGTAGATAATATTAAAAATATTAAAAGCCAGAAATCCGTTCATGCACAAGAAGCAATGTTTAGTGCTTTAGAACATGCACTTCAAAAAATAAATAAAAATCAATTGCCAGATCATGCTAAATTGGATTATGATTTGATGCTTTATGAATGTCAACTTAATCGTCATAGAATAGATATTGAGAAAAAATGGTTGAATAGAGAAGAAGATAGTATTCCTGAAACCAAAATATTCGATGTCCCTTATGGAAAAGAGTGGTATGCATATTTCTTAAAAAAATGGGTAGACAAGGAAACAACGCCAGAGGAAATTTATGCTCTGGGAATAAAAGAAATAGCAAAGGTTACATCCAGGATGAAAGCTATACAAGTTAAATCTGGTATGGATAGCCTTACTTTTAGTACGTATATCAAGGACTCTACATTTTTTTATACCAATATTGATACTATTCAACAGCGCTTTTTGGAAGTCAAAAAGCAAGTATCAAAGAAATTACCAGAATTGTTTCCGTTTTTGGATAATGTACCAGAAGTAAGCATAAAACGTGGCACTAATAAAAATTTATCTCAAGTACCTGGTTTTTATAGTGAGGGTACTTTTTATTATAATTATTTCAATACTCCTTTTAATAAAAGACAGGTGGGATGGTTATATATTCATGAAGCAATGCCAGGGCATCATTATCAAATCATGGTTGAGTCATCTACATCACGTTCTGAAATACAAAAGATATTTAGATATAGAGGAGTCGGAGAAGGATGGGCTGCATATATAGAAGAGTTAGGTAATGAAATAGGAGCGTATCAAAATATATATGATGAATTAGGAAAATGGGAATGGGATATTATCCGTTCAGTAAGAGTCGTGCTGGACGTTGGATTAAATTATTATGGTTGGAGTGATCAAAAGGCTTTAGAATTTTGGCAACAACACATTAAGGGGCAGGATGATATTGCTTTTCGAGAAATCAATAGAATGAAAAGATGGCCTGTACAAGTTATTACCTATAAATATGGATCAAATAAAATTCTTAAATGGAAATCAGAACTCGAAAAAAATAAAAAGTTTGACCTTAAAGAATTTCATAGAAATATTTTAAAAAGAGAATTGTTACCGTATTCAATTTTAAGAAGGCAATTAGGGTTGTAATATATTATGCTAAGATTAACAAATCTCAATATAAATTGTATCTAAGGACTAGTATTTTTGTTTGTGCAAGTACAACAAAACCTTATAATTGATTAGGTACATGACAGTTAAAACCTTAGAAAATGTACCATTCGAATCGATAATGAATTGCTTTCTGGCTTCGTTTAAAAATTATTTTGTCGAAATGCCAACTGATTTTCAGTATTATAAAAAAAGGTGGAAGAATGCCAAGGTTCGTTATGATTTGTCATATGGGATGTTCGATAATGATATCCTTATTGGATTTATTATTCATGGCATTGATGAACGAAATGGAGAAGTCATCGCTTTTAATACAGGAACAGGAGTACTTCCTGAATACAGAGGAAAAAGAATCGCAAAATCTATTTATAAGTATGCTATTGAAGATTTAAAACGGCAGCATATTACCAAATGTTCTTTGGAAGTAATACAAGATAATATTGTTGCTATTAAATCCTATGAAAGTATTGGTTTTCAAAAGTGTAAACATTATAAGTGCTTTAAGGGAGAGTTACAAAAGCAAGATATAGGTAATATTGATTTAAAAGAAATAACCTATGACCAAATGAATTGGGACAGTATACCCCATCAAGAATTCTATTCTTGGGATAATCATAAAAATTCAATCAAAAATGGAGATTATCGTTACATTCAAATTATAAAAGATAATATTCCAGAATCCTATTTTATTATTAACTCCTCTAACGGTTATTTGGCTCAGTTTGATGTTTTATGTGAAAATCAGTCGAGTTGGGATCGTTTATTTTCAGGAATTAAGGCTATTTCAAATACCGTAAAAATTAATAATGTAGATGACAGACTTGATAATAAACTAAAGTATTTAAATGCTATAGGTCTTAAAAACACAGTAGACCAATATGAAATGGAATTAAAAATATAATAATTATCCTCTGTCTATAAAATAACCAATGCACATATCAACCACAAAATCAATATAAATTCATGAAAAATTTTACTCTAGTAAGTATAGCAATTTTTTTTACGCTTTTTGTTTCCTGTAGCTCTGACGACGACGATGCAGGATCTCAAGACCTCATTATAGGAAAATGGACACTTTCTGAACGGGTTCAAAATGGATCAACAACTGAGTTGGATGATTGTTTCAAAACAAATACTGTCGTCTTTTTGGCAGACGGAACTTTAAAATCTACTTTTCATAGGATTGCAAATAATAGCTGTGAGTTCTCGCACGAAGCTGTTGGTACATGGAAAAACCTTGGAAACAATAAATATAGTATTACAGAAGGTGATGAAGAACCTTATTATTCATGTGAAATAAATGAAGCAGGTACCGTTTTTTCTATAGAAGATAGATTTGAGTTTCAGGGAGAACAAATAATACAAAAGGATATGTTGGTGAAGAACTAAAATAAGCTTTCAATAAAATTAATAATTCTTCATAATTTAAGACTAGTGAAAAACATACTTTTATTTATCATCTTATTGATCTCTATAAAGATGATATCGCAACCTACGATAAGTTTTACTTTTGACGATGGTATTACAGAAGATCGATGTGAATATTCTTTTAAAGATTGGAATGCGATGTTACTGGGTCATCTTGAAAAAGCAAATATCAAGACAATTTTCTTTGTAACAGGAAAGAATAAAATAGATGAAAACGGAAAATTTTTATTAAATAGCTGGAATGAAAAATGACATAGGATAGGAAACCATACATATACACATCCGTACTATAATAGTGAGAAGGTTAGTTTTAATGATTTTTCTCAAGAATTAATCAAAACTGATAAAGTGATTAATAGTTATAGCAACTATATCAGGCTATTTAGATTTCCATATTTAAAGGAAGGGAATACTCAAGGAAAAGTAGATAGTATTCGTCAATTTTTGAAAGAAAAAAAATATAAAAACGGGCATGTTACTATAGATGCTTCCGATTGGTATATTGATAGTCGATTAAGAAAGAGACTAAAAGAAAATTCTGATGCAAATATAGAAGGGTTCAAAAATTTTTATCTCCAGCATATTTTCGAAAGAGCCACGTTTTATGAAAACCTTTCTTATAAAATGACTGGTAGACATATTAATCATACATTACTATTGCATCATAATTTAACCGCAGCATTATTTCTAGATGATTTAATACAAATGTTTAAAGAAAAAGGATGGAATATAATCCCTGCAGAAGAAGCATATAAAGATCCAATTTTTAATAAAAGCCCAAATCATGCAGGTGAAAGTCTAATCTGGGCATTAGCAAAAGATTCTGGGGATTTTGAAGAAATTTTAAGATATCCAGCAGAAGATAGTAGATACGAAAAGAATAAAATGGACCACCTAGGGTTATAAATAATCGATATAGATTAGAGTTAATCATATTTTTCTGTAAAATTTAGTTTTAGAGCCTCAAAAAGAAGAGCTGGGATATGTTTTTTTCTTTTTCTATCTAGTAGTTTAAGAAACAAAGGATTACTAAACTTTTAATGCTAAAAAGTGTTCTGAAATGGACACTTTTTGTATTTGAAAAAGAATAGAGATCAAAATAGCTGAATGTGCTATCCTAACTTAACCTAAATTACGTAAATTTGCCCTTCTATTAAGAAAATAGTGATGATAGACAAGATTAAAGAATATATAGCAGAGGTAGATGCATTCAAAGCCAAAACCAAAGAAGATGTAGAGGCATTTAGAATTAAATTTTCTGGTAAAAAAGGACTAATTAATGAATTTTTTTCAGAATTCAGAAATGTAGCCAGCGATCAGAAAAGAGAATTTGGACAGGCAATTAATGCACTTAAGGTAGCTGCAGAAGGTAAGGTGAAATCTCTGAAAGATGAATTAGAATCTAATGAACAAGAAAAGGGGATTTATGGAGATCTTACACGACCAGCAGAGCCTATTAATGTTGGATCGCGTCATCCTATTTCTTTGGTGAAAAATCAAATTATTGATATTTTCTCCCGTATCGGATTTAATGTAAGTGAAGGACCAGAAATAGAAGATGACTGGCATAATTTTACAGCTTTAAATTTGCCAGAGTATCACCCTGCTCGTGATATGCAGGATACATTTTTTATTCAAACAGATCCAGATATTTTGCTAAGAACACATACTTCATCTGTTCAAGTACGATATATGGAAAATAATAAACCACCGATCAGAACAATCTCACCAGGAAGAGTATATCGTAATGAGGCAATTTCTGCAAGATCGCATTGTTTTTTCCATCAAGTAGAAGGATTGTATATTGATAAAGATGTATCGTTTGCAGACTTAAAGCAAACCTTACAGTATTTTACCACCGAGATGTTTGGTAAATCTAAGATCAGGTTACGACCATCCTATTTCCCATTTACCGAACCCAGTGCAGAGGTAGATGTATATTGGGGGTTAGAAACCGAAACCGATTATAAAATGACCAAAGGGACAGGTTGGTTAGAAATTATGGGTTGCGGAATGGTGGATCCTAATGTACTTAAGAATTGTGGTATTGATCCAGAAGAGTATAGCGGTTTTGCTTTTGGAATGGGAATTGATCGTATAGCATTATTGTTATATGGGATTTCAGATATTCGTATGCTTAGCGAAAATGATATTCGCTTCTTAGAACAGTTTAAATCTGCATTATAGTATAATCGGCTTTTAATCATGAAGGAAGACATAGAAATACCAGTTGTAACAGGTGTATATATAGCCGTGGTCAAAGAATGGGATGAAGAATTTTTGGCAAAAAGCTGGAATTCTTATATTATTAATGATTTGGATACTACTATAGAAATGGTATTAGTGGTTACCAAAGGATATGATGATAAACGAAAAACTTCTATGTTGAGACATGGCATAGGAACTATGGAAGCTAAATCTTCTGCCAAAATTGAAATGCTTCAGGAGGAACTTCTAGAAATGAATAATGAATTTTCGGTCACATTCTTTGTAGAGAGTAAGTTATATGATAAAAAATACGTTTTTAGAAAAAATACGATTAACGAAAATGCTTTTCGAGATCTTCCTGTAATGGATCAACGTGGGATTTTGGTAAAATAACTATTGATCGGTACGATCAATCTTTTGTATTGCAAATACGGCTTCTGAACCGTCAATAGTCTCATACAGATATAACGTTTTAAAACTATCTGCAATAGTAATAAGATCTTTACCAGAAACTTTTACATCATCTTTAAGTGTTAAGTCTGCTGCAAAGTAATTAGGAATTTTAGTTAGTTTTAGAGTTAAACTATCTATCGAAAATTGTGTTAATTCATATTCTAACTCTTCTCTTTCTCCCTTTTTAAAACCTTTTCTTTTTCCGTTAACGTCTTTTTTCGGAATCATTTCTATCATTTTTATATGATATAGATCGCCTACTTCAGGATTTTTAATGAGGTCAATGGTCTCTTCATTAAGTTTATCATTTTCTTTTCTTCTTTCGATAGATTCAATTCCTTTTTCTGCAGACCTGGTTATTTCCTGAGTGAGATTAAGTAACAATAACCCAACTAAAAAGAGAACAGGGGTAATAAGTATAAAAAAACCAGTATAAGCCCAATACGGAGTTTTTTTTCTGGCTGTAACCAGATTTAGTTGCGTGCGTAACTCAGCATCAGTACCTACTTCTTTATTTGTAAGACTATTTTTTACTTTCCAAAATTTGGTTATTGGAAACACCGGGATAAAGAATATAAAAAAGAAGTTTTGATATAGTTGAAACTTTAAGCCACTATATTTTTCATCCAGACCTAATTCTTTGTATGTGTATGTTTTTATTCGTATCGAATGTGTTCCGAAAAAAATAATCATAGTTAGTTTTTAATAGTGAGTAGTTTCGAAATTAAATGATGAACCAAAAAGTTAGAACATAGATACAAATTTAATTGATCATAAGTGTAATGAACTATAATTTATATCGACAAAAAACATTAAATATCGATAAAATGCACTTTTTAACGTTAATTATTTGTTAATCAGAAGTATTTTTCTGATTTTTGTATCTGTAATTGGAAATACAACATATGAACAAACGATTACCTACTTATGCTTTGCTAAGTGTTGTATTATTTTTTGGAATGTATTCCTGCGGAAGCAATGATGCAAATACTTCCAATGCAACTATAATAGGCACATGGCAATTACAGCAAGAATTCAGTAATGAAGGAGAGGACACGCCTTTTAAGGAATTTCCTCTTTCTCCTTGCGAAAAATTGACAACACTAGAGGTTCTAGTGACTCGCAAATTTGTCGAGAACAGCTATTATGAGGATTTTGGTACTGGTGGAGAGTGTATAAAACACACAGAAGAAACCAGAGGTGGATGGAAAGAAGAATCTGATGGAGGATATTATTTTTCCTATGAAAAAAAGAATTTATTATCATTTACAAAGTCTGATGCAATTCTTAAAGATGGTAACTTAGAGATTACTGTAGTATACAATGATCCCGATGTGGGAGATGATACTACCCTTAAGTTTATTTATTCGAGGATGCAATCCACAAACTAACCTAACTCCTGTAAAAAAAGAAAAGCCTGTGTCGTTAATACACAGGCTTTTTTTTATTTAATCTGCAAGCTGGACACGTATTAATGGGCTACTAATTAAACTGAATGCCACTTTAATATTCATGTGGAAAGTTGAAGCAAGGGAAGCAGTAAATTCTTTCAATTCTTTTATATCATTAGCATCATAAAATATTCCATCCAATAAAACCCCATATATCTTTTTAGTATTTGTTATACTTTCTAATGGGTTTTGATTTAAAATAACCAAATCTGCGGTTTTCCCGATGGCAATTGTACCATATTTACTTTCTAATCCGCAATATTTTGCTGGAGTTATTGTAGCAGTTTGTAAAGCCTCGAGGTTGGATAATCCACTTTTTGTTAAATCTTCAAGTTCTGTGTGTAAACTAAAACCAGCAAAAACATTAACATCTGTTACATCAGTCCCTGCCATAATTGGAACCCCTTGTTGATACGCCATCTTTACATGTTGTTGTGAAGCACGATAAAAATTTAGATTCTCATCTTGACTTTCTGGAGCTTTATTTTTTTTAGCTGCTTTTTTGATCCCCGGATCCCACCATAATTTTCGTTTTAGTGTAGGAACATATTTTACGTTTGGATCATCTGTAAATGTTGAAACATGAGCGAATGCATCAGATTTAAGAGTTTGTAATGTTGGAACCCAATGTGCATTCTTTTCTTTCATAAGGTTCATAAGTCGTATTGCTTTTTCTTTGTTAAAATCTGAAACCATTAAAGGCTTTGATTTTGTGTAAAAGGCTTTCCAGGTTTTCAAAGTTCTTAAACTATCCGCTCCAGGAAAACAATCATACATAAAAATGCGACCATGTTCAAAACTACGTTGTCCTAATTGTATTGCTTCTTCCAGGGATATATGTATAGGTTTATGTCCGGCAATATGCATTCCGTATTTTGGAGCTTCGAGAGCAAGTTTACGATAAGATTTAGGAGGGATTTGCATATACACCTTAATAAAGTCAGTATTTTCATTTTGATAAAACTCCAATAAAGGTTTAATATCTCGTTCTTCTTTTAGTTTGAAAAACTCTGGAAAATCACTGGGGACAGAAGATTCTCCATCCATTTGATAACTGCTTTGCAGTACATATCTAGGGGTAATTCGAGTGTGTTGTGCTAATTCTTTGTTCCACTGTAAACGTTCTTTGGTACCAGCCCAATAACTATCTTTTTTGTTAAGCTGTCCAGACATATCTCTGATACCAGTGACTCCATTAGCAATATAAAGTGGATGATGTAACCACACCGAATGTTGTGTAGAATGAGTATGCATATTCCATAATCCGGGGATGATATATTTATCTGTTCCGTCAATTATAAAGTATTGTTGCCTGGGGTGTATTATACTGTCAATCCTGGTAATGATATTCTTTTTGATAAGTATATCGTAATCAGGAATAACGGCTCCTGTTTTTACATCAATGATATTGATAGATTTGATTAGTATAACATTATGTTCTTGAGGGACTTTAAGTTTTGGTAAAGGCCATAATATGGCTACAATGATGATTGTAATTCCCAAAAAAATTACAATTAAAAGCCTTTTAAAAAAATAGAATATCCTTTTTTTCACAATCTCGATTTTCACTAATATTAATACCTAAAAAGCTAAGTAACGATTAATGATTTTGAAAACCTTTTTAAATGATGAAATCGTCTGACAGAATTATGATTTTGTCAGATTGTTGAGTTATGATTTTGATAAACGATCTCTTACATAATAAGTTCAAAATCGTATTTTTCTAATTCATGACCATTAATAATGATTGATAATCGATGCAACCCTATATGAAATTTTCGGGTGGTAATTACTTTAAAAGATTGTTTTCTATCGATTACTGTTGATGATTTTGCAGGATATATTTTTTCACTTATTTTAAAAACTTTTTTAGATAAGCTCCCATTTGCTTTTTGATAATATAAACCATATTCTAATCGTAATTTGGATGATGAATTACCAATATTATGAAGCTCAAATGTAAAATCTAGTGCGCTCCCTATTTTCACCTTTGGAGTATGAATCTTTAAATCTTCTATTTTGATATTATGAATGGCTCCATATCCAAATAGTTTCATTGTTTTTATATTTCCCTGTTTTAGTAAGGTTCTACAGGCATGTTTAACTAACCAATCGGTGTTTTTTGATTTACTATACCAGTTATATGCAAGGTTAATAACGATATCTGGATTATCTTTTGAAATGTCATTTAGATTATTGGCTACACTTCTTCGAACAGATTCGGACTCATCATTTTTCAAACGTTTTAAAATCGGAAGGATTGGAGTAGGGTCTTTTTTTAGAAATGGAAGTGCCATAGCCCAAGGTAATCGGGGTCTGCACCCTTCAGAGGATAATCTTCGTACCATAGGATGTTTGTGCTGAGACCATGTTGTCATTTGTTGTATTCCTTTATTCGGAAATGTTAAGATAAAAGGGCGAATAGCAAATTCACAGCTTGTAAACTGGGTGATTTTCTCAATTGCAGCAATAGAAATATCGTACTCATCAATACCATAATATTCTATAAAATCAGGAAAAAACATGTATTCTAAACTATTCTCTTTAACACCGTCTTTTTGAAGTTGATCAATAACCTGAATAATCGTAGTTACATTTTTAGAGTATTCGGGTGACAGATGATGTTGTAAAGCAATCACAATATGTCTCATGCGTTGTTTTAATTCTTTATGTTCCCATTCGGTATTGAAAATATGTTTAAAGAAAGAAGAGGTGTTAAAATTTGGAACTATTTTTTGAAGTGAATTTGTAAAGGTTTCAAAAAACTCGCGAGTGTAAATATTTTTAAGCAATTCTGCCATTATGATCCATTATTTGGTTTGATGTAAAAGTAAAATGGGATAATGACAACGGTATGTCAGCAATTCATAATATTTTAAAAATGTCTGGATTTATTATACCATTGTTGAGCATTTTTATAAAAAATATTTTCCTGTTCTGACATCGAGAAATTGTCTATTATGATATTGATGTCTTTTTGAGAGAATGGTATTTTTGCTCTTGTTGATGGTAAGTCAGTCCCAAACAATAATGCTTTAGGGTTGATATCATAAATCTGTCTCATGACAGGAATAGGGTTAAAATTAACTCGTCCAAACCCAGTTGCTTTTACCCGAACTCCTTTTTCTACCCATGCATATAGTTCTGGTAATCCCTCCTTGGATAAACCAAGATGATCAATAGAGAATTTTTGAATTTTTGATAGTAGAGGGTTTAATTCCTTAAGATTTTTAGCATCTACATAGAGTTCGGTATGCCATCCATAATCGTCAAAGAGCTTGTTTGACAATTGTGGCAATTTATCTATAGTTTCAGAACCACCTCTTTTAAGGTTAAATCGAACAGCAACAATATTCGAGTTTTGTAATCTCCTTAATTCTTCATCAGCAAGATTAAAAGGAATATTTGCAACACCTACATAGTTATTACCTACTTTCTGAAGTGCGTGTATGAGATATTCCTGATCAAAAGCTTGAAAAGAACCAGATACAATTGCACCACCAACACTATTAAATTCTTTAGTTTGTTGTTTGTAATTTTCGACAGTAAAAGCAGGAGGTAAATACCCATTATTTTCTACTAATGGAAAGTCTGGATTGATAATATGAAAATGAGCATCAAAAATCTTCATAACACTGTTAATTTTTGGCAGGTAATATTATAGAGAGTTCAGTATTAGGTTTTATACTTTCGTCAAAAATGATTTTTTCATTACATATAACTTTTAATCTTAATCTTTTAAGGTCTCGAGACAGCAGAATATCTGTTTTTTGTCCAAATAATGCAATGTCTTGTAGTTTAAGATGATCCCATGTCTTTGGCAAAGACGGGGTGATTTTTATTTTGTTGAAACTTAAAGGTTCTAATCCCAATAACCCTTCGGTAATAATCCTACAATACAAGGCACTTTCGGCAGAGAGATGCTTCATATTATTTTCAGGATATGCTTCTACAACGTAAGGCACATGGTCACCTAATAGGCGTTTTTCTGAAAAACTCCTTAATTTTTTAAAGCCTCTATCGGTCTCACCCACTTTCATGACTCCTTGTAAGGCATATAATGTAGCTCTATCCCAGAAAGTAGTAGAGTCAGTATTAGTCTCATGCTTAAATTCTACCAAAACACCATTTTCTGTCCATAACTTACCTAATAGAGCATCTATAGTTCCTTTTTTTCGAGAGGTAATCCCCATACTTAAAGGAAGGCATATCCAATGTCGTAGATGTTTGTTTTCATCAAAATATTTATAGGTCTCAAGACCTTCTAATGTAGCACCAAAATAGTCGTTGATGACATTTTTCATTGCCGACAAACGAGCTTTATAGGTTTTTGCTAAATCTTTCATGTTTTGCTCTTCAGCTAGACGAATACCATATTTTAATCCTCCATAATACAATGTAGAGGTGGATAAATTTGCAGTACCAGTTGCTATTCGTCCTTCCATTTCATCAGACTCTGATAGCACTGCACCAGATGCATTTCTATGGTTATGGCAGTATTCTAAACTCCAGGAAATTAAAGGCCATAATTCGCTGGCTGTTTTTTGATTACCAGAAGCCAATGCATAATGCGATGCTCCATAGGCAATCATTGCAGCATCACCACGATCAAGATGATCCATCTTAAAATTTCCATCAACTTCAAAAGCATATGCAATTGCAGTAGTATCTGCGGGTATATTTTTCTGAAAATGAATATAAGTATTATAGGCCGCTATATTTCCTGTTTGATATCCTAAGTAAGGAAAAAAAGGGCCACTATATTCTACTTGGTCATTGGCCCAAATACCAACATAATAATTTCCACCTCCCGGAGAATGTACAAGTCCCATAGAGGAGTTAAATATGCTTTCTGAAGCTCGTATTTTTGAAAAATAGAAAAGCGTATTAATTGTTTTGTCAGGAGTTTCTAAGACAAGATTGTTTTGCATTGTAGACAGAAAATCTTTTCTCTGTTGCTCTGCTTTTCTAAAATCAAAATTTATGGTTTTTTCTTTATTTAGAGTAGCTCCATAATACACAGGGAAACTATAAGATGTGCCAGGAGATAAGTTAAGTTGTTCTGAAGCATCACTAAACATCTCAAAAGTATACTCACCTTTATAACCGACTTCACTTTGTTTTAATTTACAATTCGAAATAGATAATTCTTTGATGACCTGACTAACATTTTTTATTTCCCATCGTTCTACAATATACCTGTCTTCCATAGATGGGTATATCGTCTTTATAATTTGTAAGTCTTCTACTGGGGTGTGATAAAAAGTAAGCATGCCACCAATTTCAACAGAATCTACTGTAGATGGGACTATAATTTTGTTTTTATAGGCAATAGAAGGAGCGATTTGATCTGAGATGCTTTTTCTGAAATACGCTCTATATTTCTTCCAGTCAGGTTCATTTGACTTATTATATGTTCTAAGTTGAGGGAAGATAACATCTTTTGTAATAGATAATTTTTTGTTTTCGTCAATTTTGTAGTAGATAATGGAAGCTACATTTTTGCCTGCCATTTCTATATTTTCCTTATGGGGAAGCCTTTTTTCTTTAGTTATATCCCAAACAATACTTTTTCTATTCGTGATTTCCCAATATGGAGAGGTAGGTTCTGTATGCTTTTGTTGTGCTAAGGCATTACATGAAACAATAATAAGAGCAAATAAAATTAGTTTGTGCAGGATCATTTGTTATGCATTGATTAGAATCATCAATTTAAATTGATCATGCTCAAAAATAAAAGGAACATTCCTGTTTATTTACAATTTAATGTTAAAACCTTTCTCGATTTATTTCCCATTTTTTAGAACAAGAGGTATAGAAATATCAAATTTCTATACCTCTCTTGATAACTTATTTCGCTAGTAATATATCTTTAAGAGTAGTATTTAAAGAAATATATTCAATAAAGGTATCAGTGTCAAAATCAAGTTTTCCCTTGTTATCTCTTTTGGCCTTTTTGTTTTCAATAGAAAGATAACATTTGTTTTGATCAGATGTATATAATGTAAATACACTATGATCTTGTTCTATATTAGAAGAGGGTGCTAATTCATTAAAGGCACTCTGATCTCCTTTTTCCAGATCTGCAATCATTTTAGAGGTTTCGGGGATATGATTAAAAGCAGGTAAAACACTTTCTTTAAACCAGTTATTATTGGTTTCGCAAAAGGGCTCTCCGGCTTTAGGAAATGATGTTAATGTACTAATACCAATTACTGCTAATAATTCGATGATCCAAATGATCGTTAAAAAAACTCCACTTACAGTTGCATTACGAATTCCCCAGACTCCAACTTCATTAATCTCTCCAATTAAACTAAATAAAACATCAGGTTGTGTTACTAGAGTGAAAACTTGTAAAATTTTTATATTACTTACAGTAATACCTATTCGTGATGTCCCATAGCTTTCACCAGAGTTGATAACCAGATCAGTCCAAACCGACCAGTGAAAATACATTGCAATAAGTCCGCCTAATATTCCTAGGATAACTGCAAGCATTGTATTTCTAACTTTTCCTTTTCCGATAACAAAAACATTGATTAGGTACCCGATAGCAAAACCAAATGCTCCTGTGATAAGAAAGTTAATATAAAAGAATGGGATGTACCATATACAGTATGCATATACAAGCCCAAGAATTGGGAATGCTGTACATGATAGTAGTATAAAGTAAAGTAATGAGGTTGCAGAAAATTTTCCTGATGGTTTGTAATAATTATCCATTTTTTAAATTGTTTTGACTTTAATGTTTATATGAATAGAGATAATGATGATAAATGTAGTTTTAAAAAGAATAGTAATATTACCCTGATTTTAGTGAAATCATTATCATAGTTTTCAGTGTTATAAAAGTAAGTGTCGTAACATATTAAAATGTTACCATGCCATTTATAAATCTCTGTTGATTTCATGTTTTTTTCGTCCTATGAACTTAATCTTGCAAGTCTGGTAGCAAGTTTTGAATGATCAAAGAACAATAAAATAGAAAGAAGTAACATTAATTTTGTGCATGACACTAAATATTAAAAATAGTTTTTTTTATTTAAAGAGCCT
This sequence comes from Aquimarina algiphila, assembly GCF_007489275.1. Taxonomy (GTDB): domain Bacteria; phylum Bacteroidota; class Bacteroidia; order Flavobacteriales; family Flavobacteriaceae; genus Aquimarina; species Aquimarina algiphila. The sequence goes on from NZ_VLNR01000081.1 coordinate 26,753, forward strand.
GATTTACAACTTTCAATGGGTTCTTTAAAGTAAAAACTAAGGATGTTCATATACTGAGATTTGATGAAAAGGAGCACGGACTATTTTCCATTCTTGGATAAAAGTTATCATCTTCTGATTTCCAAAACATATAAGAATGATAAAAAGAGATAACGCAAGATTTATTTAGACTTTAGTATATTCTTTAGGTAAATAACCAGAGATAGATTTAAAAACACGGGTAAAATGACTTTGGTCAGAAAAACCACATATATATGCAATTTCTGTAAGAGAATGCTGTTTAGATTTTAATAAATCAAGTGAACGGTCTATTTTTATTTTACGGGAGTATTAGCCTAGAGTACATTGAAAATACGTTCTAAAATTCTTCGAAATTGTAGTTGGATGGACATTAACGTTATCACTTAATTCTTTTAAAGAAATATTTTCATTCCATCTATCATTTAGAATATCTCTTATAGATAGCATCCATTTTGGAAATAATAAGTCATCTTTTGAGTTAAGGGAGTTTTCTAGAAAAGTTAATAATAACATTTCTATTGAGCTATAGGATTGTAGATCATTAATTTCGGCTTCATTGAGTAATTTGATAAAAGTAAAACGAGCATCATGGTTTTTTGTCACTGCTAACTCGATAGACTCTTCTGTATGCTCATATTTTGTTAAAAAAGTATCATCTATTTCCAGGCTTATGTGTTTCGAAGGGAATTTAGTATAGATATTCTTGTGAAGTTCATGAGCATGGTAATAATTTATTGCTCCTTCTAATCTTTCGATCTCTTTACCTTTGCGATATTCTTTATTACCCCCGTAGAGCACAAAACTAATGACTGGCTTTTCATGAGAATGCCAAACTCCGGTTTCTACCGGGGCTTCATATTTTGTTGTACCCACTAGAAAATCATTAAAATCATAGGTTTGATAGTTAGGAGCTAAATAATGACCTCTTTTTAAAATCATAACATGTTTTATTTATTGTGTTTTGCTTTTTAGATCAGCTAAAAAACTAATCACCAATGTTTTAAAATATAAAAATAGCTTTATTTTATTTGACGCCAGATTTATTGAACCGATACAATTTATGGAGATGCTATTTTGATCGAATATTTTTTTACTTTTAAATAAACAATACTGATATTTAACTCTTGATTGTTATATTATAGAAAAAAATGGAAGAACCCCCTCTGATTAGGAAATCAATATATAAACCTTATCGGTATGACAATACGATTAATAGTCATGCAGAAAATTTAGAAATGGTATTCTTTATGATGATACCACTTTTAATTTGTTCGGTAATAATGCATTTAAGCATTACCGCTTGGTTCTTACCAATTTTTGGGATATCTATAATAGTAGTAATATTCTTGTTTAAGTTGTATAACAATCTATATCATCGGTATTATCGAATTATAAAAAGAACAGAACAGAAAGGTCAAAATGAAGAAGCTGTATATTATATTGTTCAATCCTATATTTCATACAAAAAACCAGAAAGAATAGTCCTTGATAAGAACATAAAATGGACAGATGTAGAGTCGTTTTATTCTTCTAATGGAGAAGATCCTTCTGAGAGAAGAAAAGCTGAACTTTTTTTTGACCAAAAAACAATTAAAAATAAAGTAGATGACCTTGTAATCTCTCGGGTTAAAAAATCGATTTATAAACCTGGATTCCGACAGAAATTTTTAGAAAAAAATAATCTACATATTAAAGAAATAATAGTTCCAGGTATATTGCTTGGGATATTATCATTCTTTCTTTTTTTTAAAGGATTACTTTTCTTGACGAGCTTTCCTTTAGCCCCTTTACAAACCTTTAGTATTTTAGGAATCGTTATATTAAGTATTATAGTAGTATGTGTACTTTATATTAGAAAAAACCATCGCTATCTTAGATTGGTCGAAAGAAAAGAGAGTCAAGGACGGTATAAAAAAACATCATACTATATGCAATCGTTTATTTCCAGAAAAGGATTAGAAAAAATAGAAGATGATAAAAATATAAAATGGAAATATTACAAACACAACGAATTTAGACGAGATCTTTCCAGAGAAAATGCAGAGTATTATTTTAATGGGGAAACCACAGAAAAAAAAGTTATTGATGAGATTTTATGATTCTTCAAAGATAATTGATCTTCAGAAAAACCTATCTTCGGAAATAATAGCCTCGGTTAGTATAGAAAAATAGAATGAAAGAAACACAACGGATTGGAAAGTCAATTGGAAATTCTTGCCAAACTGACCCACCTATTCCTATTATATTGACCCAGTAAATCCTATTTAAACTGACCCACCTATTCTTGTTTAAATTGACCCACCCCCAAAAGTGTGTGTATTAAATAACTTGT